>NZ_JBFBFU010000029.1:0-112932 GCF_040684355.1 Kitasatospora sp. NPDC091276 | reverse complement strand
AGGACGTCGGCGAGACGCAGGTTGAGCCCTGTCTCCGCGTGCAGGTTGCGGGCGGCGGCGAGGTGCGGGGGCTCGTTGGGCTGGGCGGCGCCGCCCGGCAGGATCAGGCCGTCCATGTAGTCCGGGTCGACGAGGAGGACGTCGCCGCGCGGGTTGCGCACGAGGACGAGGCAGCCGAGCCGGCACACCGGCGGCTTGGCGAGCAGGCGGGGGTCTTGCATCGGGCGGTTCACCTTCTGAGGGCGGCGAGGAGCAGGAGGGAGAAGCCGGCCCACCAGAGCAGGCGGGCGAGGAGTTCAGTCGTCATGCGTCAGGCGCTCGTAGCGCAGCCCCTTGCGGAGCGGGTCGACGACCCGCAGAAGTTCGACGGCACGAGCTGAGCCCAGACTCACCAGGTAGCAGCCCGTCCTGCGGCCGTGCTCCCAGTCGACCTCGACGGACGGCAACGTGACGCCGCCCAGGGCGAGGACGGCCGTCAGGTCGTCGAGGACGTCGGCCGCCTGGCGCCGCTGGTCGGCGGTCGCGCGGGAGAGCATCGAGGACACGCTCACTCCCCCGGCCGCTTGTGGACCTCGAAGACGCGCCAGGCACCCCAGGCCTCGGAGAAGGAGCCGAACCCCTTGAGCTCACCGTCCGGTTGGCGCAGCCAATCCCCGGTGAGCTCGTGCCGGACCCGGTAGAGGCGGGTCTCGGTGTCCCAGCGCACGCCGTAGCCGTGGAGCTTGGCAGGCTGGGGTGACTTCATGGTCATGACTGATCGCCTTCCACGCGAATCTGCAGTCCCGCGAGCCGATTCACGATCGACTTCACTTTCTGCACCTCAATCGTTACTCGCCGCAGCTAGGCTGACCAGCGTGGACGTGTGCCACGTTGTGGTTGGACACATTGGAGGGGCTCCATGGCCTTCAAACCCAATAAGTTGGATCCGGGGCGCTCGGCCCGCGACCTGTTCGGCTGGGAGATGCGCAATCACCGAGAGCTCGCCGGCTCCATGTCGCTTGATCAACTGACCGAGATCCTCGGCTGCTTCTCGAAGGGGCACCTGGCCAGGATCGAGCGCGCCGAGTCGATGCCACCGCCGGACCTTCCGGCCAAACTCGATGCCGCGTTCGGCACCAACGGACTCTTCGGCCGCATCTACATACTCGCCAAGAAGGAGAATTTTCCCGGCAAGTACCGCCGTTGGTCCGAGATCGAGACCAAGGCGGAAACCATCGAAGAGTTCTCTGCTGCCACCATTCCAGGGCTCCTACAGACCCCTGAGGTCGCACGACTCTCACTTCTCGCGGGTCATCCGTATGCCACCCCGCAGGAACTCGACGCACTGGTGTCAGCACGCCTCAACCGCCAGAAACGGTTGGTCTCGCCGACTCATCCGCATTGCTGGTTCATCCTCGATGAGTCGACTCTCCGACGGCCGGTCGGGGACGCAACGGTGATGAGACGACAACTCGATGCCATCGCGTCAGACCAGAGATCGCACATCACCGTGCAGGTTCTGCCATTCGCAGCAGGAGTCCATGCCGAGATGGGAGGGTCGCTCTTTCTCTATTCGGTACCGGGCCGTCCGATGGTGGCTTGGGAAGAGGGGGCCCGTAGTGGCGAACTCATCGAAGATGTCGAGGGTGTGGCCGCCCGCCGGAGGTCATACGATCTGCTGAGGGCCCTGGCCCCGTCGCCCCGGGACTCCCGGGCGATGATCAGGCGCATCTCAAAGGAGTACGGCCGTGCGAGCGAACCATCACGAGAGCTGGCGAAAGAGCAGCCATAGCAACAACGATGGTGGCGCCTGCGTCGAAGTGGATGACGCGCACCCTGGTCGGGTTCGGGACAGCAAGGACCCCGACGGCCCCCGCCTTAACTTCCCACCAACCGCTTGGCAGGCATTCATCACCGCCATCCGATCCGGGGAGTTCAGCACCAACTGATCCACCTGCGCGGCGCAGCCATCCGCGATGGCTGCGCCGCGCAACCCAGGACCCCGAGCATCCGGAAGGAACTGGCACCATGAGCTCCCGCCCCGATCTGTCCTCTGCCCACTGGATCAAGTCCTCCCACAGCACCGACGGGGGTCAGTGCGTCGAGGTCGCGCCCGGCTTCCCGAGCGTCATGCCCGTCCGTGACTCGAAGGACCCTCACGGCCCGGCCCTCGTCTTCCCCTCCGCCGCCTGGCAGGCCTTCGTCACCGCCGTCCGCACGGGAGAATTCGGCACCAACTGATGCCGCTCGATGGCGCCGCCGACCCGGGCCGGGGCGGCGGCGCCTGACGGTGTCGCTCTGGATGACGAGCCGTCGCTGAGCCACCTCTGCCCAGACGGTGGGCGAGCCTGGCGGGGCACGGCCTGCGGTGGCTCGACGCCCCCGACGGCCCCGAACCCGGCGGTGGGAACGGGTCCCGGGGTCAGCGCATCAGGCGAGGGGGGCTCTCACAGTACCTGTATCACCAGGGTCTCCCAGACGTTCAAAACGCCTGTCACCATGGACACACACCGCAGCTTCAACCCCATCGGTTCAATTCAGCTGCCCCGAATTCGCGACCGTGTCGGCGAATTCTTCCACGACAGAACAGACGGAGACCAATGGCGGACAACCAATTCACCACTCACGCGGAACTTTTCGATCTGAGTGGGAAGTACGCCCTTGTCACCGGCGGCACCAGGGGAATCGGGCTGATGATAGCGCGCGGCCTTCTCCAGGCGGGCGCCCGCGTCGTCATCAGCTCGCGCAAGGCAGACGCGTGCGCGGAGGCACAGCATCTGCTGTCCGAATTCGGCGACGTTCGAGCAATCCCCGCCGACCTGTCCAGGCACGACGAGTGTCAGCGCCTCGCCGATCTTGTCCAGGTCGGCTCGGAACGCCTGGACATCCTTGTCAACAACGCGGGAGCGATGTGGCGCGAGCCGCTGGCGACGTTCCCGGACGAGGCCTGGGACGCGGTGATCGACCTCAACCTCAAGTCGCCGTTCTGGCTGGTGCAGGCGCTGCTCCCCGCACTTCGCAGGGCGGGCACCGCCGATGATCCCGCGCGGATCATCAACATCGGCAGTATCGCCGCCATCCACGTCGCCCAGTCGCCCAACTACTCGTACGCCAGCAGCAAAGCGGCACTCCATCAACTCACCAGGGTGCTTGCCAGGGAACTGGGCCCACAGCACGTCACGGTGAACGCGGTAGCACCGGGAGTGTTCCCGTCGCGGATGACGGCGTCCACGCTCGATGCCGTCGGCGACACGATCGCGGCGGCGGCCCCTCTGCGCCGGATCGGCCGCGACGACGACATGGCGGGTGTCGCCGTGTTTCTCGCCAGCCGGGCCGGGTCCTACCTCACGGGCACCGTCATCCCGGTGGACGGCGGCATCGCGACGACCGCATCGGGCACCCCTTAGACTGCGGGACCGGCTTACGGTGAGGGGATGGCCGCGATGGATCTGCGCACCGAGATCCGGGAGTTCCTCAGCTCGCGTCGCGCCCGCATCGCACCCGCGCAGGCGGGCCTGCCCGCTTACGGCGGCAACCGTCGGGTCAAGGGTCTGCGCCGCGAGGAGGTGGCGCTACTGGCGGGGGTATCGGTCGACTACTACGTGCGCATGGAGCGCGGCCGCCTCGCCGGTGTCTCCGATGGCGTGCTCGGCGCGCTGGCCTCCGCCCTGCAACTCGACGAGGCCGAGCGCGACCACCTGTTCCACCTCGCGCGCCAGTCCACGGCGCCCAGCGGCCCACGCCGGCGCAGGCCTGCCGTGACGGTGCGCTCGACGCTGCAGCAGGTGCTCGACGCGATCTCCGGTGCGCCGGCCTGGATCGGTAACGGCCGTTACGACGTGCTCGCCACGAACCAACTCGCTCGCGCGCTGTATTCACCGGTGCTGGCCGACGCGCGACGGCCCGCGAACACCGCGCGGTTCGTCTATCTGAACCCTGAGGCGGCCAGGGATTTCTTTGTCGACTACGACCACATTGCCGGTGGCGTGGCCGCGAAGCTGCGCATGGAAGCCGGCCGCGATCCGCACGACGAGGAGCTGATCACCCTGGTCGGCGAACTGTCGACGTCCAGTGAGCTGTTCCGGCAACGGTGGGCATCTCAGGACGTGCGGCTGCACCGGTCCGGCCGCAAGCGTGTGCGCCATCCGATCGCGGGCCGGCTCGACTTGGACGTCGAGTCCCTGGGACTGCCCGCCGAACCCGGCCTGCACCTCAACGTCTACACCGCACCCGCGGGCACACCGACCGCTGACAGTCTGGCGCTCCTGGCGTCGTGGGCGGCCACCCAACGGGCGCCGACGACCGAGCTCGAAGCGCACAACGGATAGTCCAGCCCCTTCAGCCGTACTGGTCCGGTGACCCCGGGCTCGGTGGCGGGAACGGGTGCCGGGTCAGTCCCACCAGAACGACCACTGGTGGGCGGCGACGAGGCGTTCGGCGTAGGCGGTCAGGGCGCCGGTGCCCTGGAAGACGAGGTCGGGGCAGAAGGCGGTGTGCTCGGCGGCCAGCGGGAGGGCCTCGGCGAGCGTGGCGGGCGGGACGGCGACGCTCAACTCCAGGGTGTCGAACCCGACTTGGATGACCTGGGCGCCGAAGCGGCGTTCCCAGTCGGCGAGCACGGCGGCGATCTTGGCGGTGTCGTCCTCGTGGTTGAGCGGGCCGCTCCAGCCGCAGGCGGCCAGCGCCTCGGCGCCGCTGCCCGCCTCGACCAGGCCCAGGCGCGCGTCCCGTACGGACAGCAGCACGTCGGCCAGGCCGCGGGCTTCGATGCCGGGGGCTCCGGCGGGGACGGCGGCGGCGGGGGCGGTGCCGGGCCAGGCGGGGCCGAAGGGGGCCAGGGCGGCGTGGAGTTCGGCGGCGTCCTCGGCTTCGAACGGGCCCTCGGGCGGGCTCTCGGGCGGGCTCTCGGGCGCGTCCTCGTCGGTGCCGCCGAGCTGCTGCCACCAGCGGCGCAGCAGGGCGTCGGGGTCGTAGAGGGTGGGGTCGGAGGCGGAGGCCGGGAAGAGTTCGCCGGACAGCCAGGGGCGGTAGTCGGCGCCGTCGCCGAGGGGGACGAGCAGCAGCGGCCACAGGCCGGACTGCGGGTGGGCGCGGTGGAGTTGCTGCCACAGGCCGGCGGGGGCGGGGGCGTCGCTGATCCACAGCAGCGGCTCCGGCCCGTCCTCGCCGCCGACCAGGCGGCCGGGCGGGAGGGTGGCGGGCAGGAGACGGGACAGGTCCGAGGTCATGCGGCCACCGTAGGGGCGGTCACTGACACGGGGGTTCGGGCGGCGGGGTTCGGGCCCGCGGTGCGGCGGGGGCGGTTCAGGACCAGGGCAGGGCGGCGCGGGTGCGCCAGTACTCCGGGGCGGGTTCGGCCAGGGTGGCGAGGGCGGCCAGGTCGTCGGGGTCGGGGCGCAGGGTGGCGGCGGTGAGGTTGGAGGCGAGCTGGTCGACGGTCGCCGCGCCGGACAGGACGAGGTCGGCCCAGGGCTGGGCGGCGGCCGCGGCCAGGGCGAGGGCGTCGAGGGGCGCGCCGGTGCGGGCGGCGAGGGCGCGCAGTGCGGCGGTGTCGTCCCCGGTGGCGTTGCGCCCGGCGAGGCGGCCGTTGGCCATGCCCTCCTTGACGACGACCAGCCAGCCGGCGGCGTGGGCGTCGGCCAGGGCGGGGGCGGCGGAGGGTTCGAGGAGGTTCCAGGTGGCCTGGACGGCGGTGAACAGCGGGCGGCCGTCCACGGTGGCGGCCAGGGCGGCGCGGATGGTGTCCGCCTGGGCCGGGCCGCTGGTGGACAGGCCGACCCGCACGCCCTGCCCGGCCAGGTCGGCCAGGTCGGCCAGGCGGGCGTGCAGGGCGGTGTCGGTCAGGGCGGGGCTGTCGGGGGTGACGGAGTGGACCAGGTAGACGTCCAGGTGCGGGCCCAGCAGGGAGCGGGTCTCGTGGAGCTGGCGGTCGAACACCGCCGTGGAGTGCTCCTTGACCTCGTGCGCGGCCACCCCGGTGGTCTGCCAGCCGGCCGTGTAGGTGTAGCCCCACTTGCTGCCGACCGTCATCTCGGCCGCGGCCGCGGGGTGTTCGGCGAGCCACTGGGCGACGAACTCCTCGGAGCGGCCGTAGGAGCGGGCGGTGTCGAGGTAGCGCACGCCCGCGGTGTAGGCGGCGTCGAGCAGGGCGTGGGTGCGGTCGCGCAGCGCCTCGACGGTGCGTTCGGCGGGCAGGTCGCCGTCACGCCCGAGGGTGATGTAGCCGGGCCGGCCGACGGCTGCGGTGCCCAGGCCGTACCGCGCGATCGGCGGGCGGTCGGCGGCGGCTCCGGTGGCGGGGTCGGTCGGCATGGCGGGGTCTCCTCGGGCGCGACGGTGCTCACCTGGGACTTTACCGTCGGGTCGGCCGGCGCATCCGGCCACCGGGGTCAGGCGGTCGGCCGGATCGGCCGGTCAGTCAGTCAGGCGAAGACAGGTCAGCCGGGTCGGCCGGGTCAGCCGGGTCAGCCGGCGGCGATGGTGGCCCGGATCCAGTCGGCGTAGGCGCGCACGTCGGTGTACAGGCCCGGGCCTTCGGAGCAGGGCACGCCCGGGGCGCCGGGGCCGGAGGTGGTGCCGATGAGCTCCCAGCGGCCGCCGCGGCCGCGCTGGATCTGCGGGCCGCCGGAGTCACCGAAGCAGGCCATGGCCTTCGGGGTGGGGCTGGTCGTGCACAGGCGGGTGGGGCCGGCGTAGCCGGGGGCGCAGTCGGCCACGGCGCCGCGGCGGGTGTCGAGTTCCTGGAGGCGGTCGGGGAAGACCATCTCCTCGAACTTGGGGGTGTCGACGACGGTGCCGAAGCCGAGCAGCCGGGTCGGGGTGCCGGGCGGGCCGGGGCGCTGGGCGACGGGGAGGGGCCGCTGGGCGACGGGGCGGTCCAGGCGCACCAGGGCGAGGTCGTCGTAGTTGGGGCGGGTCTGGCCGTCGCCGAAGCTGAAGCCGGGGTGGACCACGGTGCGGGTGATGGCCCGGACGGTGCCGCCGCTCTTGCGGTGCGCGCTGCCGATGCGCACGGTGCCGTCGAGCGTCAGCTCGCTGCCCGGGTAGCCCTGGACGCAGTGGGCGGCGGTGAGGACCCACTGGGGGTCGATCAGGGTGGCGCCGCAGGTGCCGTCGGCTATCTGCTTGGCGCTCATCGGGATCGTGGCCATGAACGGGTAGCGCTCGGTGGAGTCGTGGCCGTTGACGATCGCCTGGGCGCTGCCGGTCATGGCGGTGGCGCCCAGGGCGGCGGCGAGGGCGGCGACGGCGGTGGCGCGGGCGGCGCGGCGGCGGACGGTCTTGCGCAGGAGCACGGGTGACGGCCTTTCGGATCGGTTGGTTCGGATGCGTCCAGCCAACCCTGCGGCGCCCGTCCGGGCCATCCGGGCAGCGGGCCGCCGGGCCCGGGGGTTGTCCCCCGGGCCCGGGGGCGGGCTACCAGGGGGTCGCGGCGGGCCGGGCGTTGGTGCCCGGGGCCTGCGCCGGCCTGGGCGCGGGAGTGGCCGCGGGCCGGGGGGCGGGCGCGCCGAAGTCGCCGACGTCGCCGGAGGAGGTGCGGATGGCCCGGGGCGCGGAGGGCTGCAGGGAGTCGGCGGGGCGCACGGCCCGGACAGGGGCGAGGACGGGGGCCGGGGCGAGGCTCTGGTCGAGGCGGACGACGAAGTTGACGTAGTCCAGGGGCTTGTCGGGCCAGTGGCAGTCGTTGCTGGTCAGCAGGCGGCTGCGGACGCCGTCGCGTTCGGTGACGGGCCCGGGGGTGACGCGCAGGTTCGGCTGCCAGCTGCGGCCCCACAGGTGGTGTTCCAGGGTCAGCGTCCAGCTGTCCTCGTCGACTTCCAGGGTGGCGCCGACCCGGCCGGGCAGCGTCCGGGTGCCGTAGGGGCCGCGCACCACCGCGCGCTGGTCGAAGCTGGCGTTCTTGCCGACCACGGTGATCCGCCATGCGCCGTGGAACCTGAGCATCGCCGCTCTCCTGACGTCCTGGCGCGCCGTCCGGGCGGGCGCGCTTCCGTCGGGGTCAACGGCTGCGGGGCGGTGGGCGGCTCAGCGGTGGGCGCTCAGCGGTGGGCGGCTCAAAGGGCCGGGCCGGCCGGGGCGGGCTGCGCGGGCCCGGTTCGGTCCCGGTTCAGGCGGCGTCGGGGCGGGCGGCGGGCCGAGCGGAGAGGGACGCGCCGGGGGCGGTGTGGGCGAGCGCCGGGTAGCCGTGCGCGGTGAGGACGAGGTCGGCGTAGCGGCGGTCGTCGAAGGGGACGCCGTGGCGCCGGAGCAGGTCGAACAGTTCGGCGAGGCGGCGGGGTTCGGTGCCGCGCGGCAGCCCGTCGCGGGTGGTGCCCAGGATGCCGAGGACCGGCCCGTGCAGGTGTGCGGCGCGGGCGATGCGGGCGGCGCGGGCGGTCCGGCGGGGTGCCGGGGTCAGGCGCAGCAGCAGGACGAGCCGGTGGGCGCCGGAGTCGGCGTCCTGCCCGGCGTCCATCGTGAGCCCCTGGATGTCCCGCCACCGGTAGCGGCGCGGGACGAACGCCCGTACGAGGGTGAGGCCGTGGTCGTCGGCGCGCAGCCAGAAGCCGTACGGGACGGGCAGGGCCACGCCCAGGACGGCCGCGCTCGACAGCAGCAGCGCGGGGACGGCTCCCATCCGGCCTGCGTCCCCGCTGTCGGCGAGCGCGACGCCCATCGCCAGGGCGAGCACGCAGCCGACGGGGGCGCCGGCGGCTCGCCACAGGAAGCCCAGCCGCACCGTCTGGTGTCGCGGCGCCGTGTTCACGGGCGCCCCCTTCCCACGTCGTGCCGTCGGTGGGGCCGGCCGGTCCGGCCGGTCCCGTCTCGGGCGTCGATGCCTGGCGGTCCCAGGGGAGTCGGTCACACTACCGGCCTGCCGAGATCGTTCGGCCGATCCGGGGGAAACGTCAAATGTCTTTAACACGAACGGATTTGATGGTCAGTCAGTTCGACTGGTCCGCCCGCGGTCCAGGATGTCAGCCGCCGACGGAGGGGTCAACTGACGTTGATCGGCGGTATCTTGTGATCCACGCCAGCTGATGCCGTTGGGTTATCGTGACCTGGCCGGCCCTGCCCGCCCGCCAGGAGGAGACGTGCGGGGCCCCGGTGAGGAGGGCGGGCCATGGCGGAATCGAACCGGGAGGACGGACCGGTGGAACTGTCCGGGCTCGCGGCCAGGATCGAGGCGCTGTTCCACACCGTCCGCAGACCCGACCGCGAGCAGTACACCAACGAAGAGGTGGCCCGGGCCTGCCGCGAGGCGACCGGGGAGTCGTTCTCCACCACCTACCTGTGGCAGCTGCGCACCGGGCGCCGGGACAACCCGACCAAGCGCCACCTGGAGGCGCTCGCCCAGTTCTTCCAGGTCCCGCCCGCGTACTTCTTCGACGAGCGGCAGGGCGCGGAGATCGCCAAGGAGCTCGCGCTGCTCGGCGCGCTGCGCGACGCGGGCGTGCGCAGCCTGGCGCTGCGCGCGGTCGGCCTCTCCTCCGAGGGCCTGGACACGGTCAGCGAGCTGATCGACGTCATCGCCCGCCGGGACGCGGCCCGCCGGAACCCGGCGCCCTGACGCCGGCGGCGGGCGCGGGGCCGCGGGCGGGGCGGACGGGGTCCGGGGCGGACGGGGCGCGGGGGGCTACGAAGACGGGGGCCAAGGCGGGGGCCAGGCACGGAGGCGGAGCCACGGCGGTCGGGAGATCGGGGGGAACGGGGCCGCTGATCGAGAAGGGGAACACAGCGTGCGGGACGACAGGTGCTACCGATCGGCGCTGCGCCGCTGCCGGCGGATGGCCGAACAGCTGGAACTGCCGAGCCCGTTCGACACCACCGTGCTACTGGAGCAAATCGCCCGCCGGCGGGGGCGGCCGATCGACCTGCTGCCGGTGGCCGCCCGGCCCAACGCGCCCTGCGGGCTGCTGGTGTCCACCCGGGAGGCGGACTACATCCTGTACACCGCCGACACCAGCGCGCTGCACCGCCGGCACATCCTGGTCCACGAGATCGCCCACCTGCTCCTGGACCACGCCGGCTCCGCGCCGCTCGGCCCGGCCGCGGACCTCCTGCCGCACCTGTCCCCCGACCTGGTCCGGCGGGTGCTCGGGCGCACCGGCTACGACGAGCCCCAGGAACGCGAGGCCGAGCTGCTGGCCTCCCTCATCCTCAGCCGGGCCGCCAAGGCCGACGCCGCGCACCCGCCCGGCCCCGCCCCGCACCCGGACTCGCTGGACGTCCTGGACGCCCTGCTCACCGGCGAGCCCGGACCCGCCGACGGCCGGGCGGCCGACGGCCGGGCGGCGGGGCGTCCGTGAGCGGCCTCGTCCTCTACGGCGTCGCGCTGTTCTTCGCCCTGAGCGCCTGCCACTTCGCCCGCGGCCGCCGGACCAACCCGCGCGCCATCGCCCGCTACAGCTGCTACGCCACCGCGCTGCTCGCCGCCGCCCTGCTGCTGCTCGCCCCGCCCACCGTCCAGGCCGCCGACCGGCTGCACCGGCTCGGGATCGCGCCCGCCGTGCCCGTCCTGCTCGGCGACGTACTGCGCATCGGCGCGGCCTGCGCGATCCGGCTGCTGGCCGGCGTCCTGCGCGATCCCGAGGGCGTGTCTGACAATTCGCGGCGGATCAGCGCGCGGCGGTGGGCGCCCGGCTGGGCGTGCCGGCGAAGCGTCCTCGTACTGGGCCGTACTTGGGCGTTTCGCCGGTGCGTCCAGGCGGGATGCCCGGCGTCGTGCGCCCGGCGGGAATTGTCAGACACGCCCGACCTTCCCCGCCGCGCGGTGCGGCGCCAGCTCGCCCTGCTGGCCGGCGTCCTGGGGGTGCGGGCGGTCCTGTTCGTCGCCGCCGCGCCGGGCCTGGATGCCTCCGACCTCACCGCCGCGCCCTCCACCGGCGCCCGTCTGGCACTGGCCGGGTACACCGCCGCCGGCGTGCTCTACCTCGCCTACTGCCTCACCGCCCTGCTGCGCCAGCTCGCCCGGCTCGCCCGCGCCGCCGCGCCCGGGCGCCAGCGCAGCGGGCTGCGGCTGCTCACGCTGAGCCTGGTCGCGGGCCTGCTGTGGAACGCCTGGGGCGTCGACGACGTCGTCCAGGCGGCGGCCACCGGCACCCAGGCCGGCGCCGAGGACGCCCTGTGCGGCGTCCTGGGCCTGCTGTGCGTGGCGCTGCTCGCGGCGGGCCTGGGCACCACGGTGTGGCCGGCCGCGCACGCCGCCGTCCGCGGCTGGCTGCGCGCCCACCGCCGCTACCGGGCGCTGGCCCCGCTCTGGCGGGACCTGCACACCGTGCTGCCGGAGATCGCGCTCGCCCCGGCCAGCCGCCTGCCGCTGCTGCCGCCGCGCGACCCGCAGTTCGCCCTGTACCGGCGGATCATCGAGATCCACGACGCCCGGCTGATCCTGCGCCAGCACCTCGACCCGCGGACCCCGCGGTGGCTCGCCGCCGCCGCCTCGCGCTTCCCCCCGTCCGCCGCCCGGGCCGGCGCCACCGCCGAGGCCGCCGCGCTGGCCGCCGCGCTGGAACGCGCGGCCGCCGGCGCCCGGCCCAACCCCGACACCCCGCGCACCGCCCCGGCGGCCGAACCGCCGCACGCCCTGGGACAGGACCTGGAGTCCGAGGCCGACCACCTGGCCCACCTCACCCGCGTCTACGCCACCTGCCCGGCCGTCGCCGAGGTCCGGGCCCGTGCCCGCGCCGCCGCCCCCTCCCCCGCCGCTCCCGACCCCGACCCGGTCGCGAGCCCCGCGCGATGAGCCGCCGGACCGGCCGGGGGCAGCCCGGCCGGTGGAACGACGGGAGCGGGCCGGGGCGGCGGCTACCGGCGGACGGCCGCCAGCGAGCGCAACTGCACGTGGACGGCGCCCGGTTCGGTGCCGGTCAGGGCCGCGACCTCGGCGGCGGGCAGGTCGAGGACCAGGTGCAGCAGCAGGACGTCCTGCTGGGGGGCGGTGAGGTGGGCGACCGGGCCGAGCGGGCGCGGGCCGGCCAGGGCGCAGACGCGTCGGCGGACCGCCTGCCAGGCGCAGGCGGCCGGGCTGGCGGTGGCCAGGGCGTCGAGCCAGTGGCCGCTGAGGTCGTCGAAGGCGCCCTGGACGGCCAGCGGGGCGTCGGCCGCGGGGAGCAGCAGGGCGGCGTAGTCGAGGTAGTGGCGCAGGTGGAGGTCGTACAGCGCCCACAGGCCCAGCGCCGGTCCGGTGGCGGTGGTCGTGGTGATGGTCGTGGTCGTGGTGGTCGGCTGTCGTGGTGGTGTCGGCATGGTTGATTCCCGAGGTGGCGCGGGTGGGTGCTGGTCCGCGGACGGGGCGCTGGTGGCGCGTTCCCGTCCGCGGACCGGGTCACACGAGTACCGGCGGGCTGTCGCCGGTGCCGTCGCGGCCGGTCGCGGCGGGGTGGCCGGCGTCCTCGGCGCGGTCGGCGGCCAGGCTGTTGCGCAGGGTCACCCACAGTTTGAACAGGATGTCCGTCGAGGTGCCGCTGCTGGAGGACTGCATGGCCCGGGTGAACTCCCGCTGGTACGTGCGGGAGTTGACCGGTGCCGGGGTGCGGGCGTTGTTCGTCCGCTCCCAGGCCGCCGCCCACAGTGCGCGGCGGGCCTCCTTGACCCCGCAGACCTCCATGTAGGTGAGGAACACCGCCTTGCGCAGCGGGGCCTCACCCCTGAGGACCAGCGCCAGGGTGCTGGAGGGCAGGCGCCCTCCCCCGGCCCGGGCCCGGCGGTCCAGCTCCTCCAGGGAGGGCCAGTCGGCCTTGCGCCGCATCTCGTGCATCGCCCGTCGCAGGTCGGCGAGGGAGTCGACCTGCTCGGGGTTGAGCCGTCGGGGCGCCCGGCGCTGGGTCCCGGAGGGGCGCGGGACGTGGGCCCAGTAGTTGGCTTGGGTCCACTTGCGGCGGGCCTTCTTGAGGTCGCCGTCGCAGGCCCGGGTGAGGGCCTCGACGACCTCCCAGTTCGGCATGGTCCGGCCGCTGGTGGCCCGTTGCAGGGTGGTCGGGTGGTAGTTGGTCCGGTCGGCGAGCTGACGGTAGGTCAGCCCCGCCTCTTCACGCTGCTCGCGCAGCAACGCGGCGAGTCGGCCCAGGGCCGGCTCGGTCGCCGCGATCGGTTTCTCCTGGCGTCCCATCGCGGTCCGGCGTTCCTTCTAGGCCCGCCCCTGCCGGAGCCTGGCGTTCAACAGCAGCCCGCCGGTGGTCAGTTCGAGTGCCGCTCCCGCCGACATGCCCGTCCTCACCAGGGCTGCGGCCACGACGACCACGACGACGACCACGGCCGTCCGCACGGGGCCGGACGGCCAGGGCAGGCCCGGTCGCGGCGGCGCCGGGTGGCCGGCGGCGCAGTGGGCGGGGGCGCGCTTCTTCTTCCGCTTCCTCGTCATCGAGGACCTCCTATATCACCGTCTACTCCAACGGACGGGCACTTCGGTGGTTGGCGTCACGCGAGGAACCCGTTTCGCGCAACACTCTGTCAGGCGTACGGGTGATTCCCAATCGGTTCGGTGAACATCGCGAAGATTGATGCGCCAGAATCCCGGGCCCGGCCCGCAATCTCGTCACAACCCTCTGGCATCAGTGCAGTTCAGGAACTCGAAACCGGAATTTGATGCATTTTTGTGCAACTCGCCCTTGTAGCCGTCCTGGCTGAATGTGACGATGTGCAGCAGCGTCATCCAGACCTGCGGGTCAGGAACCCGGGGGCGCTGTCTACTCCAAATTTTCGGGAACACCGGCAGCGGGCCGTGTTGGCGCATGGGCCCGTCCGAACAGCAGAGACCGCCCGGCCCCAGCGGCCCGAGCGGTCTCTCTGCATTTCCCCGGCCCGAGAGGACCCCGCCCGGTGAACGGCTTCGAGTACCTGCTCGGCATGCTGCTGGCCCAGCCCGTACGGGCCCGGGACGCGCTGCGCGCCCGTCTGCCCACCACCCGCCGGCTGCGCGCCCTGGCCTCCTCGCCGCGGGTCGAGGCGCTGCGGGCCGCCGAGCGCGAGCGGATCCGCCGGCTGGTCGAGGGCCTGGCCGCGGTGGAGGGCGTGACGCACCTGCTGACCCGCGTCGCCGACCACTGCGACCGCCCCTCCTCGCTCGGCCTGCTCACCACCACCGCCGAGGGCCGCGGCGTGCTGGTCTGCCGGATGAGCGCCGCCGCCTACTTCGCCACCGGCGAGGACATCACCGCCGTCCTGCCCAGGATCGAGGCGGCGGGCCTGGCCGACTGGGGCTTCCCGAACACTTGGGGCGACGAACCGCCGTACTCGCCGGGCACGGTCGCCTACGCGCTGCGCTACCACCGCGACCGCGGCCTCTTCCCCGACGGCCGGCGGATGCCCGGCCCGAGCCTGTCCACCGCCGACGCCACCCTGGTCTGGGACCTGCCCGGCATCCCCCGCCCGGACCCGCGCTGGCCGCGCCCGGGCAGCGACGTGCGCTTCCGGCACGAGCAGATTCCGCCGGACGGCGACCCGGCCGCGCTGCTGCGCGCCGCCCGCGCCGAGGGGCGGGGCCCGGTGCTGGTGCTCACCTTCGGCCGCGACTGGACGGACACCTGCACGTACCACGCCGTGCCGCGCGGGCGCGGGCGCGAACTGGGCTGAGCGGCCGGTGCGGCCGGGGCGGCGCCCCGGCCGCACGCACGGTTCAGGCGCTCAGCACTGGGGCCGGCGGCCGTGGTTGGCCCCGCGCCGGGCCCGGGCCTTCTTCTTGCGGCGACGCTTCGACGACATGGCCACTCCTCTCGCAACCAGGACACCCCCGGCTTCCACCGTTCCACACCCGGCCCGCACCGGCCCGCCGGGAACGGCCGTCACGGGCCCCGGGCGGGGCAGGGCGGTTTCTAGGGGGCGGGGCCTCAGGCGCGGGCGGCGCTCCGGTCGAGGGCGGCGCGCCAGGCGGGGCTGTCGACGTAATGGTTGTCGAAGCGCCCGGCGGAGGCGGCGATCGCGCCCGGGTCGGTCTCGCCGCGCATGACGCGGCCCAGCAGGCGCAGGTAGTCGAAGCGGTCCAGGCCCGGGGTGAACACGAACAGGACGTCGGCCTCGGCGCCCGGGGCGGCGGCGAAGGCGTGCGGGGTGTGCGGCGGCACGGCGAGGAAGTCGCCCTCGCCCAGGATCGTGACCTCCTCCCCGACCAGCACCTGCAGCGAGCCGCCGATGACGAAGAACAGCTCCCACGCCCGGGTGTGGAAGTGCGCGGGGGCCCCGACGGCGCCCTTGGCGAAGGTGGAGCGGTAGCTGGTGAACCCGCCCTCGGTGTGCGCCGAGTCGGCGAGCAGGGTCATGGTGCTGCTCGGGTCGGCGCAGGTCTCGGCCCCGGCGTGGCGGGTCAGCACGGGGGCGGCGGGGGCGGCGTTGCTCGTCGTCGTCATGGGACCAGGCTAGGGCCGGAAAGACCAGCTATCAGGTGGCAATTCCATGCCGATTTCATGGGCCAATTCCCGGGGTCGGCGGCCGCTGGCAGACTGGCCCGATGACGACGGACGATCTTCTGCGGCGCCAGGACGAACGGCAGGCCGAGGCCGGGGCGGTCAGCGCCGACCTGGGCCTGGACGAGCTGCTGGGCGCCCTCGGGGAGCCGGTGCGGGTGGGCAGTTCGGCGCTGGGGCTGATGGTGCGCCGGGACCTGGACGTCACCGTGGTGTGCCCGCGCCTGGACACGGCCGCGCACGAGCGGGTGGCCGCGCTCGGCGCGCGGCTGGCACTGCACCCGCGGGTGCGGCAGGTACGCCTGCGCAACGACACCGGCACCTGGAACACCGACCCCGCCGCCTACCCCGACGGCCTCTACCTCGGCCTGGACTACCGCTGCCCGCAGGGCCGCGACTGGACCCTCGACCTGTGGTTCGTCGACGAGCCCGCCCGCCAGCCCGACCTCGCCCACCTGCGCGACCTGCCGCCGCGCCTCACCCCGCAGGCCCGCGAGGCCGTCCTGCGGATCAAGCACGCCTGGTCCGAGCACCCGGAGTACGGCCGCGGCGTGCGCGGCTGGGACGTCTACCGCGCCGTCCTGGACGACGGCGTGCGCACCCCGGAGCAGTTCGAGCAGTGGCGCACCGCCCGGGCCGCGTCCGCCTGACCCGTCCGCCCGCGCTACTCCCCCGGGCCCGCGGCCCGTCAACGCGGACGGCGCGGGTGCACCCGTTCGGGGGGCGGACGTGCGGCGCGGGCCGCTGTGCCCGTAGCGTCGTCGCTGCACACGGCGTAGGTCCTGTCCGGGGAGGGTGTCAGCGATGGCGGCAGTGCCGGTCATGAGGGGTGGGCGGCGGCCCGGGCGGGCCGCCGCGGCCCTGGCGGTGGCGGCGGCGCTGCTGACGGCGTCCGCCTGCGGCGCCTCCGCCGCACCGGACGGCGCGGCCGGCGACGCGGTCGCCGCCGCCGACGGGCGGCCGCTCGCACTGGTCTACCGGGGCCCGGCGGCCTGCGAGGGCTGCCCGGAGGCGGCGCGGGAGCTGCTGGAGCGCGACGGCTTCGCGGTGCGCTACGTCGGGCCCGAGGAGCGGCTGCGTTTCGGCGCGGGCGTGCTGGCCGGCGCCGCGCTGTACGTGCAGCCGGGCGGCACCAACGGGCAGGAGGTGAGCACCGCGTGGGGCCTGCTCCAGCGCGACCCCGGCTTCTCGCCGGAGCTGGTGCGCGACTACGTCCGGGGCGGCGGTCGCTACCTGGGCCTGTGCATGGGCGGCTACCTGGCCGGCGATCCGGGCTACGACCTCCTGCCGGGCGACTCCGGGCAGTACATCCGCTCCCGGGGGGCGACCGTCACCGACGAGCAGGACCGCCTCGTCGACGTCGCCTGGCGCGGCCACCCGCAGCGGATGTACTTCCAGGACGGCCCGTACTTCGACGTCGACGGCCCGGGCGTGGACGTCCTGGCCCGCTATTCCAACGACCGCGCCGCCGCCGTCATCGCCCCCTACGGCGCCGGCCGGGTGGCGGTCAGCGGCCCGCACCCGGAGGCCCCCGCGGACTGGTACCGCGACTACCACCTGCCCGACGAGTCGAAGACCGGCCTGGGCCTGGGCGACGACCTGCTGCACGACCTGATGGCGGCCCCCGCGTCCTGACGTTCCGTCACGTCCCGTACGGGCGGGCCGCGGTGTCACGCCCGCGCGGCGGGTCCTGCGGGGAACTCGGCGCGCAGCCGGGTGCGGGCGCGGGTGCGACGGGCCTCGGCGGGGGCTCCGCGGGGTGCGGGAGCCCCCGGGCCCGGCCGGGTGGCGCTACCGCCCGGCGGGGCGCAGGACGCGGTCGGCCACCAGGTCCGGCCGGTCGGTCGGCAGGGCGTGGCCGGCGCCGGGCACGATCTCCGTCCGGGCCGAGGGCACGAGGCGGCCGAGGCGCTCGGCGACCGCGTGCGCGTCGTGCATGGCGCTGCGCTCCCCGAGCAGGAACAGTGCGGGGACGTCCAGGCGGCGCAGTTCCTCGTCGGACAGGACCGGGGGCACCGGGAGCGCGCGGCGGAACCCCATCGACGCGCGCATCAGGGCCATCAGTTCGGTCTCCAGGATGGCGCTGTTGCCGACCAGGCGGGCCAGCCGGGGGCGCAGCGCTCGCGGCGCGGTGGCGGCGAGGCCGCCGGCGATCACCCAGGCGTAGAAGCGGGCGCCGATGTCGGCGAAGCCGGCCGGGTCCACCAGGGTGAGGGAGGCGACCCGCCCGGGGTGGTGGATCTGGTGGTGGAGCGCCAGCCAGCCGCCGTAGGAGCAGCCGACGACCTGAGCGTCCGTCACCTCCAGTGCGGTCAGGAGTTCGTCCAGCCAGGCGGCCGCGTCCCGGCCGTCGGCGATCGGGGCGCTCTGCACGCTCGCGCCCGGTTCGCCGACCGTGTCGACGGCGATGACCGGGCGGTGGCGGGCCAGCGTGTCGATGTAGCGGTGCCACATCAGTGCGTTTCCGCCCGAGCCGGGCAGCAGCACGATCGGCTCGCCGCGCTGCGGGCCGGTCCGGTAGACGCGGGTGGTCCCGAACGCGGTCGGGAGGTCCAGCGCCGTCCGCGGCCCGGGCCACAGTTCCGTCAGGGCCCGCTCGTAGGCGGCGCGAAACCGGTCCCCGGCCTGGTCGTTCTTGAACTGGCTGATTCGCATGATACATGTGTATCACGGCATGATACGGGTGTACCAGGGAGGTCGTTCATGAACGCGCGGGTCGATCACGAGGAACGCCGGCGGCAGATCGCCGAAGCGCTGCTGCGCATCGCCGACACCCAGGGGCTGCAGGCGGCCAGCATGCGGGCGGTCGCCACCGAGGCGGGCGTCTCCCTGCGGCTGGTGCAGTACTACTTCACGACCAAGGAGGGGCTGCTGCTGGACGCGCTGGAGCGGCTCGGCGCCCAGCTCCAGGCCCGCATGGCGGCGTGGATCACCGCGGCCGCCACCCCGTCCACGCCGCGCGGCCTGGTGACCGCGGTCCTGTCCAGCATCCTGCCCACCGACCCGGAGAGCCGCCGGATCACCCGCACCTACGCCGCGTACTACACGCTGGTGCTCAGCGATCCCGCGCTGGTGGAGAAGCACGGGACGCCCCAGCCCGACCTGCTGGAGGGCTTCCTCGCCAAGCAGGTCCGCGCGGCCCAGCAGGACGGGCAGATCGACCCCGCCAGGGACCCGGAGATGACCGCCGCCGGGCTGCTGGCCATGGTCAACGGCCTCGGCTCCAGCGTGCTCGGCGGCCAGCGCACCGGCGACGCCGCGCTGGCGATCCTCACCCACCACCTGGACGAGCTGTTCCGCGGCCGTCCCCGCGGTGACGTCCCGGACCTGCCGGCCGCCTGACCAGTCGACCCCCGGACCGGCCGGCCTTCCCCCGCCGCCGGGGGCGGGCCGCCGTTCGGCCGGATCCCGTCCGGCCGCCCCGCAGGCGCCCTGTCCGCCCCGCCGCCGGTGCACGAGAATGTGCCGGTCCCGCGCGAGGGGCTGGCGAAGCGGCCAACTCCCGTACCGGGCACTCCTTTTCCGTTACCGAATGGGGAGGTTCACCGACCGTGTACAGGAGACTTCCGCAAGCCGTGCTGTCGGGTGTGCTGGTCGTGGCCTTCGCGGGAACGACCGCGTGGGCCACGACGACCACGGCGGGCACCGCCCCCGCCCCGGGCATCGCCGCCGGGTGCGGGGCCGACGCGACCGCCCAGGGCCTGGCCAGTACCGCCCTCCCGAACACCCTGCTGGAGACGCCGCGCTCCGACGGGCGGACCGAACAGTTCCAGCAGTTCTACGACAGTTCGGCGGCCTCCCTCCTGCCCTTCGTCTGGCACCGCTCCCAGGACGCGCCCGGGGGCGCCTACGGCGGCTGGGAGCGCGTCAGCGCCACCCCCGTGGGCCCGAAGCTGTACCAGGTGAGCGCCGTCGAGAACGGCGCCGGCGCCCTGGAGGTGTTCTTCGCCTCCTACGGCGGCTTCTGCCACACCGTCCTGCCCTCACCCGGCGACTCCTGGACCCCGACCGAGAACTTCGAGCTGTCACCGCCGCCCTACCACGGCGGGCTCACGCTCTTCAGGGAACGCGACGGCCGGCTGCACGCCTTCGCCTCCGGCGCCGACACGAGCGCGGCCATGGAGGTGCGCAGCCAGGACGGCGACGCCCGGGACTCCTGGGGCCCGGTGCGCCGGCTGCCCCGGCTGCCGGACCCCAACGCGGGCCTGGGCGCGCCGTCCTCGGTCGTCCAACTGCCGGACGGGCGGCTGCGGGTGACCGTCCGCGAGTGGAACCGCGACCGCTCCTGGCGGACCACCGAGGCGGACCGGTTCGTCTCCTGGGAGCCGTGGCAGCTCTGCGCGGACAGCACCTGCGCCTGACGGCCGGGCGGCGGGCAGTCTGACGGCCGGGCGGCGGGCAGTCTGACGGCCGGGCCCGGGCGGGCGCTCCCGAGCGGGCACCGACCCGGGCGCTCGCCCGTCCGGGCGGGCTGCGCTGGCGGCCGGGTGGGGCCGCCGGTATGCCTGGGGGGACGGCGAGGCGGCGGAGAGGACGGCGGGGTGGGCGGCGCGGACGGGGACGGGAGCGGGGAGCGGGACGGCGGGGGGACGCGGGCGCCGGGCAACCGGGCGGTGGTGCTGGGGGTGCTGGCCTCCACCGCGGTGGTGCTGCTCGCCCAGGCGGCGAGCGGCACCAGCGCCCGGCTGGTGCTGCTGCTGGTGTTCCTGCCGGCCCTGCTGGCAGGGCTGGGCACCGTCGCGCAGACGGTCGCGGCCTCGGTGTGGGTGGCCGGGGTGGTGGCGGTCAGCACGGTGCTGTTCCCGCCGTCCTCGCTGGCCGCCCGGGTGGGCACCCTGGTGGGGGTGGTCGGCGCCGAGGCGGCCGTGGTCGGGCTGTGCGCGCGCCGGGTGCGGCGCGAGCGGGAGCTGTTCCGGATGCGGCAGACCGCCGTCGCCCTGCAACGCCAGCTGCTGCGCCCGCTGCCGGTGCTCACCCCCGACGTCCAGCTGTACGGGCTGTACCGGCCGGTGGAGGAGGACGCCCTGGTCGGCGGCGACCTGTACGACGTCGCCGACACCCCGTACGGCACCCGGGTGCTGGTGGGCGACGTGCAGGGCAAGGGCCTGCCGGCGATCGGCGCGGGCTTCGCGGTGCTGAGCGCCTTCCGGGAGGCGGCCTTCCGGGAGCCGGCGCTGACCGGCGTCGCGGACGCCCTGGAGGCGGCGGTGGAACGGCACAACGCGTACGCGGTACAGGGCGGCGAGAGCGAGCGCTTCGTCACCGCGACCGTGCTGGGCGTGGAGCGCGGCGCGGACGTGCAGGCCGTCAACTGCGGCCACCTCGCCCCCTACCTGCTGCACGGCGGCCGGGTCGAGGCCGTGCCGCTGCCGGCCGGGGTGCCGCTCGGGCTGGCGGAGCTGACCGACGAGGTCCGCACCGTCCGGTGGTTCGCGCTGCCCGAGGACGGCGTGCTGGTGCTGCTCACCGACGGGATCACCGAGGCCCAGGACGCCACCGGCGCGTTCTACCCCGTCGAGCGGGGCCTGGCCGCCCTCGCCGCCGCCCCCGCCTCCCTGCTGCCCGAGGCCCTGGACCGCGAGGCCCGCCGCTGGAGCGGGGGCCGCAGCCGCGACGACGTCACGGCACTGTCCCTGCGCCGCGCGCCCTGAGGCTGCCGGGGTTCCCCCGAGGCGCCCTCACCGCTTCAGGAACTCCAGCAGGTCGGCGTTGAAGCGCTCCTTGTCGCCGGGGACCATCGCGATGCCGTGCGAGCCGTTCTCGTACACCTTCAGGACGGCGCCGGGGATGATCCGGGCGGCCCGGCGGGCGGTGGCCTCGACGGGGACGATCCGGTCGTCGTCGCCGTGCACGATCAGGGTGGGGATGTCGAACCCGGCCAGGTCCTCGTGGAAGTCGGTGTAGCCGAAGGCGTCCACGCAGTCGACGCCGCCCTCGATGGTCTGGTGCATCGCCATGAACCAGAAGGCGTCCCGGTTGCCCTGGGTGGCGCGGGAGCCGGGGCGGTCGGCGGAGAAGAAGTCGACGGAGGTGTCCTTCCAGAACTGGGAGCGCTCGGTGAGGATGCCGGCCTTGAGGTCGTCGAAGACGGTGCCGGGCACGCCGTGCGGGTTGTCGGGGCCCTGGAGCATGGACGGGGTGATCGCCGACAGCAGGACGGCGGAGCGGATCCGCCCGGTGCCGTGGCGGCCGATGTAGCGGGCGAGCTCGCCGCCGCCCATGGAGTGGGCCACCAGGGTGACGTCGCGCAGGTCGAGCCCGGTGAGCAGGCTGTCGAGGTCGTCGGCGAAGGTGTCGAAGTCGTAGCCGCCGTAGACCGGGGCGGAACGGCCGTGGCCGCGCCGGTCGTGGGCGATGGCCCGCAGGCCGGCGTCCGCGACGGCCTTCAGCTGGTCCTGCCAGGCGTCGCCGTTGAGCGGCCAGCCGTGGATGAACACGACGGGGCGTCCGCTGCCCCAGTCCTGGTAGAAGATCTCGACGCCGTCGCGGGTCCTGGAGATGGGCATGCTCCTGCTCCTTCGGGTGGTGCGCCGGGGTGGGGTGGCCTGCCGGGTTGACCTGCCGGGGGCGGCCTGCCCGGGGCCTGCCGGGCCGCAGGTTCATCCAACGGGAGGCGGGTGGGGCCCGCATCCCGCGGCGGCCGGGGCCCGCGCGGGAGCGGACGCGGCGCTACGCCGTTCGGATGAGTTCGGGCGAGGGCGGGCGGGTTTCGGATGAGTTCGGGCGGGGGCGGGTGAGTTCGGGCGGGGGCGGGTGAGTTCGGGCGAGGGCGGTTCAGCCGCTCTCGCGCAGGCGGGTGCCGAGGGCGTCGGGGGGCAGCAGGGGCGCCGGGTAGCCGGCCGGGGGCTCGGCCAGCTCCCAGGGGCGGTGGACGGCGCGGGCGGGCAGGTGGGCGAGCTCGGGGACCCAGCGGCGCACGTAGGCGCCGTCGGGGTCGTAGCGGTCGGCCTGGCGCAGCGGGTTGAGGACGCGGTTGGGGCGGGTGTCGGTGCCGGTGCCGGCGACCCACTGCCAGTTGAGCTGGTTGTTGGCGAGGTCGCCGTCGACGAGCAGGGCGAGGAAGTGGGCGGCGCCGGGGCGCCAGTGGTGGCGCAGGCTCTTGGTGAGGAAGGAGGCGGTGAGCAGGCGGGCCCGGTTGTGCATCCAGCCCTCGTGGGCGAGTTGGCGCAGGCCGGCGTCGACGATCGGGTAGCCGGTGCGGCCCTCGCGCCAGGCCTGGAGCTCGCGTTCGTCGTCGTACCAGCGGACGGGGCGGGGGCGGTAGTCGGCGTGGGCGGCGTCGGGGCGGGCCGCGAGGACCTGGTGGTGGAAGTCGCGCCAGGCGAGTTGGCGCACCAGCGCGGCCGCGCCGGGGGTGTCGGACTTCCCGGCGCGGTGGGCGAGTTCGGTGGCGGACAGGCAGCCGAAGTGCAGGTACGGCGAGAGGCGGGAGGTGGCGTCGGCGGCGAGGTCGTCGTGCAACTGCTCGTAGGCGTCCGGGTTCCAGGCGCGCAGGCGGCGGCGGGCGGCGCTCTCGCCGCCGGGGGCGCGGCCCGGGGAGGTGCCGGCGGGGGCGGCGGGCAGCGGGGCGCTCGCGGGGCCGTCGGGGGTGGCGAGGGCGCGCGGGGCGGGCAGGACGGTGCGCCGGGGGGCCTGCTGCCAGGCGCGGTGGTAGGGGGTGAAGACGGCGTAGTGGTCGCGCCCGGCCGGGGTGACGAGGCCGGCGGGGACGATGGTGAGCGCGGCGTCGTGCAGGTGCAGGCGCTCGCCGAGGGCACGGCGCAGGGCGTGTTCGCGGCGGGTGGCGAAGGCGGAGACGCCGGCGTTGGTGTGGACGGTGTCGGCGTCGCACTCGGCGGCCAGGCGGGCGGCCTGTTCGGCGGGGTCGCCGTGGCGCAGGACCAGGCGGGAGCCGGCGGCGCGCAGCGCCCGGTCGAGGTCGGCGAGGCTCTCGGCGAGGAAGGCCTGCCGGTTGGGGGCGGCGAAGCCGGCCCGGGCGATGGCCGGGTCGAGGACGAACAGGGGGACGACCTGGTCGGCGCGGGTGCGGGCGGCGTGCAGGGCGGGGTTGTCGTGCAGGCGCAGGTCCTGGGTGAACAGGACGACGGCGGTGCTCATCGGGGGCCTCGTGCGGTGGGGTGCGGGTACGGCGGCGGGCGGGGACGGGGGTATCAGGCGGCGGGTGGGGGTGTCGGGCGGCGGGTCGGGTGGGGGTGTCAGCCGGCGGGTCGGGCGGGTCGGGCGCGTTCGGTGATGTTGCGGGCCATGGCGCCGAACACCAGGGCGTGGAAGGGCGCCACCGACCACCAGTAGAGGTGGCCGGCCAGTCCGTGTGGGTGGAACAGCGCCCGCTGCTGGTAGAGCGCGCCGCCGGCGCCGTCGGGTGTCACGCGCAGTTCGAGCCAGGCCAGGCCCGGCAGGCGCATCTCGGCGCGCAGCCGCAGCAGGTGTCCGGGTTCGATCTCCTCGACCCGCCAGAAGTCGAGCGCGTCGCCGACCCGCAGCCGGTGGCGGTCGCGGCGGCCGCGGCGCAGGCCGACGCCGCCGGCCAGGCGGTCCAGGCGTCCGCGCAGGGCCCAGGCCAGCGGCAGGGAGTACCAGCCGTTCTCGCCGCCGACGCCCTCCACCACCCGCCACAGCGCGGCCGGGTCGGCGGCCACCCGGCGCCGGCGCAGGTCCTGGTAGAGGCTGCCGCCGGCCCAGTCGGGGTCGGTGGGCAGCGGGTCGCTGGGCGCGCCGGGCAGCGAGGCGGAGGACCAGCGGGTGGAGACCTGGGCGTCGCGGATGCGCCGCAGGGCCAGTTCCACGGCCCGGTCGAAGCCGGTCAGGCCCTCGGGCGGGTCGGGGATCCAGCGGGCGATGTCGTGTTCGCGGCACACCACCTCGTGGCGCAGCGACTCCACCAGCGGTCGGGCGAGCGAGCCCGGTACGGGGGTGACCAGGCCCACCCAGTGGCTGGACAGGCGCGGGGAGAGCACGGGCACCGGCACGATCAGGCGCCGGGGCAGGTCGGCGACCTCGGCGTAGTGGCGCATCATCAGCCGGTAGGTGAGCACGTCGGGCCCGCCGATGTCGAAGGTGCGGTCGACCTCGGGGGGCAGGGCGGCGGCGCCGACCAGGTAGCGCAGCACGTCGCGTACGGCGATCGGCTGGATGCGGGTGTCGACCCAGCGGGGGGTGACCATCGCCGGGAGCCGTTCGGTCAGGTGGCGCAGCATCTCGAAGGAGGCCGAGCCGGAGCCGATGATCACCGCGGCCCGCAGTTCGGCGGTGGGGACGCCGCCCGTGCGCAGGGCGCGGCCCACTTCGGCGCGCGAGCGCAGGTGGGCCGACAGGTGCGGTTCGGGGACCCCGGCGGGCAGCAGTCCGCCGAGGTAGACGATGCGCCGGGTGCCGGCGGCGGCGGCCGCCCCGGCGAAGGTCTCGGCGGCCTGCCGGTCCCGGGTCTCGAAGCCGGGCCCGGTGCCCAGGGAGTGGACCAGGTAGTAGGCGGCGTCGATGCCGTCGAAGGCCGCGGGCAGGGTCTCGGCGCGGGTGACGTCCCCGGTGACGGCCTCCACGTCGGCCCGCCAGGGCTGGTCCCGCAGCCGGAGCGGGTCGCGGACCAGGCAGCGCACCCGGTACCCGGCGGCGAGCAGTTCGGGCACCAGGCGCCCGCCGATGTAGCCGGTGGCACCGGTGACCAGGCAGTGCGGGCGCGTCCGGGTCGGCTCGTCCACCTGCGGCTCCTCTCGTGCGGGCGGGTGCGCCCCCCGTGCCCCGCCAGGCGCGGGGGGCGCTGCCGGGGTGTTCGGAGCGGGCGCGGCCGGGGATTGGACACGGCCGGGGATTCGAGTCTTCCAGGGGTCTCCTGCGGGCGCCCGGGCGTGCGCGCGGGGGTGTGCCGTGGGCCGACAACATCGCGCTGTTGCCCGCCCGGGCGTGCGCGCGGGGGGCCGGGAATCCGGGCGTGCGCGGGGGCCGGGAATCCGGTGTCCTTGGCGGGCAATCCGCGCCGGGTGCGGCTTCGAACGCCTGACGTCGCCGTGTTCCGTCGGCCCTGCCGGGTGTCCGCCCGGCCGGGATTCCCTGGAGGTCGTGCCATGCCCACCGTCCACTGGCCGGGGCCGTCGCCCGTGTGTTGCGAGCGCGAGGCGGCCGGATGAGTACGGTCGTTCACCTGTCCGGGCCGGGGCGTCCGGGTGCCGACCTCAAGGAGTTGCTGAGCAGGACCGCGCGCGGCGACCGGGAGGCGTTCGGTCGGCTGTACGACGCGGTGGCGGGCCCGGTGCTGGGGCTGGTCCGCCGGGTGCTGCGGGATCCGGCGCAGTCCGAGGAGGTCGCGCAGGAGGTGATGCTGGAGGTGTGGCGCACCTGCGCCCGCTACCGGCCCGAGCGCGGGGAGGTGCTGGCGTGGGTGCTGACCATCGCCCACCGCCGCGCCGTGGACCGGGTGCGGGCGGCGCAGGCGGCCGCCGACCGCGACCGGCGGGCCGCCGCCGCCTCGCACACGCCGGCGTTCGACGAGGTCGCCGAGCAGGTCGAGGGGCGGCTGGAACGCGAGCAGGTGCGGCGCTGCCTGAAGGGGCTGACCGAGCTGCAGCGGGAGTCGATCACGCTGGCCTACTACCGCGGGTACACCTACCCGCAGGTCGCCGAACTGCTCGGCACCCCGCTGGGCACCGTCAAGACCCGGATGCGCGACGCGCTGATCCGGCTACGCGACTGTCTGGGAGTGGGAGCATGAGCGGCGCCGACCTGCACACGCTGACCGGCGCCTACGCCGCGCACGCCCTCGACGCGGACGAGCGCGCGCAGTTCGAGCGCCACCTGGCGCAGTGTCCGGCCTGCGCCCGGGAGGTCGCCGAGTTCACGGCGACGCTGGCCAGGCTGGGCGCCGCGCAGGCCGTCGCGGTGCCCGGGGAGCTGAAGTCGCGGGTGATGGGCGCCCTGGACACCGTCCGGCAGGAGGCCCCGCGCGCCGCAGCCGGACCCGACGGTGCCCGGCGCCCAGGGCGGCTCGCCCGCGGCTGGCCGCGGCTGGCGCTGGCGGCCTGTCTGGCGGCGGCCGCGGCCCTCGGCGGCGTGGCCGTCCAGCAGCACCGGGAGGCGGACCGGGCCAGGGCCCTCGCCGCCGCGCTGCAGCGGCACCAGGACCAGGTCACCGGGCTGCTGGCGGCCCCCGACGCCCGGCGGGCGAGCGGCCCGGCGGCCGGCGGCACCGGCACCGGGGCGGTGGTCTGGTCGCACGACAAGGGCCGGGCCGTCCTCCTGGCCTCCGGCCTGCCCGCCCCGGCGGACGGCACGGCGTACGAGCTGTGGTTCGACGACGGCGCCGCGATGCGCCCGGCGGGGCTGATGCCCCGGGGCGACGGCGCGTTCCTGCTGGACGGCCCCCTGGACGGTGCGCGCGGTATCGGGGTCACGGTGGAGCCCTCGGCCGGCTCCGCGCACCCCACGGGGGCGCCGGTCCTGCTGATCCCGTTCACCTGAGCGGGAGGGCCGGGCCGGGCGGCTGGCCCGGCGGAAGGCCGGGTCGGGCCGGGGCCAGGAGACGGTGAGGGTGCCGCTCAAGGGCGCCCCGGGCGTCCCCGGGCGCCCTTGAGCGGCCTTGAGCGGCCTCGGCCCGGGGCGCCGGGGCCGGGTCTCCCGGCGGTCCGGCCCGTTCCGCCGCCCGTCCGCCGCCCGTCCGCGGCCCGTCCGCGGCCCGTCCGCCGCCCTCAACCCTGGCCGGGCGGTGTCACCCGGCCAGAGCAATGTCACCCGATCGGGGGGTATCCGGACTCGCACCCATCCGGTGGAGCCGGACCGCCGAATGAGGACCGTGACCGATGAGACGAGCAGCAGCCCGCCGGGCGCCCTCCCCCGAGCACGCACCCGTGCCGCCGGGCCGGCCGTGGCGGCGCTGTGCGGGCTGGCGGCCGCCGCCGCGGCCGTGGGAGCCGGTGAGGCGGCGGCGGCGTTCACCCGCCCCCAGGCCTCACCGGTGGTGGCGATCGGCTCGGCGGCGATCGACCTCGCGCCCACCGCCGTCAAAGCGTGGGCGGTCCAGCGGTTCGGCACCGGCGACAAGACGGTCCTGCTGGGCGGGATCTACACCGTCATGGGCCTCGCGGCCGCGGCCCTCGGCGTGCTGGCCGGACGCCGTCGCGGCGCGGCCGCCGCCCTGTTCACGGCCTTCGGCGGCCTCGGCGCCTGGGCCGCGCTGGCCCGCCCGCAGGCCCTCCCCACCGACCTGCTGCCCTCCGCTGCCGCGGCCGGCGGCGCGGTCGCCGTGCTGTGGTGGCTGGTCGGCCCCGCCCTCTCCCCCGGCCCTTCCCTCGACCCTTCCCTCGGCTCGGGCCCGGTCCGGCCGGCCGGGCCCGAACGGCGGCGCGTCCTGGCGGCCGGCGCCACGATCGGCGCGGCCGCCGCCCTCGGCACGGCCGCACGCGTCCTGTCCGACCGGCGCGGCGACGTCAGCGCGGCCCGCGCCGCCGTCCGCCTGCCGCCGCCGCTGCGCCCGGCTCCACCGCTGCCGCGCGCCGCCGGCGCCACGGTCCCCGGCCTGCCCCCGTTCATCACCCCCACCACCGACTTCTACCGCGTCGACACCGCCCTGACCCTGCCGCGCATCGACCCGCGCACCTGGTCGCTGCGGCTGCACGGCCTGGTCGACCGCCCGCTGCTGATCGGCTTCGACGACCTGCTCGCCCTCGGGCTGGAGGAGCTGGACCACACCCTGTCCTGCGTCTCCAACGAGGTCGGCGGCCCCTACGCGGGCACCACCCGCTGGCTCGGCGCCTCGCTGCCCGCCCTGCTGCGCCGCGCCGGCGTCCGCTCCGGCGCCGAGCAGCTCGTCGGCCGCTCGCAGGACGGCATGACGATCGGCACCCCGGTCGAGACGCTCCTCGACGGGCGCCGGGCGCTGCTCGCGGTGGCGATGAACGGCGAGGCGCTGCCCGTCGAACACGGCTTCCCCTGCCGCACGGTGGTGCCCGGCCTCTACGGCTACACCTCGGCCACCAAGTGGCTCGTCGACCTGGAGGTGACCACCTTCGCCGCCCGCGACCCGTACTGGGTGCGGCGCGGCTGGGACCGCACCGGCGAGGTCCGCACCGCCTCGCGGATCGACGTGCCCGCGCCGTTCGCCCGCGTGCCGCCCGGCGACGTGACGGTGGCCGGCACCGCCTGGGCCACCCACCGCGGCATCGCCGCCGTCGAGGTGCGCGTCGACGGCGGGCCCTGGCGGCAGGCCGAACTGGCCGCCGACGCCGGGCCCGACCTGTGGCGCCAGTGGACCCACACCTGGACCGGCGCCGCCCCCGGGACCCACCGCCTCGAGGCCCGTG
This sequence comes from Kitasatospora sp. NPDC091276, assembly GCF_040684355.1. Taxonomy (NCBI): domain Bacteria; kingdom Bacillati; phylum Actinomycetota; class Actinomycetes; order Kitasatosporales; family Streptomycetaceae; genus Kitasatospora; species Kitasatospora sp. NPDC091276. The sequence continues at coordinate 84,284 of NZ_JBFBFU010000029.1, read as the reverse complement.
CCACCGACGGCACCGGGGCCGTCCAGCCCGCCACCCGCACACCCCCCTACCCCTCGGGCGCGACGGGCTGGCACAGCGTCGTCGTCACCGTCACCTGACCCCACCTCACGACCTCCCCACCCCTTCGGCATCCGGGATCCGCCCGATGCCACCTGACAGGAGAATCCGTCCATGAACACGACCGTCCTGGTCCGCAAGCCCTTCGCCGCCGTCCTCGCCGCCGGCCTGCTGGCCGCCTCCCTGAGCGCGTGCAGCAGCGGCGGCGACGCGAAGTCCTCGGACACGGCCAAGAGCACCACCGCAGCCGCCGCGGCCCAGCCGTCCGGTGCCCCGGCTTCCGGTGCCCCGTCCGCCGAGCAGGTGACGGCCGGGCAGCCGTTCGGCACCGCGTGCGCGGCCGTCCCCAAGGACGGGGCCGGCAGCTTCAGCGGCATGGCCAAGGACCCGGTCGCCACCGCCGCCTCCAACAACCCGCTGCTGTCCACCCTCGTCACCGCCGTCAAGCAGGCCGGCCTGGTGGACACCCTCAACTCCGCGAAGAACATCACCGTCTTCGCCCCCACCAACGACGCCTTCGCCAAGCTCCCGAAGAAGGACCTCGACGCCGTCCTCGCCGACAAGGACAAGCTCACCAAGATCCTCACCTACCACGTCGTCCCCCAGCGCCTGGCTCCCGCGGCACTCGCCGGCGGGCACAAGACCCTGGCCGCCGACGACCTCACCGTGACCGGCGCCGCCCCGGACTTCACCGTCAACTCCGCCGCCAAGGTGCTGTGCGGCGACGTCCAGACCGCCAACGCCACCGTCTACATCGTCGACACCGTCCTGATGCCCGCCTCCTGACCCGGCATCAGCCCATGAACCGCGGCCCCGGGCGAACAACCCCCCGGTAGCCGGGGGCCGCACCCCCCACCTCCCGCCCCCGCTTGCTTGCCCGCCAGCTGACTATGTAGACCGACCGACATATTCTCCCCACGTCCTGTCTCGCAGGCCTGCCCGTGCACAGGAAGTCGGACCCGCCGACTTCCTGTGCACGGTGGCATGGCGGCACTGCGGCGCTGCGGCCCAACCAGGGAAATATGTAGACCGACCGGCATATTTCTTCTGGGCCACGATTCCGGCCGCGCGAGAAGTCGACAGGTCCGACTTCTCGCGCACGCCGAACCGCCCCCGCTTCCCGGCTCCCCGCCCGCCCACCGCGCGCACAGTCAAATATGTAGACCGACCGATATATTTTTCCGTTTCGCAGGCCGCCCGCCTGCAGGCCCCGCCGCGTGGCGAAGCCGAGGGCGAGCCACCCCGCACAGGAAGTCGGGCAGGCCGACTTCCTGTGCGCACTGCGGGCACGATCAAATCTGTAGACCGGTCGGTATATTCACTCCGGAGCCGGCGGCGCGAGCCCGCGGGCAAGGCTGTACGGCGCACGTTCCGCGGTTCCGCAGGGGCGGGGGTTCAGCGCAGCAGGTGCTCCAGCTGGTCGAGGGCGGTGGGCAGGTCGCGGGGGCGCAGGGCGCCCGGGGGGCGACGGGGGCCGGTCCAGCCGGGGCCGGCGGTCAGGACGACGGGACGGGTGCGGGCACCGTGGGGGCCCCAGGTGGTCTCGGCGACACGGCGGGCCAGGGCCCGGTCGGCGGTGCGGGCGACCTGGGACCAGAGCAGGACGGCGGGCGGGCCGGTGCGGCGGACCGCTTCCAGCAGGGCTTCGGTCGGCAGTGCCGGGCCGAACATCCGAAACGGCAGACCCCGTTCGGCCAGCCCCGCAGCCAGCGCCTCCAGCGGCAGGGCATGCAGTTCGGTGGGCATGCCCGCGAGCAGGACGGCCGGACCCTGAGGCGGCTCGACCCGGTCGGCGGCGCGGCGCAAAGCAGCGGCCACGTGCCAGGACAGCAGGTGCTCGACCTCGACGTAGCGCTCGCCCTCGGCGGCCCACTTGCGGCCGGCGGCGCGCAGCGCGGGCATCATCACCTCGGTCCAGGCGGCGACCGGGCCGAGGGTGTCGACGCTGTGTCGCAGGATCCGGGCGAGCTCGGGGGCGTCGAGGCGAACGGCCGCGCGGGCCAGCCCCCGGCATTCGGGGCGGACGGTGCCGACGGGCAGGGCGTTCCCGCCACCGGGGGCCGACCCGCCGGCAGCCGGCCCCGGCGGCTCGCGAGCCTCGGGCGGTTCTGGGGCCTCGGGCGGTTCTGGGGCCTCGGGCGGTTCTGGGGCCTCGGGCGGTTCTGGGGCCTCGGGCGGTTCTGGGGCCTCGGCGGCGAGGGCGAGGCGGGCGGCCTCGGCCGGGGTGACGCCGCGGGCGGTCAGGCGGCACATCTCCGCCAGGACGGCGACGTCCCGCGGGCTCCACTGGCGGTGGCGCCCGGGGTCGCGCCGGGCGGGGCCGATGCCGTAGCGGCGTTCCCAGGAGCGGACGGTGGTCGGGGAAACGCCGAGCATGCGGGCGAGGGCACCGGTGGTCAGGCTGGCCTGGGCCGGCGGCCGGTCGGCGGAGGCAGCCGCGGGGACGGGGACGGGCACATGCGTGAGCCTATGCGGGACAGGCCGGGGCAGCGGGCGTCGCGGACGCGGACGGCAAGCAGGGCTCGTCCCCCGGAAGCCATCGGCGCGCGCAGGAAGTCGGGCTCGTCGACTTCCTGCGCGCACCCGCGACCGCGGGGCAGAGGAATATGTAGGTCGGTCTACAGATTCGTCCCCCGGCGCGCCGAGAACCCCGGCAGGGCAGGCCCGGACACAGAACCAAGCCGCCGGCGCGCGCAGGAAGTCGGACCTGTCGACTTCCTGTGCGCACCACGACCGCGGGGCAGAGGAATATGTAGGTCGGTCTACAGATTTGGCAGGCGGGTGCGGGTGCGGGCGCGGGGCTGTGCCGGGTGGGGTGGGGGGTCGGCGAGTTGGGTGCGCAGGCGTAGCAGGGCGTCGCGGATGCGGGTCTTGACGGTGCCGAGGGGGGCGCCGAGGGCTTCGGCGGCCTGGGCTTGGGTGCGGCCGCCGTAGTAGACCAGCAGCAGGCATTCGCGCTGGACGTCGGTGAGGGTGGCCAGGGCGCGGCGGACCCGTTCGCGTTCCCGGCCGCGGTCCAGGTCGCGTTCGACCTGGTCGGCGACCTCGTCGAAGACCGGGGTGTAGGCGCGCAGGGCGGCGGTGCGGTCGCGGTCGGCGGCGGCCTGGGCGGAGCGGACCCGGTCGACGGCGCGCCGGTGGGCGAGGGTGAGCATCCAGGGCAGGACCTCGCCGCGTTCGGGACGGTAGCGCGCCGCCTCCCGCCACACCTGCAGGAACACCTCCTGGGTGACCTCCTCGGCCTGGGCGTGGTCGCGCAGCACCCGTAGCACGAGGCCCAGGACGGTTCCGGCGGTGGCGGCGTACAGCTCCTCGAAGGCCCACTCGTCGCCGCCGGCCACGCGTGCCGCCAGGGCGCGCAGCCCGGCCTGTCCGCCGCCGCCCGGGGGTTCGATGCCGGGGGGTTCGGTGCCGGGCGTCTCGTCTGACGGGGGCCGGGGTGCCGGGGGTCGGGGTGCCGGCCGGTCGATCAGTGCGTGCACACTGCGACCGTCCCGGAGCGGCCACCGCCCGGGCCACTCGCATCGTTTGCGCATCGTTGCGCCCGCGTGTGTGCTCCCCGGGCTGCCGCGGTGGTCCGGCCCGTTCGGCCCGTTCGGCCCGTTCGACTTCGAAGCGTTGTGAGGCGCGTCACTTTCGCGGTGGCGGTGCAGCAGAGCGGTGCCGGGGGCCGTCATGGGGGCGAAGGTGACGGCGGAAGAGTGAAGAGAGCGAGGGCGGCGGGTGAGGCTGCGCAGGGCCAGTCCCGGGATCGACTTCGTCGAGTTCGTACAGCAGCGTTCGGGCGCGCTGTTCCGGACGGCGTACGTGCTCACCGGGGACGCGCACACCGCGGAGGACCTCGTCCAGGAGGCGCTGGAACGATCCTGCCGCAACTGGCGGCGGGTGGCGGCCGCGGAAGCGCCCGAGGCGTACGTGCGCCGGATCCTGGTGAACCTGGTCAACGACCGCTGGCGGCGGCTGAGCCGCTCCGGCGAGCGGCCCGCCGCGGCGCCCGGCGCCGAGCACGCCGACCCGCGCGACGCCTACCGGTCGGTGGAGTTGCGCGCGGAGCTCGTCGCGGCGCTACACACGCTGCCGATGGGGATGCGCACCGTGGTCGTCCTGTACTACCTCCACGACCTGGGGGACCAGGAGATCGCGCAGACGCTGGACATCTCCCCCGGCGCCGTGCGCTCCCAACTCGCCCGCGGCCTCGCGAAACTGCGGTCCGCACTGCCCCGGCAGGACGTCCCGTCCGCGCCGCCGACCTCGCGCGGAGGTGCGTGATGACCCGCTTCCCGTCCCACGATCCCGGCCCCGACCCCGACCACCCCGCCTCCGACCCCGACTTCGACCCCGACTTCGACAAGGAACTCCTCGCCGCCATGACCGCATTCGCCGACAACACCCCGGCCCCCGTCATCGACGCCCTCGCCATCCGGCGCACGGTGCGCCGTCGCACCGTGCTCAGCGGCGCGGTGGCGGCGGCCGCGGTGGTCGCCATCGGCACGGGTGCGGCACTGCTCGCGCCGGGTTCGGGTCCGTCGCCCTCCGGCGGCCTGCCCGCGGGCCCCGCGAACGCCTCGGCGCCGACGTCGTCCGGCACACCCTCCCCCGGCGCGCCCTCCGACACGCCCACGCCCGGGCCCTCGATGGCCTTCGGCACCCCCACGCCGCCGCCGATGCAGCCGACCGACGGGGTGCAGGTGAGTGTGCCGCCGCTCGCCAACCTGGCCAAGGACGCGGCCATCAGGGCGCTGGAGACGGCGGGACTGCGCTACGAGGTCCACGAGTTCACCGACTGGAACGTGCCCGCCGGGTCGGTCATCAACTCCGAGCCGCAGGCCGGCCGCACCACACCTGCGCACTCGACGGTCCAGGTGTTCGTCTCCAAGGGCAGGCCGGGCCGCTGACCGGCACTGCCACGTCCAACGCCGCCACGCAGGAGGCGAGTTGACGATATCCTCCGGCCTCCCGCCACGCGGGCGGCGAAGGGGCCGGGCGAGGCCGGGCGCAGCGGGGTGGGCGGGCCGTGGACTGGGCCGGCCGGGTGAGGAGCGACGCGGCGCCGGGCCCCTGCCCCGGCCCCCCTGCTGCGGGCCCCACCTGCGGCGATCTAGGGTGCAGGCATGATCTCCTCACCGATATCCGGCCCCGACCAGGCGATGCGGGTGCTGATGGAGGGCAATGCCCGTTTCGTCGCGGGCAGCCCGGAGCACCCCAACCAGGACGCCGGGCGCAGGGCCGCCCTCGCTCCGGCGCAGCGGCCCTTCGCGGTGCTGTTCGGCTGTTCGGACTCCCGGCTGGCGGCCGAGATCATCTTCGACCGGGGGCTGGGCGACCTGTTCGTGGTGCGGACGGCCGGGCACGTCACCGGGGCGGAGGCGCTGGGCAGCATCGAGTACGGGGTGAGCGTGCTGGAGTGCCCGCTGGTGGTGGTGCTGGGGCACGACTCGTGCGGCGCGGTGGGCGCGGCGATGGAGGCGCTGGACCAGGGGCGGCTGCCGGGCGGGTTCGTGCGGGACGTGGTGGAGCGGGTCACCCCGAGCGTGGTGTCGGCCCGGGCCGCGGGCATCGAGGACCCGGACGGGATCGTCGACGAGCACATCCGCCAGACCGTGGACCTGCTGCTGGAGCGTTCCCAGCTGTTGGCCGCCAAGGTGGCCGAGGGCGCGGCGGCCGTCGTGGGCCTGTCCTACCGGCTGCGCGACGGCCAGGCCCGTACGGTGGCCGCTCGCGGTCCGGTCAGCGCCGCGTTCTGACCGCCGGCCCGTACGGGTGCTGAACCCGCCCGTACGGCCGAACCGGTGTGTCGGGCCGAGCCGACGCGTGCAGGGCCGTCCGGCGTAGGGCCGTCCGCCCCCGTCGGGGCCGGGAACGCCGTGTCCGATCACCGCCAGCGCCCCCTCCAGGGCGGGGGCAGAGTCGGAGACCGGCAACGGTTTCCCACTCAAGGACGGCATTCCCGTGCACAAGGCCACCGACCTCAAGGTTCTCTATTTCGGCACCCCGGTGGTGCTGATCAGCTCGCGCAACGAGGACGGCGGCGCCAACCTGGCGCCGATGTCCTCGGCGTGGTGGCTGGGGCAGTCCTGCGTGCTGGGCCTCGGCAACACCGCCCAGACGGCCGTCAACCTGCGGCGCGAGGGCGAGTGCGTGCTCAACCTGCCCTCCTCCGGGCAGGTCGACGCCGTCGACGCCCTCGCGCTGCTGACCGCCAACCCGGATCTGACCGAGCACCGGCGGCAGCAGGGCTACCGCTTCGAGCGGGGCAAGTTCGCCGCCGCCGGGCTCACCGAGCAGCCGTCGGAGCTGGTGCGGGCGCCGCGCGTCGCCGAGTGCCCGGTCCAGTTGGAGTGCCGGTTGGAGGCGGCCGCGCCGCTGGCGGGCAACCCGCACTGCACCGCCTTCGAGGTCACCGTGGTGCGCGCGCACGTCGAGGAGCGCCTGATCGTGCCCGGTACGGACCACTACGTGGACCCGCTCGGCTGGGATCCGCTGATCATGAAGTTCTGCGAGTTCTTCGGCGACGGGCGCCGGCTCGCCCCTTCCCGTCTCGCCGAGGGCTGGCAGATGCCGGGCCGCCTGCCCGCCGGTGTCCGGGCCTGACGCCCCGTCGCGGGTCCGCGAGCTCCCGCCCGCCCGGCCGCCCGGCCGCCCGACGAGCCGCCCGCCTACCCGACCGCCCGCCCGGCCGCCCGCCCGTCTGGCCGTCTGGCCGTCTGGCCGTCTAGTCGGCCGCCGCGGCGGGCACCAGGTCGTGGAGCAGGAAGTGGAGCTCCGTGTCGTCCGTCGACTCCACCCACAGCCCGTCGGCGTCGAGCACCGAGGCCGCGACCATCCGCGCCTCGGCGACGAGTTCGGGGTGGGAGTCGAAGCCCGGCCACGGCAGGACGGGGAAGTCGTTGTCCTCGCCGAAGCGCCGCACCCGTTCGATGTCGCCCAGGACGGCGGGCGGCAGCGACTCGTTCGCCCAGGACCACAGCCAGGTCTGCCGGGCGAGGCTGACGCTGCCGATCATCGTGAGCCGGCCGGTGAGGAACACCTCGCTCTTGCGCGACCACTTCCTCCTGCGCGACCAGGTGATCCGTGCGTCGTCCATCGACCAGTGGTACTGCACGTCACCTGACAGTCCGAAGCGCTCGACCATGAGGGCCTGCCGCGAGCGGGCACGTTCGCGGGCCGCGATCACGACGCCCTCCCACCGGGAGTGGTCGTGCTTCGAGTGGTCGTCCACCGTGCCTCCTCGTACGGAACTGCCGGCAAGATCATCCCATCCGGCCTGCTGCTCCGTCCGGGCCCGGCGTGATCCGCAGGAGAGCCCCTACGCGCTGGCGCCGCAGGAGTCGCAGATGCGGGTGGCGGGCAGTTGGAGGAAGCAGGAGGGGCAGATCGCCGGGGGGCGGGGCGGGGTGGCGGCGGCGGCCTTGCGGTTGACGGCCGCTTGCAGGCGCGGGGCCAGGGCGGGGGTGCCGCCGTCGGCGGGCAGCTGGGCGCCGAAGTGCCGGTAGCAGGCGAGGCGGGCGGCGGCGGCGTGGTGTTCGCGGTCCATGTCCGCTGCCAGCGGCGGCTGTCCGGCCACGGCCAGTACTTCCTGGTAGCCGACGCCGACCATGCCGTCGGTGGAGTGGACCACCAGTGCGGTCAGCGGCGGGTCCCCGCGGCGGTGTGCCTCGCGCACCACCAGGGCCAGGACTTTGCCGATCCAGGTGCGCTGGTGCACCCGGGTGCGCACTCCGGCCGCCTCCTGCACGGTCTCGGCCAGTTCGGAGTAGGTGATCACCGCGTGGTAGCGGCGGGCCACGTCCACCAGGGCCGGGTAGGCGGCCCTGGTCCAGGCGACCTGGGCCTGGGTGGAGCTGACCGCCGAACCGTCCGCGACCCGCCAGTAGCCGCGCTGTTGCTGTTCCATTCGACCGCCCCTGAAACCTCGTCCGCCGGCCCCCGCCGGGAGCGAGGCTACCCCGCCCTCCGGCGCCTCGGGCCGCCGGGGGCTTGACTTCAAGTGCTGTTGAAGTCGTCGAATGGGTCCCGACCGCAGCCGTACGGGCATCGCGGTCGATGCCCCGCCCGTACGGAACGACCCGGGTCCGGGGCCGCCTGCTTCCCGATCGTGCCGCAGGCGGCCCCGGCCCCGTCGTCGTCCGCCGGCCCGCCATCCACCACCCGCCACGGGGCGCAGGCCGGGCGTCACCAGCAGCGCCGGGCGACGGGCTCAGGCCGCGGCTTCGGCTTCGGCGAGAGTGTGGGCGACGAGGGCGTTGGCGTGGCCGTGACCGAGGCCGTGCTCGGTCTTGAGCCAGGCGACGAGCTCCATGTGCTTGCTGAGCGGGGAGGCGCGGATGAGGTCCTTCCACTCGGCGACGGGCCGACCGTACTTCTTCTCGATGGACGGGAAGTAGCTGGCGGGGCCCTTGGCGGGGGTGGCGGTCATGGCCGGTACGCCCTTTCCGGAGCGGACGGGAACGGACGGGAACGGACGGGAACGGATGCGGTCGCGGTCGCGGTCTACCCAGGTAGGACCGCGACCGCATCGTCAACTCATCGCCCAGCCGGAGTGACCTGCGTCACACTCCGACCTTGCGCTTGGCCCGCCGCCCGGCGGCCGGGGTGGGGTCGGCGTTCCAGGCGGCGACGGGGTTGCCGAGCCAGCGGGTGGTGCCCGGGACGTTCTCGCCGCGCATGACCAGGGAGGCGGGGCCGACGGTGGTGCCGGCGCCGAGGGAGGAGTTGAGCAGGACGATGGAGTGCGGGCCGGTGGTGGAGCCGGGGCCGAGGTGGACGGGGCCCAGGCGCATGACCCGGTCGTGGAAGAGGTGGGTCTGCAGGACGGTGCCGCGGTTGACGCTGGCGCCGGCCTCGACGGTGACGAGGTCGCTCTCGGGCAGCCAGTGGGTCTCGCACCACACGCCGCGCCCGATGTGGGCGCCGAGGCTGCGCAGCCAGGCGTTGAGGTAGGGCGTGCCGGTGATGCTGGAGCCGCCGAAGGGCATGGCGAGTTCCTCGACGAAGCTGTCGTAGAGCTCGTTGCGCCACACGAAGGTGGACCACAGGGGGTGTTCGGCGACGCGGAAGCGCCCGACGAGGAGCCACTTGGCGGCGGTGGTGACCAGGCAGGCGACGACGGCGGCGCCGATGAGGACGAGGCCGGCGGCGGCCAGGGCGCGCGGGAGGCCGTAGTCGTCGCGCAGTTCCTGGAGGGTGGCGAGGACGAGGTCGCCGAGGAGGGCGGCGAGGACGATGGGCAGCAGGCGGCACAGCTCGACGCCGGCGCGGGCCCACATCAGGCGCCGGGGCGGGTTGTAGGTGCGGGCGTCGCCGCCGGCGGCCGCGACGCGCGGCAGGGCGAAGGCGGGACGGCCGAGCCAGGAGGAGCCTTCGGGGGCGTTGACGGGGGTGTCGGACAGGACGCCGACGAGGGAGTTGTCGGGCAGTCGGCGGCCGGGGCCGACGATGCCGGAGTTGCCGACGAAGGAGCGGCGCCCGACGTGCGAGGGGCCGATGTGCAGCCAGCCGGCGCGCAGCTCGTAGGGGGCGACGAGGGTGTCGTCGGCGAGGAAGGCGCCGTCGTCGACGCGCATCAGGCCGGGCAGGGCCAGGACGGTGGAGGCTTCGACGCGGCGGCCGACCTTGGCGCCGAGCAGGCGCAGCCACACCGGGGTGAAGAGGCTGGCGTAGAAGGGGAAGAGGGTGCGCCGGGCGGTGTCGCTGAGCCGGGTGACGGCCCAGGCGCAGAAGGCGACGCGGCCGTGGGCGGGGTGGAAGCCGGGGCGCAGCGGGATGGACAGGAGGCGGACCGTGGTCGCTATCAGCGTGGCGTGGCACACCAGGGTGAGGGCGGCCAGCGGGATGGTGGCGGGCAGGAGTTGGAGGAGGGCCGCGGTGAGGGTGCGGTCGGTGTCGACCATCGTGAAGACGATGGCGAGCGCGGGGAGGGCGGCGATGATCGGCAGGAGGCCGAAGACGGTCAGGCCGACGCCGTAGGCGAGGTTCCAGAAGTGGGAGCGGGGGGTGGCGGCGGCTGCGGGCCAGGTGGTGCGGGCCTCGGTGGAGGGCCGGGCCGGGGAGCCGTGCCAGTGTTCGCCGGCGGGTACGGCGCCGGTGACGCAGGAGCCGGGGGCGATGTCGGCGCCGGCGCCGATGCGGGCGCCGGGCATGAGGGTGGAGCGGCCGCCGATGCGGGCGCCGTCGCCGATGTCGATGTGGCCCAGGTGGAGGGTGTCGCCGTCGAGCCACCAGCCGGCGATGTCGGCTTCGGGTTCGACGGTGGCGCCGGCGCCGATGCGGGCGAGGCCGGTGACGGGGGGCAGGGTGTGCAGGAGGACGCCGGCGCCGATGCGGCAGCCGAGCGCGCGGGCGTAGCGCAGGGCCCAGGGGGTGCCGGCGAGGGCGCCGACGCCGAAGAGGGTGACGGCGCGTTCGGCGGCCCACAGTCGCAGGTGGGCCTGGCCGCCGCGGGGGTGGCTGCCGGGGCGCAGGCCGGCGGTGAGCAGGCGGGCGGTGCCGGCGGCGAGGAGGGTGCGGCCGGGGGCGCTGTAGAAGAGGAGGAGGCCGGCGGCGACGGGCCACCAGGAGCTGTGCGGGGCCCAGCTGAGGTGGTTGCCGATGAGGTTGTCGAAGGCGGTGAGGGCGAGGATCCAGCGCAGTCCGGAGATGCCGAAGACGCCGAGCAGGATGAGGGTCTGCCACAGGCCGGCGCTGGCGGGGGTGCGGCGCACGGTGCGGACGGGGGCGGGGGTGGGGGTGCGCGCGGCGCCGCCGGTATGAGGGGGGCCGGCGAGGTTGTCGAGGTAGTCGGCGAGGTCGCCGAGGACGGGGTGGGCGTAGAGGTCGGCGACGGAGACGCCGGGGTGGCGGGTGCGCAGTTCGGAGACGAGGCGGGCGGCGGTGAGGCTGGAGCCGCCGAGGGCGAAGAAGTCGTCGCCGTGGCCGGGGGCCATGCCGAGCATGCTCTCCCAGCGGCCGGCGAGCCAGCCGGCGGTGCCGTCCAGGGGGGCGGCGGTGCCGGGGGTGGCGGTGCCGGTGGTGGCGAGCGGCCAGGGCAGGGCGTTGCGGTCGACCTTGCCGGAGGTGCGGGTGGGCAGGGAGTCGACGAGGGCGAGGACGGGCACGAGCGGGGCGGGCAGGCGTTCGAGCAGGTGCTGGCGGGCGGCGGTGAGGTCGGGGGTGGTGCCGGGCTGGGCGACGAGGTAGCCGACCAGCAGGTCGGCGCCGGCGGGGCTCTTGCGGACGGCGGCGGCCGCGGCGCGGATGCCGGGCAGGGCCTGGAGGGCGGCGTCGATCTCGCCGAGTTCGATGCGCCGGCCGCCGAGTTTGATCTGGTCGTCGGCGCGGCCGACGAAGACGAGGCCTTCGGGGTCGTTGCGCACGAGGTCGCCGCTGCGGTAGACGCGCGGGGAGGCGAGGGCGGGGTGGGCGCTGAACTTCTCGGCGTCCTTGGCGGGGTCGAGGTAGCGGGCGGTGCCGATGCCGGTGATGAGGAGTTCGCCGGTCTCGTACCAGGGGACGGGGTGGCCGGCGGCGTCGACGACGGCGATCTCCCAGCCGTCCAGGGGGGTGCCGATGCGTACGGGCTGGCCGGGGAGCATGCGGGCGGCGGTGGCGACGACGGTGGTCTCGGTGGGGCCGTAGGTGTTCCAGAACTCGCGGCCGGGGGTGGCGAGGCGCTCGACGAGTTCGGCGGGGCAGGCCTCGCCGCCGACGATGATCAGGCGCACGGCGTCCAGGCACTCCTGCGGCCACAGGGCGAGCAGGGTGGGGACGGTGGAGATGGCGGTGATGCGGCGCTCGACGAGCCAGGGGCCGAGGTCGGTGCCGGCCTTGACGAGGGAGCGGGGGGCGGGCACCAGGCAGGCGCCGTGGCGCCAGGCCAGCCACATCTCCTCGCAGGAGGCGTCGAAGGCCACCGACAGGCCGGCCAGGACGCGGTCGCCGGGGCCGAGCGGCTGCTGCTGGAGGAAGAGGCGGGCCTCGGCGTCGACGAAGGCGGCGGCGGAGCGGTGGGTGACGGCGACGCCCTTGGGGCGGCCGGTGGTGCCGGAGGTGAAGATGATCCACGCGTCGTCGGCGGGGGTGGGCCAGGCGGGGTTGCCGCGGGGCTCGGCCCCGGAGCCGGGGGCGAGCCGGCGTTCGGCGCCGAGGACGGCGCACACCTGGGCGTCCTGCCAGATCATGTCGGCGCGCTCGTCGGGGTCGTCGGCGTCGACGGGCACGTAGGCGGCGCCGCAGCGCAGCACGGCCAGGATGGCGACGTACAGGTCGGCGGTGCCGGAGGGGATGCGCACGCCGACCCGGTCTCCGGTGCCGATGCCGTGCCCGGCGAGGACGCCGGCGAGGGTGTCGACCTCGTGCATGAGGGCGCGGTAGTCGAGTACGGCGGTGCCGGTGTCCAGCGCGGGTGCGTGCGGGTGGGCGTCGGCGGTGGCGGTGACGATGTCGAGCAGGCTGCGGGGGTGCGCGGGCCGGACGGCCGGCCAACCGGCGGCGTGGGCGGGCCCGGGACGGTTCAGCGTTCCCGGTCCTGCCATGTCCTGGCGTGCGTCCATAAGGAGTGTCCTCGGCTGGGAGTAGTCATAAGGATGAATGCGGGGAGTCACCTTGCGTGGTGCCTCACTCACCATGACTCGACTGGGAGCCCGCTGGATGCCGTGAAGGTGGAGTCAAAGGAACTTTTCATTTTCGGCGACATATGGGGGCATCAGGGAACGATTCGAAAGTCATTTCGGGGTTTTTCGATCGCTTTCGGTGGCGAAGGGTAATCGCCGGAGGCAGGAGGCATATGACGGGAAGGCGAAGAGTGGTCTACGCCATAGCGGCGGGGACGCTACCGGTAGTGAAAGCGGACCCACCAAATCTGGAGGTTTAGCGATGATGGTGGCCGGATCCCGCCGGTGGCTGGCCGGGGGCGGGGGCGGCGCTTCCGGTAGCCCGACCGGCGGCGCGGAGGGCAGTGCGGAGGGCGGCACGGGGCTCGTCTGGTACGCGGCGTACGGGTCGAACCTGCACGCCGCCCGGCTCGCCTGCTACCTGCGCGGCGGCCGCCCCGACGGCGGCGCGCGCACCTACCCCGGCTGCCGCGACCGCCGCCCGCCGCGCCGGGACGTGGCCACGGTGCTGCCCGGCACGCTGTACTTCGCGCGGGAGTCGGCGGTGTGGGGCGGCGGCAGCGGCTACTACGACCCGGACGCGTCGGGCGAACTTCCCTGTCGCATCTACTTGGTGACGGTCAGTCAGTTCAGCGACATCGCCGCCCAGGAGATGCACCGTTCCCCCGGCGCCGACCTCGACCTCACCCGCGCCCTCGCGCACGGACGCGACCGACTCGGGCCCGGCCGGTACGAGACGCTGGTGCACGCGGGCGCACTGGACGGGCACCCGCTGCTGACCTTCACCGCCTCCGAAGGCGTGGCCGGCGCCGAACTCAACCCGCCCTCGGCGCCCTATCTGCGCACCCTGGCCGCCGGCCTGGCCGAGTCCCACGGCTGGAGCGCGCGCCGCTGCGCCGACTACCTGGCCTCCCGCCCGGGCGCCGCCGGGCACTGGAACGCGGCGGACGTCCTGGCCGTACTGGGCGGTGGTCTGGACCTTTAGGCGTTGTTCACCCCGTGGTGACCGTACGGTGACAACTACGTGGGTTCCGGCCACATCAGGCAAAGGAAGCGCCAGGCCACCGCACGGGTGAACCGGCGCTTCCCGCCGGCGGGTGGCGGCGGATGGCGGCGGCCACCCGGCGGCTTCGTCAAAGGCGGTTTTAAGATCGCGCCCTTCAGCTTGAGCGTTGGCCGTGGAGGAGGAGGGGGACGGCGCGGTTGGCGAGGGCTTCGGCGGCGCGGGCCGCTTGGGCGGGGGCCATGACGTCCGGGAGTTCGTGGGCGGGAACGAAGCGGGCGCCGAACAGGCCACTGCGGTGCCGGGGCGGGACGGTCAGGCGGGCGGCGGCGTGCTCGGTGACGGTCCCGCCGTCGAAGACCAGGTTGAGGCGCTCCAGGTGGCGGTCGGCCGGGGTGAAGTCGACCGCGAGGACGTCGGCGAGACGCAGGTTGAGCCCTGTCTCCGCGTGCAGGTTGCGGGCGGCGGCGAGGTGCGGGGGCTCGTTGGGCTGGGCGGCGCCGCCCGGCAGGATCAGGCCGTCCATGTAGTCCGGGTCGACGAGGAGGACGTCGCCGCGCGGGTTGCGGACGAGGACGAGGCAGCCGAGCCGGCACACCGGCGGCTTGGCGAGCAGACGGGGGTCGCGCATCGGGTAGTTCACCTTCTGAGGGCGGCGAGGAGCAGGAGGGAGAAGCCCGCCCACCAGAGCAGGCGGACCAGGAGTTCAGCCGTCATGCGTCAGGCGCTCGTAGCGCAGCCCCTTGCGCAGCAGGTCCACGACCCGCAGGAGTGCGGACGGGCGGGCGCAGCCGAGGCCGATGAGGTAGCAGCCCGTCCTGCGGCCGTACTCCCAATCCACCTCGACGGAGGGCAACTTCACCCCGCCCAGGGCGAGGACGGCCGTCAGGTCATCCAGGACGTCGGCCGCCTGCCGCCGCTGGTCGGCCGTGGCCCGGTAGACCTTCTCCCCCATCACCCCCCCACCTGCCGCCGAACCTCGAACCCCCGCCACGCGCTGAAGGCAGCGGAGAAGGAGGAGAAGGAGGCCAGCTCACCCGAGGCACCGCTGCGCAGCCACTCCCCCGTCGTCTCGTTCCGCACCCGGTAACACCGGCCCTCCGGGTCCCAGCGGACCCCGTAGCCGTGGAGCCGGGGCACTTGGACATCGCCCATGGGAGTAACCTTCCGCGATCAGAATTTCACGTTCTGTGCACATGGTGGCTCTGTGTCGCCTAGCATCGGAAGTGGCAGACGACTTGACCTCGGTGGTCTGGAGAGTTGGAGCAGCCATGGTGAACATCAAGGAAATTGACCCGCAGTCATCTCCCTGGGCTCCGTTCGGGGTCCAACTCCGCAGGTCACGCAGGGCGATGGGGCTCAAGCAGGAACAGCTCGCGCGCAAGATCGGAGTCCACCCGTCCTACGTCTCGTTCGTCGAACTTGCGCAGCGACCGCCGAGTGAGAAGTTTGCTACCAAGGCCGACGAGGTCCTGCAGACCGGCGGGACCCTGCTGCTGATGTACTGGCAGCTCAAGCACACTGCCCTGGTCCCGGGCTTCCCCGAGTACGCCAACTACGAGAACCGTGCCGCCGAGGTCAGGCTGTTCTCGATCGACATCGTGTCTGGCCTGCTGCAAACCCCGGCCTACGCCAGCGCTTGGGAAGCGGGCAACGTCCGGCGTGGCAACGCCACCCCCGAGCAGGCCGAGGAGCGAGTGAACTTCCTCATGACGCGCCAGCAATTCCTGAACCGCACCCCTCCGCCTCTCCTTCATGCGGTTCTCGACGAGAGTTGCCTGCGTCGGACTGTCGGAGGAACAGAGGTGATGATCGAACAACTGCGGCACCTCGATGAGTTGGCCGCAAACCCGAACATCCTCCTCCAGGTAGCCCCGTATTCTTTGGGTGAGGACCGGCCTTTCAGCTCACACGTGACGTTGCTGACCATGCCGGACCGCAAACTGCTCGGATACACAGAAACCGAGCTGCGCGGGTACCTCGACCGCGATATCAACGCTGTCCTTCCGCTAGCCAGGGACTACGATCGGCTGCAGATCGGGGCACTGAATCAGGCCGCATCCGTGAAGATGATCCGTGCGGTACGGAAGGACTATGAGGATGGACGTTGACCTGGCTAGCGCCGGCTGGCGTAAAAGCACGTACAGCGGCGGGCAGAACGGCTGCGTCGAGGTCGCCGACGGCTTCACCGGCCTCATGCCCGTCCGCGACTCCAAGGACCCCGAGGGCCCGGCCCTTCTCTTCTCCTCCGCCGCCTGGCAGGCCTTCGTCACCGCCACCCGTACCGGCGAGTTCGACTCCAACTAGGCCTATCTGACGCCGGAGTGGGAAGTCATCCCCACCGACTTCCCACTCCACCCACAGGAGGCAACCGCGATGGACACCACCTGGCGCAAGAGTTCGCACAGCGGCAGTGGCGGTCAGTGCATCGAGGTCGCCGACGGCTTCACCGGCGTGCAGCCCGTCCGCGACTCCAAGGACCCCGACGGGCCCGCCCTCCTCTTCCCCTCCCCCGCCTGGCAGGCCTTCGTCACCGCCGTCCGCGCCGACGAGTTCGACGCCCGGTAGACCCGCCTCTCGGCGAACTGACCCGTGGCCTGCGGAGGAGGAAGCCGACTGCGGCGTGGACCCGGCCGTTCTCCAGCCGGATCCACGCGGCCTTCTCGATCGGCTCGGGCATCGTGTGCGCCCTCGTCAGGGCGCGACGGGCGCGCCGGCGACGCGGCGTTCGCCGCCGTTGCGCTCGCGCCACGCACGGTAGACGTCGATGGCCGCGTCGCTGGGCCGGTAGCGCATCGGCAGCCGGCGCTCGTCCCAGTTCTTGGCGAACTCGGTGTAGAAGGTGGCGAGTTCGAAGTACTTGCGGTCGTCGACGTAGTGCGGTTCGTAGTCGTCGCGGGTGGTGAGGAAGACGACCTCGTCGGGGCTGCAGTAGTAGAGCGAGCCCAGGCACATCGGGCAGGGGTGGGCGAGGACGTAGATGGTGGTGCCGGTCAGGTGCTCGGTGCCGAGCCTCGTGCAGGCGTCGCGGATGGCGAGGATCTCGGCGTGCGCGGTGGGGTCGCCGGTCTGGGCGACCTTGTTCGGACTCTCGGCGAGGATCTCGCCGTCCTTGACGATGACGGTGGCGAACGGGCGCCCGCCTTCGGCGACGTTGCGGCGGGCGAGGTCGATGGTGTGCTGGGCGAAGTCCACGGTGGCGGTTCCTTGCTGGTCGGGGGTGGGACGGCGGGCCGGGGGACCCGTCGGTCCGCCCCGGCCCGCACGGGATCAGAACGGCTTGGTGGGCAGGTACTTGCCGTCCAGGGTGATGACGGCGCGGTGGCCGCCCTCGGGGTCCTCGACGGTCTTGACGTCGAGCTTGAAGTTGATGGCGCTGATGATGCCGTCGCCGAGCTGCTCGTGGACCAGGGCCTTGAGGGTGGTGCCGTAGACCTGGAGCATCTCGTAGAAGCGGTAGATGGTCGGGTCGGTGGGGATGCCGCCGGGGATGCTGCCGCGCAGCGGGATGGTCTGGAGCAGCCGGGCCGCGTCCTCGTCCAGGCCCAGGAGCTCGGTGACGGCCTTGGCCGCGTCGGCGGGCAGGGCGTGCTGGCCGAGCAGGGCGGCGGTGACGAAGGCGACGGACAGGCCGGTCGTGTCGGCGAGCTCCTGCCAGGTGAGGTCCTTGCGGGTCTTGGCGTCGACGACCTCCAGGGCGAGCTGCTGACGGGCGGTCTGGTCGAACTGCGCGTGCACCATGGGATGGGCCTTTCGGGGATGGGTCCGGGGCGGGTGCCCGGACCTGGTCTGGGGATGGTGGGAGGGAGTGGTCGGGGGGGGACGGGGTGGTCAGCCCGCCAGGGCGACGAACCGTCCGCTGTCGGTGTCGAGCGTCTCGGCGGAGCCGGATCCGATGTCGTAGACCCAGCCGTGCAGGGTCACCCTGCCCTGCACCAGGGCCTTGGCCACCGACGGGTGGGTCTTCAGGTTGGCCAGCTGGGCGAGGACGTTGTCCTTCACCAGGGCGGCGACCCGCTCCGCGCCGGCCGGGTGCTCGGCCGCGTCGGTGCGGGCCTTGGCGACGTCCGCGTGGTGCAGCCAGGTGGCGACGGCGGGCAGGCCGGTGAGGTCGCCACCGGAGGCGAGGGCGGTCATCGCGCCGCACGCGGAGTGCCCGCAGACGATCACGTCCGTGACCCCGAGCACGCCGACCGCGTACTCGATGCTCGCTGCGACACCGTCCGCGCCCCGGGTGTACGGGGGCACGAGGTTGCCGGCGGTGCGGATGACGAACAGCTCGCCCGGATCGGTCTGGGTGATCAGCTCCGGCACGACCCGGGCATCCGAGCAGCCGATGAACAGCACGGTCGGCTGATGGGTGGTGGCGAGCCTCTTGAACAGTGCCGCCCGGGTCGGGAACACGTCCCGGCTGAACCGCTGGAAACCCTGCGCCATCTCGTTCATGAGGTCACTCCTTCTTCGACGACCGTGGTGCCTGCCGATGACCTCAACGATGCATGACCTGGTCCTATAGTGTCCAAGACGCGGTAACCATCATTGCCATCAGCGCTGCCTATAGTTGGCTCATGGAACTGCGCCACCTCCGGTACCTGCTCGCCGTGGCCGAGCACGCCAACTTCACCCGCGCCGCCGAAGCCCTGCACGTCTCGCAGCCGACCCTCTCGCAGCAGATCAAGCAGCTGGAGAGCTCGCTGCACGTGCAGCTCCTCGACCGCTCCGGGCGCACCGTGCGCCTCACCGACGCCGGCCAGGCCTACGCCCACTACGCGCGCCGGGCCCTGCGCGACCTCGCGGCGGCCGAGCGCGCGGTGCGGGACGTCAAGGACCTCTCACGCGGCACCCTGCGCCTGGCCGTGACCCCGACCTTCACCGCCTACCTGACCGGGCCGCTCATCGGGGACTTCCACGCGCGCCACCCCGGGATCAGCCTGGACGTCCGCGAGATGGCACAGGAACGCATCGAGTCCGAGCTGGCCGCCGACCAGCTCGACCTCGGCATCGCCTTCGGCGGAGCGCACCTGCCGGCCATCACCGCCACCACCCTGTTCACCGAGCACCTCGGCCTCGTCGTCGCCTCCGACCACCCGTACGCGGCCCACCCGGGCCCGCTCCCGGTCCGCGAGCTGGGCGACCAGCAACTCGCCCTGCTCAGCGGCGACTTCGCGACCCGGCAGCACATCGACCGGTTCCTCTCCGACCACCGGGTCCGGCCGCGGATCGCCGTCGAGGCCAATTCCGTCAGCGCGCTCGTCGCGATCGTCCAACGCACCGGCCTCGCCACCGTGCTACCCGACGCCACCACCCGCGAACACCCCCACCTGCGCTCCATCCCGGTCGACCCGCCGCTCCCCTCGCGCGCCGTCGCCCTGCTCCGCCGGGACACCGCCTACCAGAGCGCCGCCGCCCGCTCCTTCGGCGACCTCGCCCGACACCGGGCCCACACCTTCGACTACACGCCCGACGGCCCGGCCTGAAGCGGGTCGCGCCCCGCGGCCCCGCCCGGGAGAGGACCACCCCGACGACCGCGGAGTGGGAAGTCGGCCCGGCCGACTTCCCACTCCGCCCGCCCGCGCCCTGCGCACCGGCGGGCCCGGTCACGCACTCAGGACGAGCCTTCACCACGGATCAGCCGCAGCGCCGGCCCTGCACGCCCGGCCACCCGCCCGGCCCTCGGCCGCTGGGCTTCCCGCTGGGCTTCCCGCTCGGCCTCCTGTTCGGCCACCAGGTCCGCCGACACGCGGGCGCCCAACGCCCGCAGCTCGGCCTTGCGCTCCTCGTCGGCCTCCTCGTCGCCCGGGTAGGCGGCCACGTACTTGACGCCGTGCTCGTCCTCCCAGGCGTAGCTGCGGTACTGCGTCGTCACCTCGTCCGCCACAGGGAACCTCCGTTCCTCGTCTTCGGGGTGACCCACCGTAGGCGACCGACCTGCACCGGGAAAGGGGCCGTGGCGCCCGCACCGCACGCCCCGTCACGCGGCTGACGGGCCGCTTGCCGCCCTCGGACCTCGGGCCACGCCCCCCTCACGGGCCCTCCGTCACCGACGGCCGTTCCCCCGATCGAGGGAAGCGGCGCCCGTCCGTGCGCTCACTCCGGGCCGAACCGAGACACTGGGGCCATGAGGATCTGGAACGGACCCGTCCTGGGCGTGGTGGCACTGGCCGCCGCCGCCATGCCGAGCCTGCTCGCCACGGTGCCGGCACAGGCACAGGCCACCGGTCCGGCGGTGGCCGCCCACTCCGCCGAGCGCACGTCCCGGCGCGACGTCTACGTGCCGCGCGTTCTCTCCCCTCGCGCGGGGACGGTCTGGCGGGTCGGCGAGCGGGTCGAAGTCACCTGGGACGTCTCGGACCCGCCGGCGCAGATCACCAACCGCACGGGGTCCATCGCCTTGCGCGCGGGCGGCGTCACCCTCCTCGACCGGGTCCTCGCCCGTGACTTCGACATCCTGCTGGGACGGATGGAGGTGACCGTGCCGAACGTCCCCCCTGGAGACGACTACCGGGTCGTCCTGTCCGGTGATTCCGGCAACTGGTCCGAGCCCTTCACGATCACGTCGGACGGACGGGCCGCCCCGCCGCCGGGTGCGCCGGCTACTCGTCGTCGGTGAAACTGACCGAGCCGATGCCGCTCTGGGTGCTCGAACCACCCGACCTGATGGTCTTGATCTCGTCCCGGCAGCCGGCGCCGAGGTAGACGGTCGCCTCCGCGTCGGTGTCGTTGTACAGCTCGGTGACGCGGCGGCCGAGGTCGTAGCACCGGTCGCCCTCGGGGTTCTCCAGCGTGTGCTCCTGGTTGTTGCTGATGTAGGTGAAAGTCCCCTCCGCGGCTTGGGCGTCGGACGGGACTGCGATGCACAGAACCGCAGCGGCACCGACGGTGACCAGCGTCCTTCCGAGGCTCTTCACGGACTCGTCTCCTTTGAACGGCGGGCTTCCTCAGCGCTGCCAGTGTGGCCGTTCGGACACGCGAGGACGCGGGACGTCACTCGAATGGCCCTTCGACGGCGTTTCCCCGCCCCCGAAGAGCGGTGTTGGGCGATAGGAGGGTTCGCCCCCGATTCACCGGCCAACTTCTTTGTGCCATCTGCCAGTACGGCGGCCCGGCGGGGCGGAGGAGACTTTCCGCCACGGCCGCGACCCGGCGGGCGGCACACAGGAGGGGCGGCACGTGGGCGTGCAGCAGTACGACGGGATCGGCGAGGCGTTCGAGGGGTTCAAGTCCCTGCCGTTGATCCGCTACGGGGAGGTGCCGAGCTTCCTGGGCCTGGTCGGGGACGTGGCCGCCAGGTCGGTCCTCGACCTGGCGTGCGGCACCGGCTTCTACAGCAGGGAGTTCAAGCGGCGCGGCGCCACCGACGTCCTCGGCGTCGACATCTCCGTCGAGATGGTCGCCGCCGCGCGCACGATCGAGCGGCGCGACCCGCTGGGTGTGCGCTACGAGGTCGGCGACGTGGCCGAACTGCGGCTCTTCGACCGGAAGTTCGACATCGCACTGGGAGTGCAGTGCCTCAACTACGCCGAGGACGTCGCGGCGATGGAACGGATGTGCCGCAACATCCACCGGAGCCTGGTGCCGGGCGGGGAGTTCTTCGTGCTCGCCCAGAAGCCCGACTACCGCTTCGACTGCCCCTCCCTGGACAGGTACGGGTTCCGCTGCGAGCCGACCGGCGAGGAGACCGAGACGGGGCCGCGAGTGCGGATCACGGCCCTCCTCGACCCTCAGCCGATCAGCATCGTGGGCGCGGCCCCGCGCCGCGAGGTCTACGAGGAGTGCCTGCGGGCGGCCGGGTTCGGCGACGCCGAGTGGGTCCCGCTCCAGGTGTCCGAAGCGGGCCTGCGCGAGTTCGGCGAGGACTTCTGGGCCGACCTCCTCGCCAGCCCGCCGCTGGAACTGCTGCGCTGCCGCGCCTGACCGGCCCGGAGCCGTCCGCGCCTCAGCTCCAGTCGAAGGTCAACAGGGCCAGCCGGTCGACGGGTTCGAAGAACAGCATGATCCAGTCGGCGCCGCTGCTGCGGTAGTGCCAGCCGGGCACCGCCGCCACGAACTCGAAGCGGCGGCCGGACGGGCCGACGGGCCAGGTGCGGTCGCCGTCGTAGTCGAGCGGGAACACGTCGGTCTCGATCCAGTTGCCGGCGGAGTCGGCGTAGCCGCCGAGCTGGTCCAGGAGGGCCATCTCGCCGGTGCGGCCGGGGTGCGGCAGACCGTCGTCGCCGAGCAGGACGAGCCGGCCCTCGCGGCGGAAGCTGTCGCGGTGCGCCCGGTAGCTGCGCTCCTGGCGTTCGCAGTGCTCGGCGAGGTCGGTGTGGAACCCGGGCCAGGGGTCGGGGACTTCGTCCGGGCCCGCCGCCCGGGCGAAGTAGCGCAGGTCGCCGGCCAGGCGGAAGCGGTCGCCCTCCATCGTGAAGCCGAGCCAGTTGGGCGCCTGGAGCCCCGTGTGGAAGGCGGAGGTGTGGTCGCCGATGCAGCCCTCCGACGGCTCCAGCGGGCTCAGCAGGTGGATCCACCCGTGCCAGGCGGGATTGACCCGGGCCAGGTCGATCGAGACCAGCGGGTGCAGGTGCCGGGCCAACTCGGCCTGGTCGGCGACGAAGACGTCCGCCGGGTCGGGGTAGATCCGCAGGCCCGCCCCGGCCGTCATGACGTCCTCCCGCACGGCGGTGTCTTCCACGGACATCCGGGCCTCCTTCGGTGACCACGCGTCGGCGGCCGGTCGGCTGACGATCAGCCCCTTCCTACCAGGAGGCTCCGACAATCAGCCCCGGCCCACCGACCGGCTGTCGGTGACGGGTGCTACGTTCCGGTCCTCGTCACAACGGAGGGGAGTTCCCGATGCAGCAGCTGTGGGCGCGGATCGAGGCCGTGCTCGGGCGGATCGCCCCGAAGTTGGCGGCCGCGATGCCGCCAGGCGCCACCGACGGGCAGATCCGGGCGGCGGAGGCCGCGATGGGGGTGGAACTCCCGCCGGACGTCCGGGAGTCCTACCGCTGCCACGACGGCCTGCCGGGGGTCCTGATCGGTTTACACGCCGCGCTCCACTCGCTCGACGCGATGGTGGACGACTGGCGCGAGCGGTCCGCCGACGCCGGGGATCCGCCCTGGGACGAGCTGGAGGAGGACGGCGTGATCCGCCGGGACGTCGCCTGGTCCGCCGGGTGGATCCCCTTCATCTCCATCGGCAACGGCGACGTGATCTGCATCGACCTGGACCCGCCCGCCCCGCAGCGCCGCGGCCAGATCATCGACTGGTCGCACGAGGGCTGGCGGGCCGGCTACGAGGCCGCCGGCCTGCGGGAGTTCCTGGAGGCCTTCGCCGCCGACCTGGAGGCCGACCGCTACCAGGTCGACGAGACGGGCGGCGCGTGGAGCGACGGCGGCCTGCCGCTGGTGATGCTGAAGGACTGAGGACGCGCCCCGTCAGAGCGCCCCGCTCCCCCCGGTCGCCGGATCGGGGCTGCACAGCCAGCCGTTGACGGCGAAGCGGCTGTCCTCGGCCTGCCGGCTCGGGCAGCTCACCGGGCGCACCTCGTGCCAGGCGGTGGGGCGGAAGAACACGATGCTGTCGTGCTCGGGCTCCCAGTCCCGCCAGGTGCGCTTCTCCCACTCCCCCGTCGTCCCGCCGTACAGCGGCAGGGCGGCGTCGAACACGCGCAGTTCGCCGCCGCCGAACGGCCGGGGCGTGCCGTGCAGGTAGTAGACGAAGGTGAGCAGGCGCCGGGGGGAGAACTCGGCGCTGGTGTCCTGGTGCGGCCGGTAGAAGTCGCCGTCGTTGTGCACGTTGAGGGTGTAGTCGGGCTCGGTGTTGCGGCAGGAGACGCCCAGGGTGTGCTCGACCGCCTCCAGCACCTCGTCGATGGCCGCCAGCAGTTCGGGCGCGGCGAACTCCCGGCACGAGCGGGAGCGGCGGAAGTCGGGGGCCAGCTCCCGGTCCCCGATCAGGGAGGGCTGCAACGCCTCGCCTGCGGAGGCGACGGCGACGGCGCGTGCCAGCAGGGCGCCGGCCGTCCGCTCGCCCAGGAGCCCGGTGATGCGGCAGACCGTCACCGGGAGCCGCCAGATCGCGTCCGTGCTCACCGGCGACGGCTGCTCCGCCACGGCGCCCCGCTCCGCCACGGTGTCCGGCCCTGCCATGGTGCTCGGCCCTGCCACGGTGTCCGGCCCTGCCATGGTGCTCGGCCCTGCCGCGGTGTCCGGCCCTGTCATGGTCTCCCGCCCTCTCGTCGTCGCGCGGCCTCGGACGCGCTCACGCCCGGGGCCGCATCGGCCGGTGCCGCACCCGCGCCCCTACCGGCTCCAGTCCACCGGGACCACGTCCTGCTTGAGCCCGCGGTCGCTGCACACGGCACACGGGTTGCCCGGGACGCCGGGGCCCTGGTCGGTTCCGATGGTGATGGCCCCGTGGGCGCCGGCCGGGGCGTGGACGCCGTCGCCGACCATCGCGGCCTCGTAGCCGCCCAGCAGTTCCTGGAGGGTGCCGGGGCCCAGGTTCTCGGGGGCGGTGATCGCGGCGATGCCGTCGTAGTCGGTGTAGGCCGCGCCCAGCGTCCGGCCGCCCACGGTGGCGAACACGATCCGGGCGCCGCGGATGGGCTCCCCGGTCACCGCGTCGGAGGCCATCGCGTGGATGTTCTCCAGCTGCATCTGGGTGACGTTCAGGCTCGCCTGACTGGCCGAGAGCCTGGTCGGCTTGAGGCTGGGGCACTCCGACCCGCTGCACGACGGAGCCGACGAGGCGGCCGCGGACGCGGTGACCGCGCTCCCCGCACCCAGCGAGGCCAAGGCCGCGGCCATCACCGCGACGGTCTTGCGACCAACAGAGCTCATGATCCACTCCCGTGGGAACCGCCCGCGCGTGCTCCGCTCCGACGCCCGAGGGCCACGAGGGCCGGGCGCGTGCGGCACGCGACGGGTGCCGCCCCCCATCGGACGACACGGCCGAGCGTAGCCACCGCCCGGCCGGCCCAACCAGCCGACGACCACGAGTTCGCAAGATCTGATGAACAGTCAACGGCGCGGTGACAGCGGCGGTCGCCGCGCACCGGCCGGTGCGCGGCGGGGCCGGCCGCCGCGGGGCGCCGGCCCCTCAGCGGGCCGGGCGCGGCGGGTAGGTGGGCGCCGTCCAGGACGCGTGGGCGTTGAACGTCAGGCCCGCCCGGTCCGAGGGGAGCGTGTGGTCCGGGTCGTTGCGGACGACCTCGATGCGGTGGCTCTCGACGTACAGCGCGGTGAGGTGCAGGCCCGGTGCGGGGGCGCGGACCTCCTGCCGCTCCCGGGTCATGGCGGCGATGAAACGCGTGCTGTCGTAGCCGAGTTCGCGGCTGAGGGAGGCGGCCGCCCTGGCGCCGGAGCCCTCGATCTCGACGCCCGCCTCGAACCCCGCGGACAGGCCGACGGCTTCGCGGCAGGCCTGCGCCTGCGCCTCGTCCACCCCCCACGGGACGGTGGCGCCGACCGTGCCCGGGCCCGGGTCCTCCCGCAGGTCGGTGACCGCGACCCGGGTGTAGAACCGCTTGCGCCGCACCGTGTACGTCGGCGAGTTGCGCAGGATCCACTCCGTGGACGCGCCCCGGTCGAGGACGGCGGTGCACGGGAGGACCACCTCCCGGTCGACGACCGGCTCGGTCCGCTCGGGCACGTCGCCTCCGTCCGTGACGGCCGGGCCCTTCGCCGTCCCCTGCCGGACCTGCCGCATCGGCACGTCCAGCACGTGGACGTCGCCGGGGTCCTCCCCCTCGTAGTCGCCGTCGAAGTAGGAGATCCAGGTCGCGATGCCGGGGGTCAGCAGGCAGCCCGTGCCGCCGGGGATCGTCTCGGGGCGGACGGTCTCGGGGATCTCCAGGCCGCCGCGCCCGCGCCAGGCGCCGAGGGCCACGTAGGGGCGTCCGCCGATCTCCTCCTTCACGCAGCGCAGGTCGCCCTGGGCGACGAAGGCCGCGCCGCCGAGGTCGCGCAGGACGTCACGGGGCCCGTGGACCGTGTCCGAGGACCACAGCGCGCTCAGCGCCCGGTACCCGGGAGGGGCCACCGGCACCAGGCCGCGCAGCACCCCGTCGGAGTCGGTGACCTTGCGCCACTGCTTGGGCTCGGCCAGCGCGGCCGAGCCGGCGGTGCTCCCCCGCACCCAGGTCATCGGGGCGTTGTCGGGGATGACGCTGCACAGGGCGTGGTAGCCCTCGGGAGGTCTGGTCTCGCCGGTGCTGAAGACGAAGGTGAGTTCGCCGAACTGCTGTGGTGCCGAGTAGCTCATATCCGCTCCTCCTGTCGGACGGCTCGCGCTTGCCGGGCGACCGTCCCAGGGCCCGGCCCGGGCTCAGCGGCCCGGGCTCAGCGGCCCGGGCTCAGCGGGCCCGCGGTCACCGGGTAGTGGTCGCTGTAGTCGGTGAAGGCCCGGCCACCCGCCTCCCAGCTCGGCGAGGCGGTCTTCAGGACCTCGCTCGTCCAGGCGTCGCACGGCGGGGCGTGGCCCTTGCGGAGCAGGACGTGGTCCGTGTCCTCGGCGGGGTCGGCCGGGTGGCGGTGCAGGGCGGCGTCGTTGGCGATGGTGTCGAAGGAGTACTTCCAGCCGGTCCGGGGGCCCGCCTCCTGGAGGTTCCCGAAGCCCAGGACGTCCTGGAAGTCGGGCGAGTGGCGGTCGGTGTTGAAGTCCCCGGCGACGATCACCGGCTCGTGCGCCGGGATGCGGCGGTCCGTCAGGAAGACGTCGATGTCGCGCAGCTGGGAGCGGCGCATGATCCTCGCCTGGCCGGTCAGGCAGGCGCCGTCGTCGGACTGCAGGTGGGTGCCCACCACGTGCACGCGCCGGCCGTCGACCTCCAGTACGGCGTAGGCGAAGCCCTTGGCGGCCTCGGCGTCCCAGCCGCAGGCCACCTCGTAGACGTACTGCTCCATCCGCAGGATGGGCCACCTGCTGACGATCGCGACCCCGCCGCGGGCGTGCAGCGGGGAGATCTGCCGGCCGTGCGTGGCGGCCCAGCCCGACTCGTCCACCCCGACCACCGGCGTGCGGTGGCGGTACCCCCGGCCCTCCAGGCCCTGCATCAGTTCCTCGGAGGGGCCGGGGTCGAAGAGTTCCTGGAAGACCAGCACGTCGTGGTCCGCGACGTACGCGGACTCGGCGATCAGCCGCGAGCGCGCCGCGTTGTTCCAGTCGCCCTCGCTCTTCTGCGTCAGCCAGGACAGGAACATCACGTTGTGCGTCAGAACCTTCAAGGCCGTCCTCTCCGAACCGGCGGGCGCGGGGCGCACACACGGCGGAACCGGTCCGGGGCGCCCCGCCCCCCAAGTCAAGGGGTCGGCCCGCGCCCGCCGGCGTCGACGCGCCGGTGCCCCGGCGGACGCCACGGGGCGCGGGGAGGCATCACCGGCTCATGGCAGGACGTGAAGGGGCGTACACGGATGGTGCCGCGCCGGGGCCGTGCCCACCGACGGGGCGTACGGCCGCCGTGGGGAGTCGGCGTGGCCGACTCCCCACGGCGCAGCTGCCGCGAGGTGCGGCCCGGGGCCTGTTACGCGCCGCCGTGGCGGGGGGCGAGCACCCCGCGCAGCGGGACAGCGGCGAGCAGCGCGAGCAGGACGAGCAGGGCGCTCGCCCACAGTGGGCCCAGCGGCCCGGCGCTGGAGCCCAGGGTGGGGGCGGCGACCAGCGGTCCGGTGGCGGCGCCGACGTTGAGGGCCGCGGTCGCGTACGAGCCGGCCATGGTGGGGGCGGCGGCCGCCTCGTAGAGGACCCGGGTGATCAGGGTGGTGCCCAGTGCGAACGACAGCGCGCCCTGCACGAACACCAGGGCCAGCAGCGCGGCCGGCTCCTCGGCCAGGACGGCGAGGGCGGGCCAGCCGGCGAGCAGCAGCGGGCCGCCGGCCGCGAGGAGCAGGCGGGGGCGGTGGTCGGCGAGGCGTCCGGCGGTGGTGACGCCGAGCAGGGAGCCGGCGCCGAAGAGCACCAGGGCGACGGGGATCCAGAGCCGGCCCAGTTCGGCGGTGTCGGTGACGACGGGGGCGAGGAAGGTGAAGCCGGCGAAGGTCGCGGCGTTCACCAGGGCGCCGAGCGCCATGACCAGGAGCAGACGGGGGCGGCGCAGTTGGGCGAGTTCGGTGCGCAGCGCCGGTTCGGCGGTGTCATGCGGGGCGCTGTCGTGTGGGGCGCTGTCGTGTGGGGCGGGTGCGGCCGGGATGCCGCGCAGGAGGCCGGCGGCGGCGGGCAGGCAGAGGGCGGCGACGGCCCAGAAGGTGGCGCGCCAGCCGAGCAGGGTGCCGAGGGCGGCGCCTGCCGGGACGCCGGCGATGGTGGCGAGCGTGGTGCCGGAGAGCAGGACGGCCAGGGCGCGGCCCTTGCGGTCGGGGGCGACCAGGGTGGCGGCGGTGGTCAGGGCGACGGCGAGGAAGCCTGCGCAGGCGAGGGCGGCGGCGACGCGGGTGGCGCACAGGAGCGGGAGGCTGGTGGTGATGGCGCCCGCGGCGTGGGCGGCGGCGAAGGCGAGGAGGAGGCCGAGGAGGCTGGTGCGGGCGGGCCAGGTGCGGGCGAGGGCGGCCATCAGTGGGGCGCCGAGGGCCATTCCGGCGGCGAAGGCGGGGCCGAGCAGGCCGGCCGCCCCGACGCTCACGCCGAGGTCGGCGGCGAGGTCGGGCAGGAGGCCGGCGAGCATGAACTCGGAGGTGCCCATGGCGAAGACGGCCAGGGCGAGGAGGTACAGCGGGAGGGGCATCGGGCGTGTCGGGGACATCTGGGGGCTCCGGAGTGAGGAGATGCGCGGGAGGTCGGCGTCTCGTCACCGCGGTCAGCGCCCGGGGCCTGAGGGCGTGCCCGTCCGGCCGTGGGGTGCGGCGGGAGGGCGGGGTGCGCGGCTCGGGGGTTCAGGGGGCTGACGGCGCGTGACCGAAAGCCCCCACCCTGGATGCCTCGGGGCTCGACATGGTCTGCAGGCTACCGGAGCGGTGCCCGGTGGGGCACGCGGGTTTCGGGCGTCTCCGGAACCGCGCCCGTGCCGCCCGGCGGGTGCGGCCGGGCGGCTCGGGGTGGTCGGGGGCCGGGGTTACGCGGTGGCGGTCGGGAGCTTGGCGGTCAGCGCGGTCGGGACGTTGACCACGTCGGCGAGGCTGTACTTGCCGGGGCCGAAGTCGGCCGCGGTGAGGGCCTTCTTGCCGCCGCCCGCGACCAGCCAGACGGTGGGGCTGTCGGGCGAGAGCAGCAGGGTGCCGTCGGCGGGGGCGCTCTTGGCGGCGGCCGCGCCCAGCCAGGTGCCGGGGACGCCCGTGAGCGGCTGCTTGTCGTAGCCCATGGCGGTGAAGTCGGCGTAGGTCAGGGAGACCGCCAGGCCGCCGGCCATCACGTAGACGGTGGAGTCGGTGCCGGCGGCGTCGGTGAGGACCGTGCCGTTCTTCAGGGGCTTGGCGACGGCGCCCTGCAGCCAGGCCTCGGGCACGCCCATCAGGGTCTTGGTGTTGTAGCCGTCGGCGGTCCACTCGCTGCCGGAGATGTGCAGGGCGGTGCCGTTGACCATGACGTACATCGACGGGTCGGTGCCGGCCTGGCCGTTGACGACGGTGCCGTTCGGGACGGTGGCCTGGGTGGCGGAGGTGAGCCAGGCGCCGGGGACGCCCATGTCGGCGCGGGTGTTGTAGCCGTCGGCGGTCCATTCGGCGCCGGAGATGGGCAGGGCGGCGCCGGCGACGACGACGTAGCGGGCGTTGCCGCCGGCCTGGTCGTGGACGACGAGGCCGGTCGGGAGGGTGTTGGTGAGCGCGTTCTGCAGCCAGGCGGTGGGGACGCCCATGTCGGGGCGGGTGTTGTAGCCGGCCGCCGTCCAGTCCGCGCCGGAGATGGTCAGCGCCGCGCCGGCGACGACGACGTAGCGGGCGTTGCCGCCGGCCTGGTCGTGGACGACGGTGCCCTCGGGCGGGGTGGTGGGCAGGGCGTTGAAGCGGGCGTCGTCCACCAGGACGATCTTGCTCAGGTCGTAGCCGTCGGGGGCGACGTCGGAGCCGGTGACGGGCAGGCCGGCGCCGCTGATCAGGATCTTGACCGAGGAGCCGTTGGGCGACTTGACGAGCGTGCCGGTGGGCAGCGACGCCGGGTCGGGGTAGGAGGTGCCGGCCGGGTAGGGGTTGGCGTGGTCGGCGCCCAGGTTGGCCGCCGGGCCGCAGTGCGGCCAGGCGCCCTGGCCCTGCCCGGCGAGGACCTTCTCGGCGATCAGGATCTGCTGCTGCTTGGTCGCCCGGTTGGCGTAGGGGGCGTACTGGCTGCCGCCGTAGGCGAGCCAGGTGCTCTGGGAGAACTGGAGGCCGCCGTAGTAGCCGTTGTTGGTGTCGATGCTCCAGTTGCCGCCGCTCTCGCACTGGGCGACCTTGTCCCAGGTGGACACCGAGGCCGCGGAGGCCTGGCCGCCGAGGGCGAGCGGGGCGGCGAGGGCGAGCAGGGCGGTGGCGGCGGCGAGGGCCGGTGTCTTGCGGGCGGCGGCGGTCATGACGGAAGTCCCCCTGGGCAGATGCGGGTTGGCTGGTCGGACGATCGGGTGCGTGCGGGTGCGGTACGTGTGTGCAGGCGCGGGGCGGCCCGGCCTGCGGTGGCCGGGCCGCCCTGGCGGGGTGGGTGCGTCAGGCGACGGTGGGGAGCTTGGCGGTCAGCGCGGTCGGGACCTTCACCACGTCGGCGGCGTTGTAGGAGCCGGGTGCGGCCGCCTTCTTGCTGCCGCCGTTGACGACCTGCCAGACGGTGGGGCCGTCGGAGGACTGGAGCAGGGTGCCGTCGGCGGGGGCGCTCTTGGCGGCGGCCGACTGCTCCCAGCTGCCGGGGACCCCGCGCAGCGGCAGCTTGTCGTAGCCGTAGCCGGTGAAGTCGGCGTAGGTGAGCGGGACGGCCAGGCCGCCGGCCATCACGTAGACGGTGGAGTCGGTGCCGGCGGCGTCGGTGATCAGGGTGCCGTTGGCGAGCGGGCGGGCGACCTCGGCGGCCTCCCATTCCTCCGGGACGCCCAGGACCGGCTGGTTGGCGTAGACGGTGGTGAACTCGGCGCTGGTCATCGGCAGTGCGGAGTTGTTGGCCATCACGTAGATCGACGGGTCGGTGCCGGCCTGGCCCTTGATCAGGGTGCCGTCCGGGACGGTCTTCTTGGCCGTGGTGTTGAGCCACTCGCCGGGCACGCCCATCAGGGACTGGAGGTTGTAGCCGTCGGCGGTCCACTCGGAGGCGGAGATGTGCACGGCGGCGCCGTTGACGACGACGTAGCGGCTGGGGTCGGTGCCGGACTGGTCCATCAGGACGGTGCCGTTGGGCATGGGCTTGGCGATGGCGGCCTTCAGCCAGTCGCTGGGCACGCCCATCAGGGACTGGGTGTTGTAGCCGTCGGCGGTCCACTCGGCGGCGGAGATGTGCACGGCGGTGCCGTTGACGACGACGTAGCGGCCGGCGTCGGTGCCGGACTGGTCCATCACGACGAGTCCGGTGGCCGGGCCGGTGTTGATCGCGCCCTGCAGCCAGCTGGACGGGACGCCCATGTCGGCGCGGGTGTTGTAGCCGTCGGCGGTCCAGTCCGCGCCGGAGATGAACAGTGCCGCGCCGCCGACCACGACGTAGCGGGAGGAGCCGCCGGCCTGGTCGTGGACCACGGTGCCGGGCGGCGGCACGGTGGGCAGGGCGTTGAAGGCACCGTCGTCGACCTGGACGATCTTGCTCAGGTCGTAGCCGTCGGCGGCGACGTCGGAGCCGGCGACCGGCAGGCCCGCGCCGTTGACGATGACCTTGACCGAGGCGCCGTTCGGGGACTTGACCAGCGTGCCGGAGGGCAGCGAGGACGGGGAGGTGCTGACGTCCTCGACGACGTTCTTGTAGCGCCGCGCCTTGTAGTCGCCGTTGGGGTGCGAGTCGAACTTCGCGGCGTTGATGGAGGCGCCGGCGATGTGCTTCACCGGGGTGGAGCCGAAGGAGTAGTAGGAGAAGGTCGTGTGGCCGGGGTCGTCCCACTTCTCGAAGAGCAGGACGTGGTCGTAGAAGCTGTTGAGGACGTCCCCGGGGCGCAGGTCGCTGCGCGGGATCTCGTAGCTCTCGTCGGTGGCGATGGACTGGGTGGTGGCGCTGTAGCCCAGGTGCCAGGCCATGGAGACGTAGCCGGAGCAGTCCTTGCGGTAGTAGCGGCCGCTGGAGTCGGGGAAGGTCGCGCCCTGGTTGTAGGTGAGGCCCGGGTTCTGGTTGAACCAGTACTGGGCGCGGGAGAGGATCTCCGACCGGGTGATCTGGCCGCCGACGGTGGACGAGGCGGCGGCGTGGGCCGCGGTGGTGGTGACGGCCGTGGCGGCTATCGCGCCGGAGGCGGCGATGGAGGCGGCGAGGGTGACGCGGGCGAGTTTGGAGAGCCCGGAGGGCATGGCGACACGTCCTGACGGTGTGAGAGCGGCGGTGGGCGCCCGGTGCGGGCACGGGAAGACGGGGGGCGTGGCCCGGAGGGAGGCGGACAGCTGCCCTGCAGGAGCAGCGGTCGGGTGGCCTCGGGCGGCGGCGGGGCGGGTCAGTCCCGGATGGTGTTCACGGCGGTGGCCGGCGCGGGGCGGGTCAGTCCCGGATGGTGTTCACGGCGGTGGCCGGCGCGGGGCGGGTCAGTCCCAGATGGTGTTCACGGCGGTGGCCGGCGCGGGGCGGGTCAGTCCCAGATGGTGTTCGCCGGGGTCACGGTGACCGACGCGGGGGCCGGGCCGTCCCAGATGGTGTTCGCCGTCGTGGCGGCCGGGGCCGGGGCGGGGGCGGGGCCGTCCCAGATGGTGTTCGCCGAGGCCTGGCCGGCGATCGGCAGGGCGGCGGCGAGGGCGAGGGCGGCGACCGCGGCGGCCTTGGCGAGCGGGGTGCGAAGCATGGGAGTTGACCTCTTTCGAGAACTGGACGGGTGGCGGTGAGTCCGGTGTCGCGTCCCGCGGTAGACGCTCGGCCGGTTTGCCTCCGGGCGGTGGGCCCTGCTGGCGAGTACTAGCTTCGTCGCAGTTCAGGGCGGGTGGAAGGGTTCTCCGGTGGACGGAAACGGCAGCGTCCGGATCCGTCCAGCCGGGCCGGATCAGTCCAGCAGGCGCTCGTAGAACGGCGCGACGAGCGGGGCGCCGACGCGGGTGAGCGTCCAGCCGCGCAGCGCGGGGACGGTCTCGACCGCGCGCCGGCAGAACGCGTCGACGACGGTCTCGGCGGCGCTCAGCCGGCCGGCGACCAGGTAGACGCCGAGGACGGCGCCGGGCCCGGCGCCCTCGTGCACGGCGACGTGTTCGATGCGCTCCTGGGGCCGCGCGCTCGCCAGCAGCACCCCGGCGGTGTCGGGCGCGAGCGCTGCTCCCGAGGCCGGGGCCGGGGCCTGGATCTCGGCGTGAATCAGGTACATGGAACGGACTCTGCCGAACCGTCGACATCCCGGCATAGAGGATCAACCTGGACGGTTCCGGCGGTGTCCGGAACCGTCCAGGGACCCTTGCTGGCCCCCCTCGCACTCGCGTGCGATGATCGCGTACGCAGCGATTGGCGATTCAGGCCTTACACACCGGGGGGTAACGAGGCATGCTGACCGCACTCGGGCTGGATGCCGTGTCGGAGAGCGTCTACCGCAGCATGCTCGCGCATCCCGGCGACGGGGTGCGGGCGCTGGCGGAGCGGCTCGGGCGCAGCGAGGAGGAGGTCCGGCGCTGTCTGGACCTGCTGAGCGAGCTGGCGCTGATCCGGCCCTCCTACGAGCGGGAGGGCGAGCTGCGTGCGGTGTCGCCGCAGGTCGGCATGGAGTTGCTGATGGCCCGCCAGCAGGCGGATCTGGCGGCGCAGCAGCTGCGGATCGAGGCGTCCCGGGCGGCGGCCGCGCAGTTGATCGCGGAGTACGCGGATCTGCGGCCGGCCGCCTCGCACGCGGGGGTGGAGCAGTTGGTGGGCCTGGACCAGATCCGGGACCGGATCGCGTCGCTGGCCCGTGGCCTGACGGCGGAGATCATGACCTTCGCGCCGGGTGGCGGGCATTCTCCGGAGAGCATCGAGGCGTCCCGGCCGCATGACCGGGATCTGCTGGGCCGGGGGGTGCGGATGCGGACGGTGTACCTGGACAGTGTGCGCAACAGCCAGCCGACGGTGGCGTACGTGGGCTGGCTGGCGGAGCTGGGCGGGGAGGTGCGGACGGTGCCGGAGCTGCCGACCCGGATGATCATCTTCGATCGGGCGACGGCGCTGATCCCGGTGAGCGGGGAGGACACCCGTGCGGGGGCGGTCGTGCTGACCGGTCACGGGACGCTGGTGGCGCTGTGCGCGCTGTTCGAGCACGTGTGGGGTCAGGCGCGGGAGCTGGGGCCGTCGGTGGTGCGGGACGAGGGCGGGCTCAGTGCGCAGGAGGCGACGGTGGTGCGGTTGCTGGCGCAGGGGCTGACGGACGAGGCGATCGCCAAGCGGCTGGGGGTGTCGTCGCGGACGGCGCGGCGGGTGGCGACGGATCTGATGGAGCGGCTGGGTGCGCGCAGTCGTTTCGAGTTCGGGATGCGGGCGGTGCAGAACGGCTGGCTGCCGCAGCAGTTGTAGGGCCGGCGTTCGCGCGGGTGGCCGTGGCGGGAGCCGGGCGGCTGGTGCGGGTGTGGGTCCGCCCGCCGCCCCCGGGTCGCGGGGGCGGCGGGCGGCGCCGGAGGTGTTGGAGCGGGGCTGCTAGAACGGCGGGAGCGTGCCGAGCTTGACGTCGCCCGTGTAGTGCTTGCCGAGCGCGTCGAAGTCGTAGTACAGGTGCACGTCGTCGCCGACCAGGTAGAACCTCTGCGTGCCGTTGACGAACGGCGACAGGCCCAGGTGGAAGGTGATGCCTTCGGTCAGGCTGCCGGAGGCGCTGCCGACCTTGACCTTGCCGAGGAGCGGCACGTTCGCGTACACCACGATGGACGCGGAGCGGGCGGTCGTGTCGAGGGTGAGCGTGGTCTCCAGCGGGCCGGTGACGTAGGTCCAGGTCTGCACGGCCGTGATGGCGGGCGTGACGTTCTGGACCACTGCGACCGGGGCCAGGGCAGGGGCCGGGGCGGCCGCCATGGCCGCCGTGCTGCCGAAGCCGACTGTCAGGACGGCGAGGCCGGCCACCACAACACCCGCACGACGTACGAAGCGGTTCTTCATGGTTCCCTCCCAGAGGTGTGAGCTGATGGTCGGGTCCCCCGGGGTGATTCCTATCAGTCAACTCGCTTGGGGTGCCAGCGTGTTGTACATCACGACCGCCCTCCGGCGTAGAAGTGGACCCCCCCGTTCGGGTGGTTTTTCTTGACTTTGCCAGCGCCTGTGTGCAGTGGGGGTGGATCTCGTCGCGCGGCCCGTTCCGGGTACGGAGCAGCCGTCCCCTCGTGCGGGTTCGGGGCTTTGCCGGGCGGCCGCGGTGCGGGGCCTGCGGGCGGGCCGGGGCCGGTGGCGGGCCCGGGCGGGGGCGGGAGGGCCTGCGTCCGCGGGCCAAGTGGACCGGTCGCGCGGGTGACGCTACGCGCGTCCGTTTCCGTCCCCCCGGGGGGATTTGCCGGACCTTCACGGTTCCCCCATCAGATGATCACTCGGCTGCCGGATCTCCGACCCCTGGCGTACGGCGCGGTCCACTCGAATTCCTTCGCACACCGCCGAGCAGCGAAAGGCCTTCACCCCATGACCCGCCCTGCCGACCGCCCCTCCCCCGACCAGCAGCTGCGCGAGGCCGCCGCGCGGCTGGACCGGCGCCGCTTCCTCACCGTCACCTCGGCCGCCGCCGCGCTGGCGTTCACCGTCAACCTGCCGTCCGCGCACGCCGAGGACGCCGAGTTCGGCCCGCGCGCCATCACCGGCAACCCGTTCACCCTCGGCGTGGCCTCCGGCGACCCGCTGCCCGGATCCGTCGTGCTGTGGACCCGCCTGGCGCCGCGCCCGCTGGAGCCCGGCGCCGGTCTGCCGCCCACCGGTTCGGTGCGGGTGGGCTGGGAGCTGGCCCGCGACGAGCGGTTCCGCAAGGTGGTACGGCGCGGCAGCGCCCGCGCGCACGCCGAGTTCAACTACGCGGTGCACGTGGACGTCGACGGCCTCGACGCGGACCGGGTGTACTGGTACCGCTTCACCGTCGGCACCTGGAGCAGCCCCGTGGGGCGCACCCGCACCGCGCCGGAGCGCGGGCGCAGGCTGGACGCCGTCCGCTTCGGGCTGGTGTCCTGCCAGGCCTACGAGGACGGCTACTTCACCGCCTACCGTCACCTGGCCGACGAGGACCTGGCGGCGGTGTTCCACGTCGGCGACTACATCTACGAGTACGGGATCGACGCGGCGGGCGGCGACCGCAAGTACACCGACCGCACCCTGCCGGCGCTGTTCGACCACGAGACGGCCACGCTGGAGGACTACCGGCTGCGCTACTCCCTCTACAAGAACGACCCCGACCTCCAGGCCGCGCACGCCGCCCACCCCTGGTACGTCACCTGGGACGACCACGAGGTGGAGAACAACTACGCGGCCGGCATCCCCGAGAAGGGCCAGGACCCGGCGCCGTTCATCGCCCGCCGCGCCGCCGCCTACCGCGCGTACTGGGAGAACATGCCGCTGCGGATGCCGCAGCCGCGCGGCACCGAGCTCACCCTCTACCGGCGCGTCCACTTCGGGCAGCTGGCGCAGTTCGACATCCTCGACACCCGCCAGTACCGCGACGACCAGGCCAACGGCGACGGCTGGCAGTACCCCACCCCGGAGTCCGAGGACCCGCGGCGCACCCTGATGGGCGCCGCCCAGGAGCGCTGGTTCGCCGAGGGCCTGCGCCGCTCCCGGGCGACCTGGAACGTCGTGCCGCAGCAGGTCGTCTTCTCCCGCCGCAAGAACACCACCGCCGAGCGCTCCAAGCTCTCCATGGACGCCTGGGACGGCTACCCGGCCGCCCGCGAGCGCTTCCTGGCCGCCGTCGACCGGGCCGGGGTGGAGAACCTGGTGCTGCTCACCGGTGACGTCCACGTCGCCTACGCCCTGGACGTCAAGCGCGACTTCGACAAGCCGGACTCGCGCACCGTGGGCGTGGAGTTCGTCGGCACCTCGATCAGCAGCGACGGCGACGGCGAGGAGCGGCCGTCCAACTGGCAGAACCTGATGTCGGCCAACCCGCACATGAAGTTCTACGACGGGCGGCGCGGCTACACCACGCTCACCCTGGACCGCCACCAGGTGCGCGCCGACTACCGGGCCGTCTCCCACATCACCCGCCCCGGCGGCACCGTCACCACCGCGGCCTCCTTCGTCACCGAGGCCGGCAACCCGGGCATCCGCCCCGCCTGACCCGCCGCCCCCTGGTCCCGCCACCACATGGTCCCGCCGCTCACGGGGGCGGCGGGACCATGTGGCGGCTGAGCCTTGAGCGTGACCGCGCCGCACCAGTCGCCTCGCATAGGCCCCCCGGCTGCTCAGGACTGAGCAGCCGGGGGACTCGACTACGCGCGAAGGTGTTCCAGTGCCTTCTCCAGCGCATCCTCAGCGGCAACCGCCACGTCCGGCTCCACGCCAACGCCCTCCCAGTTGGTGCCGGTGACCGGGTTGATCGAGCGGGCCGCCGGCACGGTCACCGTCACATGCGGCGCAACAGGAATACGGGCCGTCGGGTGGGCGCCACCACGCGTCGTCTGCCCGACCAGCGTCGCACGCTTGAGCACCTTCAGGTTGTACGACAGCTCCTCCCCACCGGAGAACGTGAAGTCGCTGGTCAGCACCGCCACCGGACGGTCCGAATAGCGCGGCGCGGCGAGGTGCCCGAGGGTCCAGTACTGGCGGGTGGAGTCGGTAGCCCGGTCGTAGATGTCGTTGAGGTGGACCTCGTCGTCAGCGAAGAAGTAGCTGCACCACAGCTGCACACCCTCCGGTGAACCGCCGCTGCACTGCCGCAGGTCGATGACCAACGCCTCGGTGGAAGCGACCAGTTGCATCGCGGCGGCGATCGCGGGACCGCCCACCCCGGCCGGGGGAATCATGCGCAGATCGAGGTAGCCGATGTTGCCGTCGAGCTGCTCTGCCCGCCGGATGCCGTAGTTCTTCTCCCGGGCGTACCGCTCGAACCGGGCCCGGGCGACATCCTCCGGCTCCTCGTCCATCGACTGCGGCTCCTCGCTCCACAGCAGCCTCAGGTGCTTGTCCGGACACACCCCCTGCAAGTCCTCCGTGACCCGCTCGCACAGCCCCCGCTCGTCCAGGCCCTCATAAGCGCCTTCCGCCAGCCGGTTCCGGATCGCCACTTCCATGGCCGCCGTCTTCTCGGGGAACACGTAACCAGCGGTGATCCGGGCGAGGGCGGTGTCGAGTATCGCTCCATGAGTGATCATTCGCGCGATCGTAGGTCAAGGCCGAACCGATGCCCAGCGGTTTCTCAGCGAACTCCCCACCGCCACCCCCTCCCCCGGCCCCCGCCTCAAACCCGCCCTCACCCACTGCCGCACCCAAGCCACCCAAGCCACCCGCACCTGAAAACCCGTTCCGCGCGCAGGAAGTCGGCCCCGCCGACTTCCTGCGCAGCGCGGTCGCTCCCCGGCTACGGGGCGAGCCGCAGGTGGATCGCGAGGACGCCGAGCCGCTCCTTCTCCAGCGGGTGGATCTCGCGGTAGGCGGCAAGGAGTTCGGCCCGGCTCATCCCCTCGGATCCGATCGCCTCCAGGTCCTCGGCGTCGAGCATCGCGTCGAAGCCCGGGCACTCCACCACCTCGGTGACCCGGGCGCGGTAGCGGGCGTCCCCGGACTCGAAGACGAGCAGCTGCCCCGGATGGATCTTTCGCATGCTGGGGTAGCCGACGCGCACCCCGACGGTCTCGGTGCCCGCCGGCGATCAGGTCGAGATGGGGCGGCGGATCCTGATGACGCGTTCCTGGTCCGGCATGGGGTGGTGTTCCGCTTCCATGCCGAAGAGGGAAGGGGCAGGGCGGCCAGGCGCCCGCGCGATCGCCGGGCGGCGAGGGCTTGCCCGTGCTCGACGGCCTCACCCGCAGGGTCGCCGTCGCGGAGTTCAGCGGGTCGGACGGATCATCGCCGTCAATCGAGGCGATTCCGGTGATGGCTGCTGGGCGTTGAACGCCTGGTAGCCCCAGGTCTCGTAGAGACGCTGGACCTTCCCGTCCCCGGCGAGCGGGTTCACCATCAGCGTGACTCGGCCTTCGGTGCGGTTGGCCAGCAGTGCGTCGTGGATGCGACGGGCGGTGCCGGTGCCACGCCAGGGCGTGCGCACGCCGATCTCCTTGATGGCCAGGGTCGGCGTGTCGGTCCAGCCGTCGGGAAGCTGATCGGTCATGCGCTTCCAGTACCGGTCGCCGGCCTCGACGGTGTTGCCGTAGACGTATCCGACCGGCAGTTCACCGTCGTAGCCGAGGACGAGTTCGAAGCCGGGCTCGGCGGTATGCCGGTCAAGGCGTTCGGCGAATGCGGCGACACGGTAGTTCGGCAGGTGCAGCAGCGGGCCGCGCACGTCGGCGTAGACGTCCAGCAGATCCTGTCGGGCCTCGGGCGCCAACGCAGTGTGGTGGCGGAGTTCGACGGTCACGCGGTGGTCCTCCAAGTGTCGTGAGTGTACGCGGTCCAGGTCCTGTCCGATGTGCTGCCGGGCGCCCGCTCATGCAGGTTGGTGCCGAAGGCCGCCAGCATGCGCTTGACACGGGGGTGGGTGGAGCCTGCGGTCGGCACGGACATCGCCGTGGCGACCGCAGGCTCCAGGTCCCCCTGACCGAGCTGGGCCCTGGCGAGGCGGACGGTGGTGATCGCGATGGACCGCCGCATGGCGTCGCGCCGCTGGGCGATGCTGCGGTGGGCTCGTGCTTCGGCGTCCTCCCAGTTCCCGGCTGCCAGGTGGGCGGCGAGGGCGAGGGAGTCGAGCTCGGACTGATCGTAGAAGGCGGTTATCCACACCGGTCGGGTGGCTGCCTGGTCCACCCGGTCGAGAGCGTCCTGTGCGTGTCCGAGCGAACGGCGGACCGCGTTGGAGTCGCCTGTCAGGCCGTGGATGGCCGCGTGGCGGGCGTGCCCGAGGGAGGCGAACAGCGGGTCGCGGCGGGCGATCGGCAGGCTGCGGGCCACGTCGTTGGCTGCCAGAGCGTCGCCCACCTGTCCCAGATGCCGGTACATACTTCCCGCGTGGGACCAGATCCGGAACTGGATGCCGGAGTCTCCGGACATAGCAGCCAGGGAGGCGGCCTTCCGGTGGTGTTCGAGTGCGGCATCGAAGCGGCGGCCGTCGATCGCGGCCCACATCGCCGAGGACATGAAGGCCGCCGCGCTGGCGTACAGCTGGGCCCGGATCCGCTGGGTCGCGATGCCGTTCTTCTGCAGTTCGAGGGCTTCGTCGGCGAGCGATGCGGCCTTGGACTCGATGCTGAGCCGGCCGCCGTGAAGGTGGTCGCTGGCGATGACCTCAGTAAAGCGCCGTTGCAGGTTCTGCACGTCGGTGATGCCGATGCGGCTACCTGCCGACGCTGCAGGGGTAGGGGTGAGTACGGTGACCGCCGTACCGCCGGCCGCCGCTATGAAGTCGCGTCGCCTCACGTCTTCCTCCGGTGTGGTGCGGGCCCTCCCGGTCGGGACGAAGCCCAGCTCTTCGGGCGTACAGCCGAATACTGCCTTGAGCGCGCGGCGAATCTTCTCCGGTGGCCACCGGGTCGAACCGCTCAGCCAGTTGTGCACTGTGCGCTCTGATACGGTGCCGAGCCGCCCGGTGAGGATCTCGATCTCCAGGTTCACT
This sequence comes from Kitasatospora sp. NPDC091276, assembly GCF_040684355.1. NCBI lineage: Bacteria > Bacillati > Actinomycetota > Actinomycetes > Kitasatosporales > Streptomycetaceae > Kitasatospora > Kitasatospora sp. NPDC091276. The sequence continues at coordinate 43,965 of NZ_JBFBFU010000029.1, read as the reverse complement.
TCGCGGGCTAACTCGACCTTCGTCATGCGGCGTTCGGCCATCCGGTGACGGAGCTGGACGTTGACCACCATGGAGTCAACGTAGCCGCGCCATCACCTGCCATGCAGGCGACCAGGCAATGGGACGGTCAAGTTTTCCGGCTGGGATCCGACCAGAACGCCGCCGACTTTGCCTCACCACCCGTCTCGTGATGGCCGTTCACTGGATGCAAGCCGCCCGCCCCTCGGGGCGGATGCCCGGCACCGGGCCGCGTCCCACGTGGGCCTGGCGCCGGCCAAACCTCCCATCACCAGCTCTCTTTCCGGAGTCGCGCCGTGATCGCCACTGGTAGGCCCTCGCACGTTGTCCGTCTGCTCGCTCTTCGGCGATGGAAGGCGGCGTGAACACGACCGTTGCCTCCACCCCGGCCCTGGTGGGCGGCGAGAGGCGGCAGGCCGTCCACCTGCCCTACCGACCCGAATCGGCTTCGACAGCCCGCCACCTGGTCCGGACAGTGCTGGTCAAGTGGGGCTTGGAGGACCTGGCCGACGACGCCGAGCTGATCGTCTCCGAGCTCGTCGGCAACGCCAGTAAGACCGGCTGCCAGCTCACGATGAGCGTCGAGATCGTCTCGATCACCGGCAGGGACGTGCGGATCGGGGTGACCGACGGCTGCCGGATCCTGCCTGTGAGGGTCGACGCCGGTCCGAACGCCGAGGGCGGCCGGGGCCTCGACCTCGTACACAAGCTCACCCGGGGCCACTGGGGCGCCGCCCTCATGTCCGACGGCAAGACCGTCCACGCCGACCTCAAGCTCAGGACCACACAGTGAACCGGCAGCAGCACGATCCGGTGGGAAACACCATGAAGGTCCTGCTGGTGGCCGGGCGCCCCACCTGCCTCGACCTGCATCGAGGTCCACGACGCCAGCACCAGCCACTCGCCGTCCGGGCGGTCGCCCCGGACGACGAACACGGACGCGGCCAGTTCCTCGTCGACGAACTCGCCGAACACTGGGGCTGCGCCAACCGCCCTGGCAGCATCGGCAAGTTCGTCTGGGCCCGCATCGCCCCCTCCTCCCTCACCACCGTCTGAAAGACCGACTCCCCATGCACCAGCCCTCCCTGACCGCCCTCGCCCGACACGTCCTCTCCCGCGGCAGGACCCCTGCCGAGACCTACGCCCTCCTCTCCCGCCGCACCCGCAAGCCGCTGCCCTCCGCCCGCGCCGTCTGTCTGGCCCTCGGCATCCCCCTCACCGACACCCAACTCCGCCTCGACGACTGCTACGACGCCCTGCTCGCCAACCCCCGCCCCGGCTCCGAGGCCGACACCGGCGAACTCCTCGAAGCCCTCGGCGTCTTCGACATCCCCAAGCCCCTCGACGCCACCGAACTCGCCGTTGTCGACCTCTTCCTGGCCGCCATCGACGCCATGGGTGGCATCCGCGCCGGCCACCAGCACGGCCTGGCCCGCTGGTTCACCACCGGGAACCTCACCGCCGCCTACCTCTCCCTCACCGCCGCCCGCCCCCGCCCTACCGTCGGCGACCCCGCCCACTACTGGACCGCCCTCGTCGACGCCGGCGAACTCCTCGTCGCCGCCCCCACCGCCGACATCCGCATCAAGCACGCCCTCGCCCACTGCCGAGACCGCGCCGCCCGAACCACCCGCTCCTGAGCAACACCCCACCGTGCGCAGGAAGTCGGGCCCGCCGACTTCCTGCGCAGCGCGGTCGGCTCGTCCAGGTCAGCCGGACCTCAGGGCCGCCATCCGCCGACACCCTCCACTTCCACTCGCCTCGGCACCACACGGCGGTTTCTAGGGGCCTTTCGTGCGTTCTGGGCCTGTTGGAATCCAACAGGCCCAAGGGCCCGCCGGCCGTGGGACAAGTCCGGCTCCTCTTGCGTGGAGGGGTGTCAGAGGTGTGGCTCTGCCCGGGTTCGTGCAATTTCGTGCATGCGGGGTTGTGCTTCTGACTCGCAGGGCTGACGGTGGTGCACGTCCCTGCAACTCCACAGACGTTGGAGATCGTCATGGCACTAGGTTTTGTGGGCATCGACCCCAGCACGGGCGGCGGAGGCTCGCCTACCGTGTGGGTCGAGGACGAGGCGGAGGAGATCGTCGTGCAGAGTTGGACGGCCGATGACGCCCTCTGCGAGAAGATCGCAGGGACCGAGTGGGTTCCCGGCCACACGCTCGGGATTCCCGCTCATGAGTCCGTGATCCGTATCCCGGCCCGCATGGCGCCGATCCTGAAGGAGGCTGTCGAACGTGTCGAACGTGCCCGACTTCGCCACGCTGCTGAGGAGCACTCAGAGGACCGCAGTTCATCTGGAGATGCGTGACGCCTACGCCGTGGGCGACGAGGCGGAGGAGATCGACCGCTTCGCCCGCACCGGCGAGATCGAGCTGGACCCCGAAGCTTCGTGGTGGCCCGAGTGGCTGGGACTCGTCCGCGAGACGGTCGGTCGTGGCGTGGTCATGCGGCGGGCCCGGATCGTGTCCGAGCCGGTGACCGACTACATCCGGTGGGAGCACGCGGTTACCCCGATGAACCTGGCGGCCGGAGAACTGGTTCGGTGGCTGCCGAGGAGTCAGACGTCGAACATCGCGCTGCCGGGGAACGACTTCTGGCTGATCGACGACAAGCTGGTGCTGTTCCACTTCTTCACGGGGTACGGCGACTGGGCCGAGCCCGGGTTCGCCTTCTCCGAGGACTCCGCGACGGTTCGTCTCGTCTCCTCCGCGTTCGAGGCTGTGTGGGAACGTGGCACCCCGCACGACGAGTACAGCGTCTGACCCGCCCTTACCCTGCGAGCACCGGACCGCCAGACCTATGCCGACGTCTCCGTCATCAAGCGCGCAAGCGGCGCGTCTTGCCCTTGCCAACCGCCTTGTCGATCTCCGCAAGGCTGCCGGCCTGACGGGTAGGCAGCTGGCGTTCCGGTGCGGGTGGAACCCTTCGAAGGTCTCCCGCATCCAGAGTGCGCGAACCCCTCCGTCTGACTCCGACATTCGGGCATGGTGCACTGCTTGCACAGCGGCTGACCAGTCGGACGACCTGATCGCCACGTCGAGAGCGGTCGAGTCGATGTACATGGAGTGGCGTCGGCTGCACCGTGCAGGGATGCGCCAGGTGCAGGAGGACTTCTACACGCTCCACGAGCGGGCGGAGTTGTGCCGGACGTACGTCTCCAATGTCGTTCCCGGCTTCCTCCAGACGCCCGGGTACGCAACCGCCCTGATGCGCTCCATCACGGAGTTCCAGGGGACCCCTGATGACGTGGCCGACGCCGTTGCCGCACGGGTGGCGAGAGGACGACTCCTGAACGAGGGCAGGCACAGGTTCGCTGTGCTGATGGAGGAATGGGTGCTCCGCTCCCGGATCGGCGACGCGGAGACCATGGCCGGTCAACTAGGCCATCTGCTGGCGGTGATGCCGCTGGCATCGCTGTCGCTGGGGGTCATCCCATCCACCGCACAGCGCCGCATGTGGCCCCTCGAAGCGTTCTACCTGTACGACGATCGGCATGCTGTCGTGGAGACGTTGACAGCTGAGGTCAACGTCACCCAGCCCCGCGAGATCGCTGACTACACCCGGGCGTTCGGCGAGTTGCAGCGCCTCGCGGTCTACGGTGCCCGGGCACGTGCGCTCATCACGTCGGCACTAGCCGCCCTCGGGTGAATCCGTGCGCGGGGGCCTCGCCGGCGCCGGGCTCCTCGGGCGGGGCGGCCGCGCGTTTCCTGGCCTGGCGCCCCGCGATGCGGCGGGGCGCCAGGCCAGGAAACGGGGGCCCGGGTCTTTCGGCTTGGCTAGGTGCGGGCGGCGGTGGTGCGGGTGCGGCGGGAGAGGGAGTCCAGGACGACGGCGGCGAGCAGGACGGCGCCGGTGATCATGTACTGGATGGCCTGGGCGGCGTGGACCATGTCCAGGCCGGTGGTGATGGACTGGATCACCAGGATGCCCAGCAGCGCGGACCAGGTCTTGCCGCGGCCGCCGAAGAGGCTGGTGCCGCCGATGACGGCGGCGGCGATCGCGCTCATCAGGACGTTGCCGCCGCCCAGTTGCTTGTCGGCGGAGCCCTGCTGGGAGGCGTAGAACAGCCCGCCCAGGCCGGCCAGGAACGCGGACAGCATGAAGACGGAGATCCGCACCCGGGCCACGTTGACGCCGGCGCGCCGGGCGGCCTCCACGCCGCCGCCGACCGCGAAGATCTGGCGCCCGTAGGAGGTGCGGCGCAGGACGAAGTCGGTGAGGACGACGACGCCCACCAGCACGACCAGGGGCAGCGGCAGGCCGCGGTCCTGGTTGAGGGCGTAGGCGGTGGCGAGGGTGAGCACGGCCAGGGCGCCGGTGCGCACCACGGTGTCGGCGGTGGGGCGGGCGGTGAGGCCGGCGGCGGTGCGCCGGCGGGCGGTGCGCAGGTGGGCGAGCAGGTAGAGGGCGGGGGCGAGGACCGCCAGGGCCCAGGCGTAGGCGATGTCGCCATCGCCGAGGAAGGTGGTGTCGAGGGTGGCGATGAGGCCGCCGTGGCGGTTGTTGACGGTGCCGAGGTCGCCCAGGACGTACTCCTGCAGGCCGCTCCAGGTGAGCATGCCGGCGAGGGTGACGACGAAGGCGGGGACGCCGACGCGGGCGAAGAAGAGGCCGTGCAGCAGGCCCATGACGGTGGCCGCGGCGAGGGCGGCGAGCACGGCGAGCCATTCGGCGACGCCCTGGCGCACGGCGAGGACGGCGGCGAGGGCGGCGCTGGCGCCGGCGACGGAGCCCAGGGAGAGGTCGATCTCGCCGAGGAGGAGGACGAAGACGACGCCCACGGCGATGAGGCCGGGGCCGGCGATGAAGCGGGTGATGTTGGTGAGGTTGTCGGCCTGGAGGAAGTGGCCGGTGACGGACTGGAAGATGACGGCGATCAGGATGAGGCCGACGACGACGGGCAGGGAGCCGAGTTCGCCGGCGGCCAGGCGCCGGCGCGCGGCGTCCAGGTAGCCGGCGGGGCCGGCGGCCCGGGTGTGCAGGCGGGGGTCGGCGCCGGGGGCCACGGGGTCGGTGCCGGGGGCCACGGGGTCGGTGCCGGGGGCCGCGGGGGTGTCGGCGGGGGTGCTGGGCGTGGTCATGCGGCGTCCTCCTCCTCGGTGTGGCGGGCCTGGCGCCGGGCGTGGGCGTTGTCGGTGGCTCCGGTGATGGCGGAGACGATCTGCTCCTGGGTGGTGCCGGCGACGGGGAAGACGCCGTTGTTGCGGCCCAGCCGCAGGACGGCGACGGTGTCGGCGACGGCCCGCACGTCGGCCATGTTGTGGCTGACGAGGACGACGGCCAGGCCGCGTTCGCGCAGCCGCTCGACGAGGTCGAGGACCTGGGCGGTCTGTTCGACGCCGAGGGCGGCGGTGGGCTCGTCCAGGATGACGAGGGCGGGCTCGCCGACCAGGGCGCGGGCGATGGCGACGACCTGGCGCTGGCCGCCGGAGAGCGCGGCGACGGGGGTGCGCACGTCGGGGATGCGGATGGCGAGGGTGTCGAGGAGTTCGCGGGCGTGCCGCTCCATGGCGACCTCGTCCAGGAGCCCTCGGCGGCGTTTCTCGCGGCCGAGGAACAGGTTCGCGATGACGTCGAGGTTGTCGCACAGGGCGAGGTCCTGGTAGACGGTGGCGATGCCGAGGGCCTGGGCGTCCTGGGGGCGGGTCAGGCGCACGGGCTCGCCGTGCCAGGTGATGGTGCCCTCGTCGACGGGGTGGACGCCCGCGATGGTCTTGACGAGGGTGGACTTGCCGGCGCCGTTGTCTCCGACGAGGGCGAGGACTTCACCGGTGTGCACGTCGAGGCCGACATCGGTGAGGGCCTGGACGGCACCGAAGCGCTTGGAGACCGAGCGCAGCTGGAGGACGGGTGCGCCTGTCACATGAACCTTCTTCTGCGGTGGTGGACTTGGACCCGGGTCGAGCGGGGCGGGGCCGGGCTACTTGAGGCCGGCGGCGGCGCAGGCGGCGGCGTAGTCGGCGGTGCAGATGTCGGAGACCTTGTAGAGGCCGTCGGCGACGACCGTGGTGGCGATGTTGGCCTTGGTGACGACCTTGGCGTCCAGGAACTTGGCGGGGATGGCCTTGTCGGTGGCGCTGTCGACGGTGGCGGTGGCGACGGCCTTGACGTCCTTGCCCTTGAGGAGGGCGACGGCCAGTTCGGCGGCGGAGTCGGCGAGCGGGCGGTAGGCCTTGTAGATGGTGAAGGCCTGGTCGCCGTTGACGATGCGCTGGATCGCGTCGAGGCCGGCGTCCTGGCCGCCGACGGGGACCTTGATGCCGGCGCCCTGGAGCTGGGTGATGATGGCGCCGGCCATGCCGTCGTTGGCGGAGTAGACGGCCTGGAAGCCGTTCTTGCCGAGCTGGGTGACGGCGGCGCCGATCTTCTGGCCGGCGACGGTCGGGTCCCACTGGCCGGACTGCTCGTAGACGATCTTCTTGACCTTGGTGTCGAGGATCTTGTGGGCGCCGGTCTTGAAGTCGGCGGCGTTGGGGTCGGCCTCGTCGCCGTTGATCATGGCGACGTTGGCGTCGGCGGCCTGCGGGCCGAGGGCGTCGACCAGGGCCTGGCCCTGGAGTTCGCCGACCTTCTCGTTGTCGAAGGAGGCGTAGGCGGCGACCGGTCCGGTGGCCAGGCGGTCGTAGGCGACGACCTTGACGCCCTTGGCGGCGGCCTCCTGGACCCAGCCCTGGGTGGACTTGGCGTTGTAGGGGTCCAGGATGATCACCTTCACGCCCTGGGCGAGGAGGGTGTCGAACTGCTGCTTCTGCTTGGCGGCGCTGCCCTCGGCGTTGTTGTACAGGACCTTGCAGTCCGCGCACAGGGCGGCGACCTTGGCCTCGACGAAGGGACGGTCGAAGGATTCGTAGCGGGTGGAGGAGGCGTTCTCGGGTAGGAGCAGCCCGATGGACTTGCCGTCTCCGGAGGCGGCCGCGTCCTTCTTGTCGCCGCCCGCCTTGCCGCAGGCGGCCATGGACAGGGCCAGTGAGATGCCGGTGGTGGCGATGAGGACGCGACGCAGTGCTGCGTTCATGGGGGTGCCTCTCCCTGACGTCGCCGCGGCTCTGCGGCGGGGTGGGGGGAGTTAAACCTGAACGCGTACATGACGTCAATAAGTAAATTCAGACTGCGGGAGATGCGCCTCTACTCGTTATCTTCATGAACACTGACGGGGAGTTGAAACCTGGAGGAAGCTCCAAATGACGGAACGGCGGCGCCCGTTGCGGGGCCCGCCGTTCAAGAGTCGATCAACCTGTCGGAGTGTCAGGAAGGCGGGGCGCCCGCCGTCCCCCGTGTGGCGGGCGCCCCCGTGCGGAGGTGGTACCGGTGCGTCAGGGACGACGCGTCAGGGGCGGTCGAGGGTGATCGAGTTGATCGGGCCCAGGTCGTACCAGACGCCGTTCTGCGCCGGGATGTCGTAGACGCAGCTGCCGCCGCCCGAGCTCCGGCACAGGTGGGCGTGGGCGCCGCCGGACTGGTTGTTGAGGACCCAGTGGTTGCCGTACTGGTTGCTCAGGTTGTGCGCGCCGTAGCTCCAGTACACCTCGCTCGGGGCCGAGGCCGGGTTCTGGTTCTGCGGGTAGACGCAGACCGCCCCGTACGGACAGCCCGCCCAGGAGCCGTCGGCGGCGCCGGCGCTGCCGGCGCCCAGGGTGGTCAGGGTGGTCAGGGCCGCGGTCGCGAGGGCGAGGGCGGCGACGGCGTGGGTGATCCTGCGCATGGATGGTTCTCCCTTGGCTGGTGAGCGGCCTGACGTGGGGTCCGGCCGGTGCTCAGCAGCCTAGGAACGCGGGCGCGGCGGCGGTCCCTGACATCTGACAGGGGCGCGCCGCCGCACTCCGGGAGCCGGTTCGCCGGCTCACCGGGCTAGAGCTTGCCGAAGGTGTCGCACTGGGCGAGGTCGCCGGTGCGGTAGCCGGTGGTGAACCAGGTCTTGCGCTGGTCGGAGGAGCCGTGGGTCCAGCTCTCCGGGTTGACCCGGCCGGTGGCCTGCTGCTGGATCCGGTCGTCGCCGACGGCCGCGGCCGCGTCCAGGCCCTGGGCGATGTCCTGGTCGGTGAGGGAGGCGATCAGCGGCCGGCCGGTGGAGGGCTGCGGGGTGGTGGTGGCGTGGTGCGCCCACACCCCTGCGTAGCAGTCGGCCTGGAGTTCCAGCTTCACGGAGGCGCTGTTGGCGCCCTGGCGGTCGCTGCCCACCTTCTGCATGGTGCCGAGGAGGTTCTGGATGTGGTGGCCGTACTCGTGGGCGACGACGTAGGACTCGGCGAAGGGCCCGCCCTTGGCGCCGAAGCGGGCCGAGAGCTCGTTGAAGAAGCCGAGGTCGAAGTAGGCCTTCCGGTCGCCGGGGCAGTAGAACGGGCCGACGGCGGAGGTCGCCGGGCCGCAGGCGGTGGAGACCTGACCGGTGAACAGCACCGTCTCGGCGTTGCGGTACGCGGTGCCCGTGCGCTTGGGCAGTTCGGCGCGCCAGAACTCCTGCACGCTGTTGGTGACCGCCACGATCCGGCAGTCCTGGCGCCGGTTGGCGTCCGCGCCGGTCTTGCAGGCCTGTTGCACCTCGCCGGCGGTGTGCGCGCCGCTGGAGGTGGTGGAGCCGCCGCCGGAGGACAGGCCCAGCAGCTGGGGGTCCACGCCCAGGACGACCGCGAACAGCACGACGATCAGGCCCACCGCCCCGCCGCCGATGGCGACCTTCCCGCCCGGGATCCCGCGCCGGTCGTCCACCTGCGAGGTGTCGAGGTCGCCCTGGTCGTCGAACTGCATGCCCCTGCCCGATTCTGTCGTGTTTGTCAGTACTGGTGACGGTCTGTGCCGGTGACGGCCCGCCCAGCCTACGGGCAGCGGGCGCCGGCGCGGCGCAGCGGGGGCGGGGGCGGCGGGGCCGGACGGCGGCGGGGCCGGGCGGGGGCGGGGCCGGGCGGGGGCGGGGCCGGGCGCGCCGTCCTGGACCACCACCTGACCCGACTGCTGGACTGACGGATCATCAACTCTCGACGCGGGTGCAGGATTCGACCGCGACGGAGGCCTCGGCAGGGCGGGCGACCTCGCGGGGGCGGCCGAGCAGGACGCCGGCCAGGACCAGGGCCAGCCCGCACACCTGGCGCGCGCCGAGCCCCTCCCCCGCGAGGCCGGCGCCCAGCAGGACGCCGGCGAGCGGGTTGAGCAGGCCGAGCAGCCCGACCGTGCCGGCCGGCAGGTGGCGCAGGCCCGCGAACCAGAGGGCGAAGGCGAGGGCGGTGGCCACCAGGGCGACGTAGCCGAAGGCCGGGAGCGTGCGGGCGTCCATCGCCGGGGGCGCGCCCTCCACGGCGGCGGCCAGGGGCAGCAGCATCAGGCCTCCGGCGGTCAGCTGCCAGGAGGTGACGGCCAGTGGGTCCGCGCCCTCGCGCCAGCGGGCGGCCAGCACGTAGCCGACGCAGGAGACCAGCATCGCCGCCACCGACGCCGCCAGCCCCGCCCCGCTGACCGCGCCGCCCGCGCCGCCCGCGCCGAACAGCGTCAGCGCCACCCCGCCCAGGCCCACCACCGCGCCGACCAGGTGGGCGCGGTGCGGGCGCTGCCCGGCCAGCGCCCAGGCGGTGAGCAGCATCGCCAGCGGGGAGGCGGCCATGACGGTGGCGGCGGTGCTGGTGGGCAGCAGTTGGGAGGCGAGGTAGAGCAGGACGAAGAACACCGCGGCGTTCAGCAGTCCGAGCAGGGCGCTGCGCCACCACCAGGGCCCGCGCGGGCGGCGGCGGGACAGGGCGAGCAGGACCAGTCCGGCGGGCAGGGCGCGCAGGGCCGCGCCCCACAGGGGCCGGTCGGCGGGCAGGTAGGCGTGGGTGACGTAGTAGTTGGCGCCCCAGGCGAGCGGCGCGACCGCGGTCAGCAGCACCCACCGCAGATTGGCTTCCATGGAAGGCAATATACCTTCCCGGGAAGGTACTGGCGGTAGGATGGCTCCATGGAGCACCACCAGCAGCACCCCCGGACGCCCTCCCCGCCGGGCGCGGACGCCGACCACGTGGCGCTGATCCAGGCCCAGTGGCGGCGCGAACGCCCCGACCTCGACGTCTCCCCGCTGGCCGTCATCGGCCGCCTGCACCGCCTCGCCGCCCGGCTGACCGGCGAACTCGCCCTGGTCTACTCCCGCTACGGCCTCGGCGAGGGCGAGTTCGACGTCATGGCCGCGCTGCGCCGGGCCGGCGCCCCCTACGAGCGGGCCCCCGGGGAGCTCGCCGCCCACACCATGGTCACCACCGGCGCGATGACCAAGCGGATCGACCGCCTCGAACGCGCCGGGCTGGTCACCCGCCGCCTCGCCGAGGGCGACCGGCGCGGGCGCCTCGTCGCCCTCACCGACGCCGGCCTGCGGCTGATCGACGAGGCGTTCACCGCCCACATGCGCAACGAGCACCGCCTGCTCGCCCTCCTGTCCCCCGAGGAGGCCGCCGCCCTGCAGGCCCTCCTCACCGCCTGGCAGCACCGCCTGGACGGCACCGCACCGGGCGGCGGGCCAGCAGAATGTGACGCATGACCAGCACTCCGCCGCCGTCCCAGCCCGAACCCGAGCCCGGACCGCAGCCCCAGCCGCCCCAGCCGTCGCCGTCCGGCAGCCCGGAGAGCCCGGGGGCCCGGGCCGACCGGCGGCTGGTGGAACTGCTGCAGGAGCTGCGGGTGCTGCAGACCGGCGTGCAGATCGTGTTCGCGTTCCTGCTCGGGGTCGCCTTCACCCCGCGCTTCGCCACCCTCACCGACGGCCAGCAGGACGTCTACGTCACCACCCTGCTGCTGGCCGTCATCTCCTCGGCCGTGTTCGCCACCCCGGTGGCGCTGCACCGCGGGCTGTTCCGCCACCCCGGCAAGGCGCGGATCGTCAAGGTCTCCGCCCACATCGCCCAGCTGGGCCTGATGCTGCTCGCCTGCGCGCTCACCGGCGCCGTGCTGCTCGTCCTGGACGTCGTGCTCGGGACCGCCACGGCCCTGGCCATCACCTCCGTCGTCGCGCTGATCTTCGCCGGGCTGTGGTTCGTCCTGCCCTGGGCGGTGCGCCGCCCGCTGCACGACGACTGACCCGGGCGCGCCGGACCGGGCACGGCGCCGCGTCCGGCGGGCGCGGGCACGTGCGCGCCGTGTGGTGAACTCCGCTCCCCCACAAGGCGGTCGGCGACGGTCAGCCCGCCGCCACGGGCGGGGTGAGCCAGTCGTCGAGGGGGACGCCGCAGCTGTTGACGATGCCCACGACCAGCGCGTAGGCGCCGACGAGGGCGAGCAGTTCCAGCAGCTGCGGGGTGGAGTGGCGGGCGGCCAGCTCGCGCCAGGTGGCCGGGGAGAGCGCGTGGTCCCCGCACAGCTCGTCCACGGCCCGCAGCAGCGCCCGGTCGCCCTCGCTCCAGCCGGGGGCGTCCGGCCCGCCGAGGACGCGGGCGATCTCGGGCCCGGTCAGGCCGGCGGCGGCGCCGAGTCGGGCGTGGTGGTGCCACTCGTAGGCGCAGCCGGTGCGGTGGGCGGTGCGCAGGATCGCCAGTTCCCGTTCGCGGGGCGGGAGCAGGCCCTGGGCGAGCTGGGTGAGCAGGGGCACCAGGGCGACCAGCAGGTCGGGGTGGTGGCCGATGGTCGCCAGGACGTTGAGCACCGGACGGCCCGCCAGCGGCCCGGCGCCGCCGGCGAGGACCTGCGCCGCGGGGCCCGACAGTCGTCCGGCCAGGGCGGCGACCTCGGAGGCGGGCCGCGGCGCGAGCCTCGGGGCCGCGCCGGCGGGGCGCGGGGCGGCGTGCGGCTCGGGGTACGGCGCCGTGTAGTGGTCGAGACGACCCATCAGCTCCAGCTCGTCGGGGGTGCCGTCGCCGTTGAGCTCGCGGTAGACGGCGCCGACGTTGAGCACCAGCCGCTCGGGGTCGGCCCAGTGGGCGAAGCCGTCCAGGTCCATCTCCCGGGCCGCCCGGAGGACGGGCAGGCCGGCCCGGTGCGCGCGCACGGCGTGGTCGTGGAGCCGTTCCAGGTAGTCGCGGAAGGCACGGACCTCCGTTTTGCCGACGACCGGCCCGTGCCCGGGCACGATCGTCTCCACGTCCAGGCCGAGGATCAGGTCGCAGGCCGCGATCCAGCCCGACACCGGACCGCTGTGGACCACCGGGTGGCCGCCGACGAACAGGATGTCCCCGGTGAACAGCACGCCCGCGTCCGGGACGTGGACCAGCACGTCACCGGCGGTGTGGGCCGGGCCGACCTCGATCAGCCGGACGCTGCGCCCGCCCACCGCGACCTCCAGTTCGCCGCTGAAGGTGCGGGTCGGCGGGGTCGGGGTGATGCCGGTGAAGTCGAAGGCCTCACGCATCCGTTCGGCGACCCGAGGGAGCGGGATGTCGCCCGGGGAGACGAGCAGCTCGTGCAGGCGCTCACCGCGCATGTGGGCCGCGGCGGCCTCGGAGGCGAGGATCTCGGCGTCCGGGAGCAGCTGGTTGCCCCACCAGTGGTCGCCGTCGCTGTGGCTGTTGACCAGGGTGCGGATGGCGAGCCGGGGCAGGGCCCGCGTCATCGTCTCCAGCATGGTGCGGGTCTGCGGGACGGTGAACAGGGTGTCGACGAGCAGCCCTTCGCCGCCGGAGACGATCAGCCCGGCGTTGCTGAAGCCCCAGGTGCCGCTGGGTTGCAGGTAGGCGTAGGTGTCCTCGGCGATCGCGTGCAGGCCCAGGGTGAAGGGGACGGCCATCGCTTGACCTCCTCAGTAGGTGTACTGGAGTACCAATATGTACTCCAGTACCAAATTGGATTCAAGTACACTCGGTGTGTGAGACCGACAGCACCTCAGGAACCCGCGGCACCGCAGGAACCGGCCGGACCCCAGGGCGGGCAGGGCCGGCCGGACGGGCCAGCCGGACAGGACCGGCGCGGGCAGCGCCGCAGCGCCACCCGCGAACGGCTGCTGGCCGCCGCCCTCGACCTGTTCGCCGCCCACGGCTACGCGGCCACCACCTACGACCACATCGCCGAACGCGCCGACACCGGCCGCCAGACGGCCTTCAACCACTTCCGCCGCAAGGAGGACTTCGTCACCGCCTGGGTCCGGCAGCGCCACGAGCTGCTGGACCGGCAGGAGGCGGCGGACGCGGCCGACGGCGGACCGGTCGTCGAGGCGCTGGCGGACGAGCTCCGCGCCCTCGCGCGGCTCAACGAGCAGGACTACGCGCTGGCCAAGGAACTCCATGACAGCGGGGTCCTACACGCCGCCTTCGGCCTGGGCGCCGTCACCCCGCGCGCGATCCTCGCCACCGTCACCCGCGGCCGGCAGCGCGGCGAGATCCGCCCCGACCTCGACCCGACCGCCGTCGCCGACCTCGTCTTCGACTGCTACGCGACCGCCCTGAGCCGCTGGCTGGCCAGCGACGCCGCCTTCCCGCTCGCCGACGCCCTGCTGGCCAGGCTCGCCGTGCTCGCCGCCGGCTTCGGGCCGCCGCGCGGCGCCTGACAACTGACGCCTGAGGCCCGACGCCGCCGGGACCGTCCGTACGCCCGCCGCCCGCTTCCGCCTCCCGCCGCCCGCTCCCGTCACCCGCGCCGCGCCGGGGGCGGGCGCGGCGCGGGTGACGGACGGGACCGGGCCGGGGCCGGCTGTCGGGCGCCGGGGGCCAGGCGAGGAAGTCCCACAGCTCCCTCACCCCTCAGAGCCCGCCCGCCCCCGAAACCGCTTACCGCCCCACCCCGCGCGGCGGGTACCGTGCCCGGATGCACAGCAACGACAACAACGGCAGCGGAAGCGGCAACGGGAACGGCAACGGCAGCGCCCCCACCTGGGACGTCCTGCTGCTCGGCGGCGCCTCCGGCCTCGGCAAGAGCCGCGCCGCCGCCGAACTCGCCCGGCACAGCGGCGCGTTCGTGGTCGAGTTCGACGACGTCGTCGCCGCCCTGCACGCCGCCACCACCGCCGAGGGCCACCCCGGCCTGCACCACTTCGACGGCCTCGACGACCCCGACGCGCTGCCCGCCGACCGCGTCCTGGAACTGCAGATCGCCACCGCCCGCGCCCTGGACGACGCCCTGCTCGGCGTGGTGCGCAACCGCCTCACCGTCGACGTGCCCGCGATCGTCGAAGGCGACTACCTCACCCCGGCCGCCGCCGCCCGCGCCGCCGCCGAGGCCGCCGGACGGGGCCGCGTCGTGCGCGCCGCGTTCCTGCACGAGGGCGACGCGGCCGGCATCAGCGCCAACTACGCCCAGCGGGAACCCGACTGCGGCCCGCAGGAGCGCCGCGCCGCCGTCAGCGCCCGCTACTCCCACTGGCTCGCCGACCAGGCCCGCACCCACCACCTGCCCGTCCTGGACTGCCGCCCCTACCCCACCCTCGCCGACCGCCTGCTCCGCGCCCTGACCTGACCTGGCCCGACCTGGCCTGGCCTGACCTGACGAAAGGGGTCCAAGATGCTGATCGTGGTGAGCGGCGGGCCGGGCAGCGGGAAGACGACGCTGGCCCACGCGCTGGCACAGGCCCTCGGCTGCCCGGCGGTGTGCCGGGACGAGCTGAAGGAGGGCCTGGTGCACGCGGGCACCCGGGCCGGGAACCCCGACGAGGCGGTGCGCGCGGCGTTCTTCGACGTCCTGGAGGTCCTGGTGCGCGCGGGGGTGAGCGTGGTGGCGGAGGCCGCGTACCAGGACCGGCTGTGGCGGCCCGGCCTGAGCCCGCTGGCCGAACACGCCGAACTGCGCATCGTGCACTGCCGGGTGGACCCGGCAGTGGCCCGCGCCCGGATCCGCACCCGCCTGACGACGCACCCGCACCGCGCCGCGCACGCCGACCGCGCGCTCCTCGCCACCCCGCCCGGCCCGGGCAACCTGCTGGACGACTTCACCCCGCCGTCCCTGCCGGCGCCGCACCTGCACGTGGACACCACCCACGGCTACCGCCCGCCGCTGGCCGACATCGCCGCCTTCGCCACCGGAGCCGGCGGCTGACGGACGCCCGAACTGCTCGGCCTGGTCCGACACGGTCTCTTCGTTCATCGCCGCCGGGCGCGACGCGCCCGATCACGGCCTGCCCGACCATGACGCCAAGGCGCGGTCGACAGTTCGCCAGCGAGTCCGGCGGTTCGCCGGATCAACTCCTCACAGTGGCAGTCGAGTTCGGATTCCCGCAGGCGTTCGACGGGCTTCGCGCGACGGCGCCTCCGCGGGCCTGCCGCGCCCTGCCGTCCGTTTGCGGGCAGCGCGCGAGGGGGAGGTCCCCGCGCCGGGTGCCGCTTGCGGGCGAGGCGCCGTGACCTCCGTGATCGCCGTGGCGTCGACCGCCACTCCGACGGCCGTACCTTGACGGTCCGTCCGCCATTGCCGGCCCGTCCCTGTGGGCCGCCGGGATGACTTCCCCAGCGTGCCGAATCGGCCCGGATGGTGTATACGGCATAGTCGTTTCGTCACCTTATGGCGTATTTATGCCGCCATCCACGCGTCCCGTGAACACCCTGGGGAGTCCCCGATGCCCGAAGTCAGACGCCGCTGGGGCTTGGCCCGAGCCTTCGAGGCACCGGGGAGAGCCGCCCCGAATCGGCGCGGCTGGTCCGGAGTGCTCGCGGCCGTGCTGGTGCTGGCGCCGGTGCCGCTCGTCCCGCTGCTGGCCGCCCCCGCCGCGCACGCGGCTCAGGCGTGCCCGGCGGATGCCGGCTACACCGACTGCCTGTCCTTCGCCTACACCGGAAGCGACCAGGACTTCACCGTCCCCACCGGGGTCTCCTCGATCAGGGCGAAGGCCTGGGGCGCGGGTGCGGCCGCCGACGGCGACACCGCCGCGGCCGGCCGCGAGCACGCGAACCGGCCGGGCGCTGCCGGCGCCTACGCGACCGCGCTGCTGGAGGTGACGGCCGGACAGCGGCTGACGGTGGTACCGGGCCAGGGCGGGCGCTCGCACCCCGACGCCGCAGACTCCCCGGCGGCCCGCAACGGCGGCGCCTCCACCATCCGGTCGGGCCAGTCCCACACCCCCGCGGACACCCTGCTGGCAGCCGACGGCGGCACGGCCACGAACGCGACTGAGACCGCGACCGCGAGCGGCGCCGGTGCTGCCGGGGCCGGTCCTGCCGGGGCCGGTGCTGCCGGGGCCGGTCCTGAAGACGGGTCGCAAGGCCTTGCCCCTCACGTGACCGAGCGCCAGTACGTCACCGGGGCGGCCTTCGGCGGCTTCGCCCCGTCCATCACGGACGTCAACGGCGCCAACACCGGCGCCGACGCGGCCAAGGGCGGCGGCCACAGCGGCGACGGCGGCAACGGCCTCGTCGTGCTGGAGTGGAAGGATTCCGGCGCCGACGCCACGACGGCGAAGGCCGACCCGTCAGCGGCCTCGACGCCCACCGGCCAGAGCAGCGCTCCAGGAGCCCCGTCCCCGGAGGCCACGCCATCCGCAGCGGCCGGACCGGCCGCCCCGAGCAGCGCGGCCGCCGCGCCGAGCGCCGCCCCGCTCGGCCGCCTGCCCCGGGCACCCGGCGACCCCCTGGACTGCACGGGCAACACGATCTACGCCATCCAGCGCGGCTCCTCCACCGCCGCGACCGGCACCCTGCTCGCCCTGGCCGCTGGCACCGTCGGCGGATCCAGCGTGACCGCGACGACGGTCAGCACGCTCCCCGCCGGGTCGGGCTTCACCAACGCCCTCGGAATCACCGACGGCGGCACCGCCGCCTACGTGGTCGACCAGACCCCGACCGTCGCCGGGTCCGTCAACGTGTACGGCTACAACGCGGCCACCGGGGCCTGGACCACCTACACCGGATCCGCCGGCGCCACCACCGACTCCTTCGTCGCCGGCGCGGTGAACCCGGCCAACGGCATCTACTACTACGCCAGCTTCGAACCCGGCACGGCGACCACACCCGGCGTGGCCACCCTCTACGGCTTCAACACCGTCACCAACACCGCGATCCCCGGCGTGATCGCCACGTTCGACCTGCCGGTCACCGGAGCCTCCGGCCCCAACGGCGACATCACCTTCGACGCGGCCGGCAACCTCTACGTCCTCTCCTCCGTCGGCACCGACGCCGCCATCGGTCGGGTGGCCGGGCCGATCCCCACCACGGGGTCGGCCACCGGTGTGCCGCTGACCGACACGGTGCTGAGCACCCTGCCCAACCCGAACGGCAACTCGTTCAACGGGGCGGCCTTCGACAACGCCGGAAACCTCTACATCGAGTTCGCCTCGGGGAGCACCACCTACCTGGAACAGCTCAACCCGAACACCGGCGCGATCACGGCCGGGCCCACGCCGTACTCCAACAACGCCTTCCTGTCCGTGGACCTCGGCGCCTGCTCCACCAACCCGACCCTGGCCCTGCAGAAGAACATCGTCGGCCGGTTCGCCGAGTCGACCACCTCGAACGACCAGTTCGGCCTGGCGATCACCGGCGGCGGCATCACCCAGGGCAACACCGCCACCACGACCGGCACCAGCACCGGCGTCCAGACACCCCCCGCCGGCCCGGTCATCGCCGTATCGGGGACCACCTACACGCTGACCGAGACCGCCGCCTCCGGCAGCCTCGCCAACTACACCACCGCCTACGACTGCGTCGACACCGCCAACGGCAACGCCCCGGTCGCCTCGGGCACCGGCGCGACCACGTTCAACCTGCCGTTCCCGCCCACGGTGGAGGGCAAGAACAGCCCGATGGTGCTCTGCACCTTCACCAACACCCCGGTCCCCGCGACGCCCTCGCTCACGATCGTGAAGACCGCGTCCCCGACCACGGTCACCGCCGTCGGGCAGGTCGTGGACTACAGCTTCCTGGTCACCAACACCGGGAACGTCACGCTGACCGACGTGACGGTGAACGAGACCGCGTTCTCCGGCACCGGCACCCCGCCCGTGATCACCTGCCCGGCAGGCGCCGCCTCCCTCGCCCCCGGCGCGTCCGTGACCTGCACCGCCCCCTACACCGTCACACAGGCCGACATCAACGCGGGCTCGATCACCAACACCGCGACGGCGACCGGCACACCGCCCACCGGCCCGCCGGTGACCTCACCGCCCTCCAGCGCGACCGTCACGGCAACGCCCGCACCCGCACTCACCATCATGAAGACCGCCTCCCCGACCACGGTTTCGACCGTCGGGCAGGTCGTGAACTACAGCTTCCTGGTCACCAACACCGGCAACGTCACCCTCACCGACGTGACGGTGAACGAGACCGCGTTCTCCGGCACCGGCACCCCGCCGGTGGTGACGTGCCCGGCCGGCGCGGCCTCGCTGGCGCCCGGCGCGTCGGTGACGTGTACTGCGAGCTATGCGGTGACGCAGGCCGACATCAACGCGGGCTCGATCACCAACACAGCGACGGCGACCGGCACACCGCCCACCGGCCCGCCGGTGACCTCACCGCCCTCCAGCGCGACCGTCACCGCGACGTCCAACCCGGCGCTCACCATCCTGAAGTCGGTGGATGCGACGGAACTGACCGGTGCCGGCCAGGTGCTGCACTACTCCTTCCTGGTGACCAACACCGGCAACGTCACCCTCACCAACGTCACCGTGAACGAGACCGCCTTCTCCGGCACCGGCACCCCGCCCGTGATCACCTGCCCGGCAGGCGCCGCCTCCCTCGCCCCCGGCGCGTCCGTGACCTGCACCGCCAGCTACACCGTCACGCAGGCGGATGTCGACAGTGGGAAGGTCACCAACACGGCGACGGCGACAGGTACCCCGCCCACCGGCCCGCCGGTGACGTCCCCGCCGTCCTCGACCAGCGTCCCGAACACCCCGGCCCCGGCGCTCACCATCGTCAAGTCCGCCTCGCCGACCACGGTTTCGGCCGTCGGGCAGGTCGTGGACTACAGCTTCCTGGTGACCAACACCGGCAACGTGACCCTGACCAACGTGACGGTGAACGAGACCGCCTTCTCCGGCACCGGCACCCCGCCCGTGATCACCTGCCCGGCAGGCGCCGCCTCCCTCGCGCCCGGCGCGTCCGTGACCTGCACCGCCACCTACACCGTCACACAGGCTGATCTCAACGCCGGCAGCATCACGGACACCGCGACGGCCACCGGCACACCGCCCACCGGCCCGCCCGTAACCTCACCGCCGTCCAGCGCGACCGTCACCGCGACGTCCAACCCGGCGCTCACCATCGTCAAGTCGGTGGATGCGACGGAACTGACCGCCGTCGGCCAGGTGCTGCACTACTCCTTCCTGGTGACCAACACCGGCAACGTCACCCTCACCAACGTCACCGTGAACGAGACCGCCTTCTCCGGCAGCGGCACCGCTCCCGTGGTGACCTGCCCGGCAGGCGCCGCCTCGCTCGCCCCCGGCGCGTCCGTGACCTGCACCGCCACCTACACCGTCACACAGGCCGACCTGAACGGCGGCAAGGTCGCCAACACGGCAACAGCGACGGGCACTCCGCCCACCGGCCCGCCCGCGACGTCCCCGCCGTCCTCGACCAACGTCCCGAACACCCCGGCCCCGGCGCTCACCGTGGTGAAGTCGGCTTCCCCGACCACGGTCACGGCCGCGGGTCAGACCGTCGACTACAGCTTCCTGGTGACCAACACCGGGAACGTGACCCTGACCGACGTGACGGTGAACGAGACGGCGTTCTCCGGCAGCGGCACGGCGCCCGTGGTGACCTGCCCGGCAGGCGCCGCCTCGCTCGCCCCCGGCGCGTCCGTGACCTGCACCGCCACCTACACCGTCACACAGGCCGACCTGAACAGCGGGAAGATCACCAACACCTCGACGGCGACGGGCACTCCGCCGTCCGGTCCGCCGGCGACCTCCCCGCCGTCCAGCGCGACGGTGACCGCGAAGCCGCCGCACGGCCACCTGCCGAGCACCGGCGCGAACACCCACCTGGCCGGGCTGGCGGGGAGTCTCCTGCTCCTCGGCGGCGGGCTGGCGCTGGTGACGCGCCGCACCCGTCGTCGCGGCTAGCAACGACGGCTGACGGCGGCGGTCCCCGGAGCATGGGCTCCGGGGACCGCCGCCGTTCTGTGCCCGTCCGTCGTCCGTCCGTCGTCCGTCCGTCGTCCGTCCGGCCCGTGGGTGAGGGGCGGACGACGGGACGAACCTCAGCCGAACGGATGAACCTCCGCCACCGCCAGGCCCGCCGAGCCCGCACCGCCCGCACCGGCACGGTAAGACAGGCCGGGCCCCTCTGCGGTGACACCGGTGTGATCGTTCCTGGCGCCGCCCACAGCCGAAGGAAGTAAGAGATGCGCGAAACCAAGCACAAGGCCCGAGCGGGTGCCGCCGCCGGCATCGCACTGCTCGCCCTCGCCGCCCTGTCCGGCTGCCGCCAGCCCCACAGCGGTGGCAGTCAGGACGTGCAGGCCGCTACGGCCGCGCCCTCCGAGGACGCTGCGAGCAGCGGTGAGATCGCCGTGCTGGAGCAGCCGACGCTGCCGCCGCCGTCGTCCGTCGCCAACGACCAGGAGAAGCGCAAGCAGGTCACCATCGGCACCTGCGAGGCGACCAAGGACGGCTGGCGCGCGGCCGGCACCGCGGTGAACCCCGGCGGCCGGGACGCGGACTACCGGATCGTCGTCTACTTCACCTCGGCGAAGGCCACGGTGCTCGCCCTCGGCGACACGGCGGTGAACGTCAAGGCGGGGCAGAGCGGCGCGTGGGAGGTGCGGCAGGCGTTCCACGCGCCGCAGGGGACCCTGTGTGTCCTGCGGGGCGTCAGCTGAGCGCCCACTGCCGGGGCCGGGTTCGGGTTCGGGTGTCGGCGAGGTAGCTGCCGCCCGGCGTTCTACCGCGGTGGGGGCCGGTTCTCGTCGCAGGTGGTGCGTTGGCCGTGGAGGAGGAGGGGGACGGCGCGGTTGGCGAGGGCTTCGGCGGCGCGGGCGGCCTGGGCGGGGGCCATGACGTCCGGGAGTTCGTGGGCGGGGACGAAGCGGGCGCCGAACAGGCCGCTGCGGTGCCGGGGCGGGACGGTCAGGCGGGCGGCGGCGTGCTCGGTGACGGTCCCGCCGTCGAAGACCAGGTTGAGGCGCTCCAGGTAACGGTCGGCCGGGGTGAAGTCGACGGCCAGGACGTCCGTGAGGCGCAGGTTGAGGCCGGTCTCGGCCTGGAGGTGACGCGCGGCGGCGAGGTTGGGGGGCTCGTTGGGCTGGGCGGCGCCGCCGGGGAGGAGGAGGCCGTCCATGTAGTCCGGGTCGACGAGCAGGACGTCGCCGCGCGGGTTGCGCACGAGGACGAGGCAGCCGAGCCGGCACACCGGCGGCTTGGCGAGCAGACGGGGGTCACGCATCGGGCGGTTCACTTCCTGAGGGCGGCGAGGAGCAGGAGGGAGAAGCCCGCCCACCAGAGCAGGCGGGCGAGGAGTTCAGTCGTCATGCGTCAGGCGCTCGTAGCGCAGCCCCTTGCGGAGCAGGTCGACGACCCGCAGGAGTGCGGACGGGCGGGCGCAGCCGAGGCCGATGAGGTAGCAGCCCGTCCTGCGGCCGTGCTCCCAATCCACCTCGACGGAGGGCAACTTCACCCCGGCCAGGGCGAGGACGGCCGTCAGGTCGTCCAGGACGGTGACGCGGTTGAGGGCGGATCCCATCACGCCCCCACCCGGCGTCGAACCTCGAACCCCCGCCAGGCGCTGAAGGCGGCGGAGAAGGAGGAGAAGGAGGCCAGCTCACCCGAGGTGCCGCTGCGCAGCCACTCCCCCGTCGTCTCGTTCCGCACCCGGTAGCACCGGCCCTCCGGGTCCCAGCGGACCCCGTAGCCGTGGAGGCGGGGAACTTGGGCATCAGCCATGGGAATAACCTTCCGCAGTCAATCCTTCACTTTCTGTGTGGGAAAGACTTGCGGAACGACCCCCTCCTAGGGAAGCATCTGAAGTCGCCAGTTCAGCATGGTTCAGTTGGGAAGCATCATGAACCGTAAGAAGCTTGATCCTGCGTCATCCCCGTACGCGACCCTCGGGATTCAGCTCCGCCGTTCACGCGAGGCACGCGGCCTGACCCAGACGGAACTCGGAGAGGCCATCGCCTACTCCGGTGCCTACATCTCCAGCATCGAACGCGGCATCCGCGCGCCGAGC
Source organism: Kitasatospora sp. NPDC091276 (assembly GCF_040684355.1). NCBI lineage: Bacteria > Bacillati > Actinomycetota > Actinomycetes > Kitasatosporales > Streptomycetaceae > Kitasatospora > Kitasatospora sp. NPDC091276. Next base: position 21,973 of record NZ_JBFBFU010000029.1, on the reverse strand, counting down.
CGCCGATTCGTCGATCTCGTGGACGAGCACCTCGCCACCGGCGGCACGCTCGGCCTGATGCTCGACCAGCTCGAACACAGCATCCTGATAGAGGGTTTCCCTGAGTACGCCGACAAGGAAGCCGAAGCGACCGCCATCCGGCTCTTCGAAATCGGAGTCATCGCAGGACTCCTCCAGACTCCGGACTACGCGGCGGCCTACGAGCAGGCACCCGTCAAGCGTGGGACCGTTACGCAGCAGCAGGCCGACGAGCGAGTGCGGTTCCTCCTCTCCCGGCAGAAGCGGCTCGACCAGCCTTCTCCGCCATACATCCAGGCCGTACTCGACGAGTGGAGCCTGCGACGGCCGATCGGTGGACCAGCAGTGATGGCGCGCCAGTTGGCTCACTTGGAAGAGCTGGCTGGTCGGCCGAACATGACCATCCAGGTAGCCCCGCTCGGTCTCGGAGAGCACCGGCCGTTCGCACACCCGGTGACGCTTCTGACGATGCCGAATCGTTCGTTGCTCGGCTATTCGGAGAGCCACCAGCGTGGTCTTCTGGAGCGCGACGCCGAAAGCCTCATGGACTGGGCCAGGGAGTACGATCGGCTGCAAGCCGAGGCACTACCTCTGGCCCCGTCGCTTGAGCTGATCCGCGTAGTACGGAAGGAATTTGAAAGTGCACCTTGACCTATCCGGCGCTCGCTGGCGCAAAAGCACGCGCAGTGGACAAGGCGGCCAGTGCGTCGAGGTCTCCGACGCCTTCCCCGGCATCGTCCCGGTCCGCGACTCCAAAGACCCCAACGGGCCCGCTCTTCTCTTCCCCTCCCCCGCCTGGCAGTCCTTCGTCACCGCCATCCGCGCTGGCGAGTTCGACGCCCGGTAGCAGCAACTCCGGCCCCGACGCCCCGATCCAGGGCGGCGGGGCCTTCTCAACCCCTCCACCCGGTTCAACCCCGCCGCCGTGACCTCAGGGGGTGATGAACGGATGATCTGGCCCAACACCGTCCGGGCGAACGTCAAGACCGGGCACGACCGGGAGGTGTTCGCCGTCTACCCGTACCGCTCGGCCTGCCCGCAGTCGGTCTGGGCGCAGCTGATCGCCGAGGCCCGGTCCGACATCTTCCTCGCCGGCTACACCAGCTACTTCGTGTGGCTGGAGCAGCCCGCCCTGTTGCAGACTCTGCGGCGCAAGGCCGAGAGCGGCTGCCGGGTCCGGTTTCTCCTCGGGGATCCGGTCTCCGACACGACGCGTCAGCGGGAGCAGATCGAGGACGTGGCGCTCACGGTGTCCACCAGGATCAGGGTCACCCTGGAGAACCTGGCCAAGCTCTCCGGCACCGAGGGCATCGAGGCCCGGTTCAGCGCTCCGGACGACGGCCCGAACCACGTCGGCCTCTCCGTCTTCCGCTTCGACGAGCACGCCCTCGTCACGCCCCACCTCGCCCGCACCGTCGGCCACGACTCACCCCTGATGCACCTGCGGCGCAGCGAGGAGAACGGCATGTTCGACCGCTTCGCCGAACACGTCGAAGAACTCTGGTCCCGGGGCAGCGACATCCGTTCCGGCCCGCGCTGACACCTGCGTCTAACCCGGCGCCGGAGTGGGAAGTCATCCCCATCGACTTTCCACTCCGGCCGCAGGAGGCAACCGCGATGGACACCACTTGGCGCAAGAGCAGCTACAGCGGCGGCGGAGGCGAATGCGTCGAGGTCGCCGACGGCTTCACCGGTGTGCAGCCCGTCCGGGACTCCAAGGACCCCGACGGGCCTGTCCTCCTCTTCCGCTCCCCCGCCTGGCGGGCCTTCGTCGCCGCCGTCCGCGCGGGTGAGTTCGACGCCCGGTAGCGGCAATTCCTGGGTGGGGAAGAGGAACTGGCCGGTGTCGCTGAGTCGACGGCTTGGGTGCGCGTGACGGCCTTGCCCTGGCCGTCCAGTCGCCCGTGGGGTCCGTGTGGCCGCGTGCGTCAGTGGTCGGGGGTGTGGGCAGCGGGGCGGACGGCGTCGGGCAGCAGGTGGAGTTCGTAGGGTGTGTAGCAGTCCGACATCTCGCTTCCGACCACGGCGCCGCAGTGGCAGGCACGGTTGGGTGGGCCGTCGCCGGGGGCTCCGCAGCAGCTGGGTGGCCCGGTCGTTGTTGTGTGCCAGGTGAGGCCGGTCCCGTCCTCGGGGTGCAGGACGAAGGTGTTCCGGGGCCCGGCCGAGACGACGACCGTTCCGTCGAAGTCGCTGATGCACGGGCCGCCGGGGTAGGCGGGGGGCCAGTCGTCCTGGTCATCGGCCGGGACGAAGGGCGGCCCGTGCGGCTGCGGATCGACGGCGTAGTGGCCACGGGGCATGGTGGGCGGGGCCTGTCGCCGGCCGTTGACGAGCTCGCCCTCGAACAGGTGCCGGGCAGGAACCGCCGGGAGGGGCTCAAGGTCGGCCGTGAGGGCCTCGCCGCAGGCGGCGCAATGAAAAATCGTCATCGCGGCATGTCTACAGCGACGGCCCTCACGTCACAACATAATTCCGTTCCCCCGCAGGCAGGGGCTCGCTCGTCAGCCGAACCGGAACACCTGGTCGGGCCAGCCGCCGTCGGGTACCGCGCTGTCGAGGGCCTCGCTGATCGTGCGTTCCTCGTAGGCGAAGTGGGATTCCATGATCGCGGTGAGTCCGTCGAGTTCGCGCCCGACCGCTTCCAGCCCGTCGCCGGGCGATTCGGCGGCGTGGTCGGCGAGTTCGCGCACCCTGGTGAGGATGGCGGCGATCATCTCGTGGTCCTCGACGAGCTTGGCGACCGTCCCGGCGAGCTGCGGGCGTTCGCGCAGCAGGTGGGCGAACATGCCCTCGTCCTCGCCCTGGTGGTGTGCCGTCAGCGCGGCGCAGAAGGCCAGGCAGTGGGTGCGCAACGTGTCGTCGCCCGGGCGGCGCTGTCCGATTCCGGCTCTGATCCGGCCGACCTGGCGGCGTAGTTCCTGGTGCGCTTGGGAGAGTTGAAGGCTCAGGGCGACCGCGCGGTCGCCGTCCTGGGAGGCCACGGAGGGCGGTCCCTTCGGTTCCGCACCTCCATGCCTGACGCTGTCCGTCACCGGCACGCGATGCTGGCGCCATCCGATCACGGGCCGCGGCGCCACGGCAAGCGCCGTCGCGGGTGGGTGCCGAAGGCTTCCCCGGACATCGTGGCCCCGCGGCCCGGCTTCCGGCGGGTTCCGAGCGCGGTCGAGCGGCATGCGGGTGGTGACGGCGGGGGCTCCGGCGTCGCCTGACGTCCGCGGCGATGCCGGAGCCGTGCGGGATCCGCGCCGAAGGCCGGCCGGCCGGGCGGGCGCGGTGGACACCCCCGAAGGGGCCCCGGGCGGGGCCCGGGGGCCGGTCAGGCGTCCAGCGGGTGCCAGGCGGGGCCGGGGCCGTCGTGGCGGACGCGGCCGAAGACGACGTCGGCGAAGTGGACGCCGAAGCCGATCGTGTCGGGTTCGGCGAGTTCGGCGACGAGGCGGCGGCGGGATTCGACCGCGCGGGCCGGGTCGTGGTCGACGGACACGGACCACTCGGGGTGGTCGACCTGGACGGGCGAGTGCATGGCGTCGCCGAAGGCGATCAGCCGTTGCCCGCCCGCGGTGACGGTGTACTCGGCGTGTCCGGGGGTGTGGCCGGCGCCGACGTGCACCCGGACGCCGGGGAAGACCTCCTGCCCGTGCGCGACCGTGCGCACGCGCGGTGCCAGGACGGCGGCCCCCTCGACCGCGCCGGGCCCGTCCGGCCGGGCGAGGTGGCCGGCCCATTCCGCCTCGGACACCAGGTAGTCGGCGTGGGCGAAGGCCGGCCGGTCGCCGCCGGGGGCGGGGTGCCAGGCCCAGCCGGTGTGGTCGGAGTGCAGGTGGGTGAAGGCCACCGCCTCGATGTCGTCCGGCCGGCGGCCGAGTTCGGCGAGGTTGTCGAGGAGCGCGCCGCCGTGGCCGGGGCCGTGCGGGACGCTCGGGTCCGCCGGCAGCGAGCGGGGCCCGAAGCCCGCGTCGATCAGCAGGGCGCGCCCGGCGTGCTCGACGAGCAGCGCGCCGACGGTCGCGACGAACTGGCCGGAGGCGTCGAGGTACTGCGGGCGCTCCGCCCACGTCCGGTCGGTGGTCTCGGGCAGCCAGCCACGCGGCGGCAGCAGGACGACGCCGTCCGGCACGAAGGTCACCTTCGTGTCGCCGAGCTGTACGGAGCGGATGCCGGAGGGCCGTCGCAGCCGCTCGTCCCGGTGGGCCGCGTCGGCTTCGAAGTTCGCCATGGTCCCTTCCCCTCTTCGGTGTCGGTCCGCCGCCGGGCCGGTGGCGACGGCGGCGGCCCTGCCACCGTAAGCATCAAGCTAGAAAGATTCAAGATATAAAGGTTCAAGTGATAAATATGATGGCTTGATGGACTCGCTAGGATGGAGCCATGACGACGCCCCCCCGACCGCAGGCCACCCCCGAATGGGAGCTGTGCGGCCTGGTGAACGGGCTGGCCCAGCAGATCGCCGACCACGTCCGCGAACGCGCCGTCACCCTGGGCCTGACCGCGCCCCAGGCGACCGCGCTGCGGGAGATGACCGGGCCGCTGACCATGCGCGAACTCGCCCAGCGCATGAACTGCGAGCCCTCCAACACCACCTTCGTCGTCGACCGGCTGGAGAAGCAGGGCCTGGTCGAGCGCCGACCGCACCCCACCGACCGCCGCGCCAAGCACCTCGTCCTCACCGCCGAGGGCGCGGCGCTGCGCACGCGCCTGCTCGCGTTCCTCACCCAGGACTCGCCACTGGCCGGCCTCACCGCCCCCCAGCAGCACGCCCTCCGGGACCTGCTCGAACTGGCCACCCGCCTCTGCCCCGGCCAGCCGCCCGGCCCGGCCGGAGGCCGCCCGCCGGGCCGGTAGATCGGCGCGGGCCCCGCACTCCCCCGGCGCAGCGGCCAGGTCCTGTCCGGCCGGCAGGGCGCGCGCCGGGTGTCGGGAACGCCGGGTGACCGTGACCGTGTTCGCGTGGGCGGCCTGCGACCGTGACCGTGTTCGCGTGCGCGGCCTGCGGCCGCCCCCGATCGCCGGACCGCTGACCAGACTGCCCGGCTTCTTCGCCCTGGAACCCGGGCCGTGGGGCGCCCCGCTCGCGCCCTCCGACGCATGCCTGCCGGTCTTCGCCGGGGTCCCTGCGTCGGCGATCCGGACGGCGACGGGTTCCCGGTGTCCGCGGGGCCCCGGAACACCGTGGTCCTGCACCCCGATGACGCACCGTCACTCCAGCCGCATCCCGGTGGGAGGCATTCCCGGGGGGCTGCCACCCCGACGGCCCGAGCGGCATGAACCAGCTGTGCCCCTGCGGCGCGAAGGCGGGCACGCTGATCAGCGAGTGCAGCACCGCGTACGAGCCGCACCCGGGCCCCGGCCGGGTGCGCGCGATCACGGGCTGAGCCTGCGGGCCCTACGCGGACGGCGCACCCGTGTCCGCGTCCGCGGCGGGGGTGGTCAGGCGGTGGCGGGCCGCGGCGAGGAGTTCGTCGGACAGGGCGGGGTCCTCGCTGGCGCGGGCCAGGAGGAGGGCTCCGACCATGGTGGACAGGTCGGCGAGGGCGCTCTCGCGGTCGGCGGCGTCGGGCAGGTGCTGGAAGCCGTCGGCCAGGTCGCGCAGTCCGGCGGTGAAGGCGGTGCGCAGCGGGGAGCCGGGTTCGGCGCGGGCCGCGTCGGCGGCCAGGGCTGCGGCGGCGCAGCCCTGGCCGGGGTTGTCGCGGTGGGGGGTGGAGAGGTAGCGGGCGAGGAACTCGGCGCGGGGGGTGGGGTGTTGGGGCGCGGTCGGGTCGGCGGCGGCCGGGTCGGGGGTGGGGTCGTCGGCGAGGCGGTCCATGGCCTCGCGGCGTTCGGTGAAGGCGGCCGTGAGGGCTTGGGCGACGAGGTCGTCCTTGGAGGTGAAGTGCCGGTAGAAGCCGCCGTGCGTCAGGCCTGCGGCGGCCATCGCCCGGGGGACGCTGACCTGGTCGGAGCCCTGCTCCCGGATCAGTCTGGCGGTGTGGTCGATCACCTCCTGGCGGTGGCGTTCGGCCTCGGCCCGTGACACGCGGGGCATGCCTGCGTTCCTTTCCTCGTCCTGCGGTGGTGGTGGTCCTACTTTCCCATCCGGGCTTCCCCATCCAGTTTAGATGATGGTAATAATCTAAACGTTGCGGTGCTCCGGCTGCGGGCGCCGCCTTCCGAGAGCGAGGAACACGCACATGACCGTGATCGACGGCTCCACCGCCCTGGTCACCGGAGGCCTGCGCGGCCTCGGCCGGGCGTTCGTCGGGGAACTGCTGGCGCGCGGCGCGAAGAAGGTCTACGCCACCGCCCGCACCCCCGTGCCCAGCGAGGACGGGCGGGTGGAGGTCCTGGCCCTGGACGTCACCGAGGACGCCTCGGTGGCCGCCCTGGCCGAGCGCGTCCAGGACGTCGACCTCGTCTTCAACAACGCCGGCGTCCTGTACCCGGGAGCGCTGCTCACCGGCGACCTGCGGCAGGTCCAGGCGACCTTCGACACCAACGTCCTGGGCCCGCTGCGCATCGCCCGGGCCTTCGCGCCGGTGCTGGCGGCCCGTGGCGGCGGGGCGCTGGTCGACATCCACTCCGCGCTGTCCTGGGGCGCGGGCGCCGGCGCCTACGGCGCCTCCAAGGCCGCCCTGTGGTCCCTGACCAACTCCCTGCGCCTGGAGCTCGCCGCCCAGCACACCCAGGTCGTCGGCGTGCACCTGGGCTTCGCGGACACCGAGATGGTGGCGGCCCTGCCCGTCGACAAGATCCCGGCCGCCGAGGTGGCCCGCATCGTCCTGGACGGCGTCGAGCGCGGCGATCGCGAAGTCCTCGTCGACGACCTCACCCGGGCGCTCAAGTCCGCGCTCCCCGGCCCGGTGGAGGGCCTCACCATCCCCATCCGCCGCTGAACCGCGCCCCGCCGAAACCCGTCGAAACCCGCCGGCCACCGCCGGCCGACACCGAGGAGAACACCCATGCCGCTGTGGCACGTCTACCACCCTCCCGGCACCTACACCCCCGGGCAGAAGCAGCAGCTCGCCGCCGACATCACCGGGTTCTACACCCGCTTCGGGCTGCCGAAGTTCTACGTGATGACGCTCTTCCACGAGATCGGCGCCGACTCCTTCCACGTGGGCGACCAGCCCGCGCACGACGCGGTGCGGATCGTGGTCGAGCACATCGCCCGGCACACCGAGGACCCCGACCTGCGCAAGCGCACCCGGGAGGCCCTCGCCGCCCTCCTCGCGCCCCACACCACCGGGCGCGGCCTGTACTGCGAGTTCCACATCGACGAGACGCCCCGGGACCTGTGGATGATGGACGGGATCGCCCCGCCCCCGTCCCAGAGCGAGGCCGAACAGCTGTGGGCCCGCGAGAACCGCCCGACCCCCTACTGATCCCCTGCCGGCCTCCTGCCGGTCTCCTGTCGACGGACGCCCCGGCACGGCGCCGCCGTGGGAAGTCGGACAGGCCGACTTCCCACTCCAGGACCCACCGCCCCGGCACCCCTCGGGCGGTGGGTCCTGGCCGGTTCAGGCGGGTTCAGGCGGGTTCAGGCGTCGAGGGTGATCTCGGGGTAGCGCGGGGAGGGGGCGTCGAAGAGGGTGGTGGGGCGGCGGCGCAGGTGGAGCTGGAAGTAGGCGGTGAGGTAGGCGCGTTGGGCGGTGACGGCGCGCAGCGGGTCGCCGGTGCCGAGGAAGTGCTCCAGCTGGTCGGCGGGCCAGGCGATCACGTCCTGCCCCTGGGGGACGAGGAGTTGGAGGTCGGTGTAGGACAGGTGGCCGGAGCGGGTGAGGGTGAGCCGGCGGCGCCAGCCCGTCAGGTGGGGCCACAGGGTGTCCCACATGGCGTCGCGGGCGGGGCTGGCCCAGGTGGAGGCCATGAGCAGCAGGGGACGCGGCTGGTCGGCGGTGGCGCAGGTGCCGAAGAGGGGGCCGTCGAGGACGGCTCCGGCGCGGATGCGGGGGTCGTCGTGGAGGGCCTGGGCGGTGGTGGCGCCGCCCATGGAGTGGCCGAACATGGCGACGGCGTCCGGGTCGAGGGCCTGGGCGAGGCCAGCGGGCAGGGGGCGGTGATCGGCGTCGGGGTCGGCGGCGAGGTCGGTGAGGCGGTCGAGGACGAGGCGGACGTCGGCGGCGCGGTAGGCGACGATGTCGGCGTCGGTCATGGCCTGGACGGCGGCCTTGTCGCGCACTTCCAGGCGGTGTCCGGGGAATTCGGTCTCGCCGGCGTCGAAGGTGTGGTCGACGGCGGCGACGACGTGGCCGTGGGAGGCGAGTTCCTCGGCGAGGGCGGTGTTGAAGGCGGAGTCGCCGCCGGAGCCGTGGGAGTTGAGGACGACGGGGTGGCGGCACGAGGTCTCGGCGGGGGCGTCGGTGTGGGCGTGGGTGGTGGGCCAGTCCAGGCTCGCGGCGGGGACCTGGAAGTAGGCGGTCTCCAGGTGGGCGGTCTCGGCGGGGCTCATCCAGGGGGCGCGGGGGTGGCCGGCGACGCGGGCGGCGGGGTACCAGAGGCGGGTGCGCAGTTCGCGCGGGCGCGGGGTGGGGGCCCAGCGGTCGGGGCGGGCGGGGTCGACCAGGTGCAGGGTGGTGGTGCCGACGGGGTGGGGCCCGGTGGGGGCGGGCAGCGTCAGGCGCGGGGGCCGGTCCGGGGGTGAGGGCGGGGCGGCGGCGCGGGTGGCCGCGCGGGCGGGGACGGTGCCCGCGGCGGTGAGCAGGGCGGTGGCGGCCAGGGCGGCCAGGGCGCTGCGGCGGCCGACCCGTGGGGCGGTCACGGTGTGCGGGGCGGCGGCGGTGTGCGGGGTGGTCATGGGCCCACGGTGGCGGGTCGGGCCCTGCGTGCGCGTCGGGCCGGCGGAGGAGCTGCCGGGCGGCGGGTACGACCGCGGGCATAGGCCCCGGGGCGCAGGCCTCAGCCGGAGACGGCGGGCCCAGCGGGCGCGGCAGGGGCGGCGGGCGCACCGGTGAGGAGGGCGTCGAGCAGGCCGGGGAAGCGGGCGTCGAGGTCGGTGCGGCGCAGGCTGACGAAGCGGTTGCGCCCGGCGACGCGGGTGGTGGTGACGCCGGCCTCGCGCAGGACGCGCATGTGGTGGGAGACGGTCGACTTGTGGAGGTGGTCCAGGCCCAGGTCGCGGGGGGCGCAGGAGTGTTCGGCGCCGTCGGCGTAGCTGAGCAGCAGGGTCATCCGGACGGGGTCGCCGAGGGCGTGCAGGACCGTGACGAGGTCGATGTCGGCGGTGGTGGGCTGGGGCAGCCGCTCGTCTTCGGTCATGGCGCGTGGTCCTCGTCGGCTGGACATTGGTTTGACAATCATCCACCCATCCCTAGTGTTTGACGAGCGTCAAACTGTTGCCCTATCGTCAAACAATCGGGGGGCTTTCCCATGCCCGTACGCCTGCTCCTGCTCGCCCTCGGCACCTTCGCCATGGGCACCGACTCGATGGTCGTCGCCGGCATCCTCGGCCCGATCGCCGCCGACCTGGGGGTGTCCGTGCCGGCCGCGGGCCAGCTGGTCACCGTCTTCGCGCTCGGCTACGCGCTGCTGGCCCCGGTGCTGGCCGCGCTCACCGCCCGCTGGCCGCGCCGGCGGCTGCTGCTGACCGCGCTCGCGGTGTTCAGCGCGGCCAACGCGCTCAGCGCGCTCGCCCCCGACTACGGCCTGCTGCTGGCCACCCGGGTCCTGGCGGCGGCCGGGGCCGCGCTGTACACGCCGACCGCCAACGCGGTGGCCACCACCCTGGTCGCCCCCGAGCGGCGCGGACGGGCGCTGGCCACCGTACTGGGCGGGATGACGGTGGCCACCGCGCTGGGCGTGCCGCTGGGCACCTGGGTGGGGCGCGGCGACTGGCGGATGACGATGTGGCTGGTCACCGCGCTGGGCGTGGCGGCGCTGGCGGGGCTGGCGCTGCTGCTGCGCGACCTGCCGGCGCCGGTGGCGGCGCCGGGGCTGCGGGCGCGCCTGGCCCCGCTGGGGCAGCGGCGGGTGCTGGGGGCGGCGGCCACCACGCTGGCGTTCTTCCTGGCCTTCCAGTGCGTCTACATCTACCTGGCCACCGCCGTCTCGGGGGCGACCGGGGGCGACGCGGACCGGCTGAGCCTGGTGCTGCTGACGGCGGGCGTGATGTCGGTGGCGGGCAGCTGGCTGGGCGGGCGCCTGGTGGACCGGGTCGGGGTGCGGCGGGTGCTGCTCACCGGCTCGACGGTGGCGGCGGGCGCGTTCGCCGCGCTGCCGTGGCTGGGGCGCAGCATGCCGGGGGCGCTGGTGTACGCGGCGGTGGTGCCGCTGGCGGGGTGGGCGGTGTCGGTGGCGCTGCCGCACCGGCTGGCGTCGATCGATCCGGGGAACGCGCCGCTGCTGATCTCGCTGAACAGCAGTGCGCTGTACCTGGGGACGGCGGCCGGGGGCGTGGCGGGCAGTGCGGCGATCGCGGTGCTGGGCGGGCGGTGGTTCCCGTTCGCGGCGGCGGGGCTGGCGCTGGTGGCGGCGGTGACGGCGGCGGCGACCACGCGGGACGCGCGGGCGGGTGCGCCGACGGAGGAGGAGGCGACGGTGCCGGCGCCGGCACCGTCGCGGTCCTGATCCTCGGGCGGGCGGGGTTCGGCGGGCGGGGCCTCAGCGGGCGGAGCCGAGGTTGCGGTCGGCCTCGGCTCCGGCGAGCAGCAGGGTGGTCTCCTCGATGCGGCGCAGGCGCCCGCAGGGGCCGTACTGGCCGAAGAGGTAGACCTCCATGGAGACCTGGGTGCCGTCGGTCTTGAGGACGTCGACGGTGTGCCGGGTGGCGGTGCGGTCGCCGTCGTGGAGTTCCTCGTGGACCTCGACGCGGCCGGAGGCGACCACGGCGCGCAGGTGGCGGATGTGGTCGGTGAAGGCGGCGCGGTCGTCCCAGCGGCCGTCGGTGCGCTGGCGGTAGTCGGGGGTGAAGTGGCGCTCGACGGCGGTCTCCAGGTCGAGGCCGGGGGTGAAGAGCAGGTCGTCGAGGGCGGCGGCGATGGTGGTGCGGGGGGCGGTGGCGGGCATGGGGGTTCCCTTCTCGGAATCCGACAATGCGTGCGTGGCGCACGCTTCATGGGATGAGCGTACCCCAGGAACGCGTGCGTCGCGCACGCTATGATCGGGGGGTGGACCACTCCCCCGAAATCCCCGACCCCGACCCCGACCCCGACCCCGTTCCTGAAACTGCCTCCGGCCTCGGGGACGCCGTCGCCCAGGCCCTGGCCGTCCTGCTGCGCCGCCCCGCCCGCGCCGCGCTCTACCGGCGCCTGACCGAGGGCCTGGGCGAGGCGGTGGACGAGGTCACCTACCCCGTGCTCTCCGGCCTGGCCCGCACCGGGGCGCGCAGCGCCGCCGACCTGGCCGCCGAGATCGGCCTGGACCGCTCCGGGGTCAGCCGCCGGGCCACCCGCCTGGAGGAGGCCGGGCTGCTGCGCCGCGAGGCCGACCCGCGCGACCAGCGCGCCACCCTGCTGACCCTGACCGGCGCCGGCGAGCGCACCGTGGCGGTGATGCGCCGGCGCCTGGCCGGCGGCATCGAGGAGGCGCTCGCCTCCTGGCCGCCCGGGGAGGCCGAGGCGTTCGCCCGGTCGCTGCGGCGCTTCACCGAGCAGGGCCCGTTCGGCTGAGCACGGGGCGGCGGAGCGAAGGAGCAGCGGGGCCAAGGAGCAGCGGGGCCAAGGGGCGCGCGGGGCGGCGGGGTTAAGGGGCGACGGGGCGCGCGGGACAGCACCTCCGGGAAGGACGGGCCCGGAAAACGCGGGTGCCCCGGGCCGGGGAACCGGTCCGGGGCACCCGCGGGCGCGGGGATCAGGCGCCGAGGACCTCGCCGACCAGGGCGCGGGCCTCCTCCTGCACCCGGGCCAGGTGGCCGGTGCCGAGGAAGGACTCGGCGTAGATCTTGTAGACGTCCTCGGTGCCGGAGGGGCGGGCCGCGAACCAGGCGTTGTCGGTGCACACCTTGATGCCGCCGATCGGTGCGCCGTTGCCGGGCGCCTCGGCCAGCACCGCGGTCACCGCCTCGCCGGCCAGCTCGCCCGCGGTGACCTGCTGCGGGGAGAGCCGGGCCAGACGGGCCTTCTGCTCGCGGTCGGCCGGGGCGTCCACGCGGGCGTAGGCGGGGGCGCCGTGGCGCTCGGTCAGCTCGCGGTAGTAGGCGCTGGGGGTGGCGCCGGTGACGGCGGTGATCTCGGAGGCCAGCAGGGCCAGCAGGATGCCGTCCTTGTCGGTGGTCCACACCCCGCCGTCGCGGCGCAGGAACGAGGCGCCGGCCGACTCCTCGCCGCCGAAGGCGATCGAGCCCTCCGCCAGCCCGTCGACGAACCACTTGAAGCCCACCGGCACCTCGACCAGTTCGCGCTTGAGGTCGGCGGCGACCCGGTCCAGCATCGAGGAGGACACCAGCGTCTTGCCGACCGCGGCGTCGACGGGCCAGTCCGCGCGGTGGCGGTACAGGTAGTCGACGGCCACCGCCAGGTAGTGGTTGGGGTTCATCAGGCCGCCGTCGGGGGTGACGATGCCGTGCCGGTCGGCGTCCGCGTCGTTGCCGGTGGCGATGGCGTACTCGTCCTTGCGGCCGATCAGGGAGGCCATCGCGGACGGCGAAGAACAATCCATGCGGATCCTGCCGTCCCAGTCCAGCGTCATGAACCGCCAGGTCGGGTCGGTGACCGGGTTGACCACCGTCAGGTCCAGGCGGTGCGTCTCGGCGATGCGCGCCCAGTACGCCACCGACGCCCCGCCCAGCGGGTCCGCGCCGATGCGCAGCCCGGCCGCGCGCACCGCGTCCAGGTCGAGCACGGCGGGCAGGTCCTCGACGTAGGTGCCCAGGTAGTCGTGGCGCCCGGTGGTCGCCGCCGCCAGCGCCCGCGCGTACGGGACGCGCTTGACGCCGCGCAGGCCCTCGCGGATCAGCTCGTTGGCGCGGTCCTGGATCCAGCCGGTGGCCTGCGAGCCGGCCGGGCCGCCGCTGGGCGGGTTGTACTTGAAGCCGCCGTCGCGCGGCGGGTTGTGCGAGGGGGTGACGACGATGCCGTCCGCCAGCGCCCGGGGGCTGCGCCGGTTGTGGGCCAGGATCGCGTGCGAGACCGCGGGCGTGGGGGTGTAGCCGTCGGCCGCGTCCAGCAGCACCTGCACGCCGTTGGCGGCCAGCACCTCCACCGCCGTCACCTTCGCCGGCTCCGAGAGCGCGTGCGTGTCGGCGCCCAGGAACAGCGGTCCGGCGATGCCCTGTTGGGCCCGGTACTCGCAGATCGCCTGCGTGGTCGCGGCGATGTGGTCCTCGTTGAACGCGGCGTCCAGCGAGGACCCGCGGTGGCCCGAGGTGCCGAACGCCACCCGCTGGCCGACCTCCTGAGGGTCCGGGTTCAGCGCGTAGTACGCCGTCACCAGCCGCGCCACATCCACCAGGTCATCCGGCTGCGCCAACTGCCCGGCCCGTGCGTGTGCCATCCGTCTTCTCCCGCCAACTTCCCGTACGCGTCCTTGCCCCGTGCCACCGATCGTAGCCAGAACGCGACCGTGCCCCGAACCGCGAGGCGGGGCGGGGCACGGCGGGGCCGGGGTTCAGGGGCCGGGGTTCAGGCGGGCAGTTGCTGGCGGTAGGCGTCCAGGGCGGGCGCGGTGGTGGTGGCGAGGAACTCGGTCACCGTGTAGGCGACCAGGCCCTCGCGGGCGAAGGGGTCGGTGCGGGTCAGCTCCTCGACCGCGGCGCGGTCCTCGCCCAGCGCGATGATCACCCCGCCCTCGCGCGGCACCTTGCGGCCCGAGGCGAGGAACGTGCCGGCCTCGTAGTGCCCGCGCAGCCACTCGACGTGCTGCGGCAGGGCGGCGTCGATGCGCTCCAGCGGGGCGGTGTACGTCAGCTCAAGTACGAACATGCGACCAGGCTAGCCCCGCACGGCAGGGGCCTCGCGGCCGGGGCTCGCGGCGTGTAGCGGACCCCATTGTGCCAGTTCAGCGGGGGGTTGCGGTAGGACGCAGAGCACCCGGATCACGCCTTGCCGGGGGGCGGGCGCAGCCCGCAGACTCGTCCGCATCCACTCCTTCGGCCACGCGCCGGCCCCCTGCCCAGGGCGGCCGGGGCGCGCGCCGTGCTGCGCACGGGCCGCATCGCGCCGGGGGCGGTGGGCGGTGAACGGACGAAGGGGGACGCGAGGATGACGGTGCACAGGGACGTGGCGCACAAGGACGTGGCGCACAAGGATGTGGCGCACAAGGATGTGGCGCGCAGGGACGTGGCGCACAGGGACCTGGTGCTCAAGGCGCGGGTGCGGCTGCTGAGCCACAACGAGTGGGTCCTGGACGCCCCGGAGGGGCTGTGGGTGTACCGGGCGCTGTTCCCGGTCAGCCCGCACGTGTACGCCTACAAGCTCGCCCACGTGCTGTGGACGGCGGCCGCCTCGCCGCGGGTGGCGCACCTGCCCGAGGCGCGGCGGGCGCTGCTGGAGGAGGCGCGGGCCGCCTGCGCGCACATCCCCGCCGGCGCCCCGGCCCACCAGGTGCGGATGCGGGAGTACGTCGCGGCCGCGCTGGCGGAGCTGGAGCGGGAGCAGCAGGAGGGGCGTGCGGGGAGGTAGGTGGTCGCGGGGTGGTTGCGGTACAACAATCCCTATTTGACGACTGATCGGAGAAGTTCTCGTATGAGCAGTTCAGGTCTGTCCCGCCGCGCACTGATCGCCGGCGCCGGCGCCGCCGTCGTCGGCTGGAACACCGCCGCCCGCGCCTGGGCCGCCGAGCCGGGCGAGGACGTGGATCAACTGCCGGCCCTGGACGGCACGGTGGCCCTGCGGGGCGCCGAGGTGGAACGGTTCTCCTCCGACTTCGGGCACCTGGTCACCGCCTCGCCCCGCGCGGTGCTGCGCCCGGCCTCGGTGCGCGACGTCCAGAAGGTGGTGGCCTTCGCCCGGCGCCACCGCATCCCGGTGGCGGTCAACGGGCAGAGCGGCGACCAGGCGGTCGTCGGCGACGGCGGGCTGGAGTCGCACTCCAGCTACGGCCAGGCCAACCCGCGCGGCGGCATCGCGATCGACGCCCGGGGGCTGTCGCGGATCCTCTCCGTCGGACCCGGGCTCGCCGTGGTGGAGGCGGGCGCCACCTGGGCGCAGCTGACGGACGCGGCGCTGGCGGCGGGCTGGATGCCGCCGTGCCTGACGGACTACCTGCACCTGTCGGTGGGCGGGACGCTCAGCGTCGGCGGCATCGGCGGGGCGGTGCAGCGCCACGGGCTGCAGGCGGACACCGTGCGGTCGCTGGACGTGGTGACCGGCACCGGCGAGCTGGTGACGGCCTCGCGCGAGCACAACCGGGAGCTGTTCGAGGCGGTGCTGGCCGGCGGCGGGCAGGTGGGGATCATCGTGCGGGCCACGCTCGCCCTGGTGCCGGCGCGCGAGCGCGCCACCGTGTTCACCCTGGCCTACGACGACGCGGACCTCTACCGCGCGGACCAGGAGAAGGTGCTGGCCCAGGGCCGCTTCGACCTCCAGGTCGGCAACGTGGTGCGCAGCGCGGACGGGCAGCGGTGGCGCTACACGGCGGAGCTGGTGGCCTACGGGGACGCGGGGCGGGCGGTGGACCGGGAGGCGCTGCTGGCGGGGCTGCACGGGGTGCCGGGCGAGACGACGGTGGTGGAGCAGAGCTGGCGCGAGTACGCGTTCCGGGTGGACGCGTTCGCGGGGTACCTGCGGGCGGCCGGGTTCTGGGGGCTGCCGAAGCCGTGGCTGAGCCTGTTCCTGCCCGCCTCGACGGTGGGGGTGTTCATGCGGGAGGCGACCGCGCTGCTGACGGCGGCGGACCTGGGGGCGGGGCTGCTGCTGTTCTACCCGTACGCGCGGGCGCGGGTGGGGGCGCCGCTGGCGGTGCTGCCGCAGGAGCCGGTGGGCTGGCACTTCGACCTGCTGGCGTTCCCGGCGCCGGGGGCGGACACGGCGGCGATGCTGGAGCGCAACCGGCGGCTGTACGACCGGGCGGTGGCGCTGGGCGGCAAGCGCTACCTGATCGGGGCGGTGCCGGGGATGACGGGGGCGGACTGGCGGCGCCACTACGGCGGTCTGTGGGAGCGGGTGGAGCGGGCCAAGCGGCGGTGGGATCCGGCGGGGATCCTGGCGCCGGGCCAGGGCATCCACGCCGGCTGACGGCCGGGCCCCGGGCCGCCCGCGGGGGGGCGGGCGGCCCGGCGGGGGCGGGCGGCCCAGCGGGGGGCGGGCGGCCCCCGCCGGGGGGCGGGTAAAAGGGGGTCAGGTGATCTCCAGCTGCGCCATCATGCCCATCGCGGAGTGGTCCAGCAGGTGGCAGTGGTAGGGGTAGCGGCCGCGGTAGGAGTCGAAGAGGGCCTGGAGGCGCACGCTCTCCCCCGGCAGCAGGCGCACGGTGTCCTTCAGGCCGGACTCCGCCGGGCCGGGCGCGGCGCCGTTGCGCGCCAGCACCCGGAACTGCACCAGGTGCAGGTGGAAGTTGTGCGGGACGTCCTTGTTGGCGTTGACGACCGTCCAGATCTCCGAGGTGCCGAACGCCACCGAGGCGTCCACCCGCGCCGGGTCGTACACCTTGCCGTCGATCAGTCCGAGCGGGGCGGCGCCGGGCTTCTCCTGGTACTCCAGGACCACGGTGCGCTCGCGGGCCGCCGCGCCCAGGGCGGGCAGGGTGCGCAGCTGGGCGGGGACGCGGCTGGGGTCGTCGGCGGCGCGGGTGATGTCGAAGCGCAGGACCTGGCCGACGTGTTCGGCGGGGCCGGGGGGCATGGAGTTGGTGAGGACGATGCTGGAGCCGACCGGGTAGCGGGAGAAGTCGACGACGACGTCGGCGCGCTCCCCGGGGGAGAGGTCGACGGTGTCGGTGACGTGGGGGCGTTCCAGCAGGCCGCCGTCGGAGCCGATCTGGGTGAGGGGGCCGCCGTCGGCCAGGCGCAGGGAGAAGAAGCGCAGGTTGGAGGAGTTGAGCAGGCGCAGCCGGTACTTGCGGGCGGCGACCTCGACCTTGGGCCAGGGGCGGCCGTTGGCGAGGATGGTGGTGCGGTTGAGGGGGTCGTCCATGCGGTAGACGAGGCGGCCCTGGGGGTCGAAGCGGGCGTCGCGCAGGGCGATGGGCAGGTCGTAGCGGCCGGCGGGCAGCGGCAGGGCGGCTTCGGTGGCGTCGGTGATCAGGTAGGTGCCGGCCAGGCCCCGGTAGACGTGCTCGGACTCCAGGTGGTGGGCGTGGTCGTGGAACCACAGGCTCGCGTGGGGCTGGTCGTTGGGGTAGGTGTAGGTGCGGGTGGCGCCGGTGTCCAGGAGGTTCATGGGGCCGCCGTCGGAGGCGACGGGGACGCGGGCGCCGTGCAGGTGGACGGAGACGGGGTCGTCCAGCAGGTTGGTCTGGCGCACCACGACCGGGCGTCCGGAGCGGGCGCGGATGACGGGGCCGGGGAAGGCGCCGTTGTAGGTGAGGACGTCGGTGCGGTGCCCGGGCAGGATGCGGGCGTAGGCCTTGAGCATGGTGACGGCGTAGGTGTCGGCGGCGCCGTCGGTGGAGACGGGGGCGAGCACCGGGGGCAGGGGCATCGCGGCGGTGAACTTCGGTGCCAGGGTGGGGCCGGCGTCGGGGCCCGGGTCGGCCTCGGCGGCGGAGGCGGCGGGGCCCGGGTGGGTGTGGGCGGCCGCGGCGGCGGCGGTCTCGACGGAGGCGGCCGGGCGCAGGGTGGTGCGCATGAGCAGGACCCCTCCCCCGGTCGCCAGGGCGGCGCCGATCATCCTGCGTCTGGTCACCATCGCGCGTCCTCCTGCTGCCGGCCCGGTGTGGCGGTGTGCCCGTGCGGCCCCGGCGGGTGGGGCGGGGGCGGGTTCCGGGGGTGATTGCAGCAGCGGATCCTTGCGCCGGGTTGGGGTCCGGCTGAGGCCCGGTGGACCGCGCGGGGCGGGTCGCGGGCGGGGCGCGCGGTGAGCTGCGGGTGTTGCGGGCCGCTTGCGGCGGGCGGTCACCGTGGCTCGCAGAACACTGGAGGATCCCTCGAAGGGAAGGGCCGGAGCGTGGACCTGCGGTACTGGCTGCCGAGGGCGGCCGAGGTCGCCGAGCAGTGGGGAGAGCGGTTCGGGCCGTACAGCCCGCATCCCTCGCACCAGGTGGACGACGCGGACTTCGCCGCCGCGTTCGAGCGCTTCGCCAAGCGCCTGGAGCACAACTACCCGTTCTTCCACCCCCGTTACGCCGGGCAGATGGTCAAGCCGCCGCACCCGGCCGCCGTCGTCGGCTACCTGACGGCGATGCGCTTCAACCCCAACAACCACGCCTACGAGGGCGGGCCCGCCACCAACGACATGGAACGCGAGTGCGTCGCCCAGCTCGCCGCCATGTTCGGCCTGCCCCGCCACGTGGGCCACCTCACCAGCAGCGGCACCATCGCCAACCTGGAAGCCCTGTACGTGGCCCGCCAGAGCCACCCCGGGCTCGGCGTCGCCTACAGCGCGCAGTCCCACTACACGCACAGCCGCATGTGCCACGTCCTGGGCATCGAGGGCCACGCGGTGGCCTGCGACGCGGACGGGCGCATGGACGTCGACGCGCTGGCCGCCCTGCTCGCCACCGGCCGCGTCGGCACGGTGGTCGTCACCGCCGGCACCACCGGGCTCGGCGCCGTCGACCCGGTGCACGAGGTGCTGGCACTGGCCCGCCGCCACGGAGTGCGGGTGCACGTGGACGCCGCCTACGGCGGGTTCTTCGCCCTGCTGGCCACCGACGACACCCAGGCCGCCGCCCTCGGGCTGGACCCGGCGCCGTGGCGGGCCATCGCCGGCTGCGACTCCGTCACCGTCGACCCGCACAAGCACGGCCTCCAGCCCTACGGCTGCGGCGCGGTGCTGTTCGCCGACCCCGACATCGGCCGCCACTTCGCCCACGACTCCCCCTACACCTACTTCACCGACGCCGAACTGCACCTGGGCGAGATCAGCCTGGAATGCTCGCGCGCCGGCGCCGCGGCCGCCGCCCTGTGGCTGACCCTGCAACTGCTGCCGCTCACCCCCCAGGGCCTGGGCGCCGTCCTGGCCGGCGGGCGGCGCGCGGCCCTGGCCTGGGCGGATCTGATCGAGGACAGCCCGCACCTGACCCTCCACCAGCGCCCGCAACTGGACATCGTCACCTACCACCCCACCCCGGGTGGGGCGCCGATGTCCGCCGTCGACGCCGCCAGCCGGCACGTGCTGCGCCAGGGCATGGCCGACGAGCAGGACCCGCTCTACCTGAGCCTGCTGCGGGTGGACGCCGCCGACTTCACCCGCCGCCACCCGGCGGCCGCGGCCGACGCCGACGGGGCCTCGGTGCTGCGCAGCGTCCTGATCAAGCCCGAGGCCGAGGACCACCTGCCCGCCCTGCACGCGCGCCTGACCGCGCTCGCCACCGCCCGGCCCTGAGGCCCCGACATCCCCCGTACGAGCGCGCCCCCCGTACGACCGCCCTGCCGCCCCGCCGCCCGCCGCCTGTCTGCCGAGGAGTGTCCGTTGACCACCGCCACCGTCCCGCCGGGCGCCGCCCTCGCGGCCCCCGCGGTCCGCCCCGCCCGCCCCGAGGAGGCGCCCGCCCTCGCCCGGGTGCTCGCCGCCGCCTTCCACGACGACCCGCTCACCCGCTGGGCCTTCCCCGACGACGCCCACCGCGCCCGCATCCTGCCCGCCTTCTTCCGCGTCCACGTCGACCAGTGCCTGGCCCACGGCGGCGCCCTGACCGCCCAGCACCCCGACGACGCCGCCCCCGTCGGCGCGCTGCTCTTCCTGCCCCCCGGCGTGTGGGAGCACCCCGGGGGGCAGGACCAGGCGGCCGCCCGCGCCCTGGACGCGGCCGTCGACGCCGACGCCCACCCCGAATCCGCCCGCCGCCTGGCCGCCATCACCCGCCTCCAGGCCCGCCGCCACCCGCGCCACCGCCCCCACCACTACCTGGCGTTCGTCGGCGCCCACCCCGACGCCCGCCACACCGGCACCGGCACCGCCCTCCTGCGCGCCTTCCTGGCCCGCGTCGACCACGACGGCCAGGCCGCCTACGCCGAGACCAGCTCCCCCGGCGGCGCCCGGGTCTGCGGCGCCGGCGGCTTCACCCGCTTCGGCGAGGCCATCGCCCTGCCCGCCGGCGGCCCCCGCCTGACCCCCGTGTGGCGGGGCCCCCGATGACCACCCACACCCTCGACATCGACACCGCGCTGCGCATCGACACCGCGCTGCGCGTCTACTCCCCCGAGCAGATCGACGCCGGCGCCGCCGACCACCACCCCGAGGCCGCCGAGATCCTCGCCTGGAGCCGGCGCTTCCTCACCACCGCCCACCCCGACCTCGGGCGCAGCGGCCCCGTCTGCCCCTACACCCAGCCCTCGCTGCGCCGCGGCCTGTTCCACGTCGCCGTCGCCGACACCGGCGCGGGCGGCGACCTGCCCGCGCTGGTCGGCGAGCTGCGCGCCTGGTACGACCGGCTGCTGGCCGGCCTGACGGAGGAGTCGGACCGGGAGCTGCTGACCGTGCTGCTGGTGCTGCCGGGCCTGGACCGGGCCGACTCCACCGCGCTGGACGAGGCGCAGCGCAAGGCCAAGGACGAGTTCGTCGAACAGGGCCTGATGATCGGCCAGTTCCACCCCGTCTGCGAGGAGGGGGGCCTGTGGAACCGCTCCTTCAGGCCGCTGCGCGCGCCCGTGCCGCTGCTGGCGGTGCGCAAGCTCCTCGTCTTCGACCTGCCCTTCCTCGTCGACGACGAGGCCCACCTGGCCCACTACCTGGCCCGCTTCGCCCCCCAGGTCCCCGCCCGCATCCGCGACCAGCTGGTCTCCGGCATGACGGAACACCGCAGGACCGCCCGCCTGACCGCCGCCTGAGCCGCGGCCCCCCTGCGCGCGGAGCCGGGTCGGCGCCCGGCTCCGCGCGCGCCCCACCGGGGAAAATCGCTGGCGGCGGTGGCGCCCGGCGTGAAGGCTCTCACCGTGGCGCTTCACGAGAACGAGGTCTTCGCGGACCAGGCGGTCGTCCGCTCCCTGCTCCGGGAGCAGCGGCCGCAATGGGCCGACCTGTCCGTCTCGCCGGCCGGCTCGGGCACGGACAACACGATGTACCGGCTCGGCGACGACCTGCTCGTGCGGCTGCCGCGCACGGCGCAGAGCGCGGACTCCGTGCGCAAGGAGTTGACCTGGCTGCCGCGGCTGGCGCCGCACCTTCCGTGCCGCGTCCCGGAGCCGGTGCACGCCGGGGCCCCGAGCGCCGTGTTCCCGCTCGCCTGGTCGGTGTACCGCTGGATCGACGGCGAGGAGCCCGGCCCGGGGTCGGTCACCGACTGGCCCGCCTTCGGGGCCGACCTGGCGGCGGTCGTCAAGGGCCTGCACTGCGTCCCGCTCATGGGGGCCGTCCGCCGCGGCGCGCTCCACTGGTACCGCGGGGGCGACCTGCGCGACAGCGACGAGTCGATCACCGCATGCTTCGAGAAGTGCCGGACGATCCCGGGCCTGGACCTCGACATCGAGCACCTGCTGCACCTGTGGCGCAGCGCGCTCGACCTGCCCGGGCCGTCCGGGCGCCAGGTGTGGCTGCACGGCGACCTGAAACCCTCCAACCTGCTGGTCCGGCAGGGCGGGCTGCACGCGGTCATCGACTTCGGATGCCTGTCGGTCGGCTTTCCCGACGCCGAGCACGCCACGGTGTGGGACCTTCCGTCCCCGGCCCGCCAGGCGTACTGGGACGCCCTCGGCCTCGACGACGTGACGTGGCTGCGGGCCCGGGCGTGGGCGGTCGGCGTCGGGGTCGGCGGGCTGTCGTACTACTGGGGCACCTATCCCGGTTTCGTCGGCGAATGCCTGGCGCGGCTGTCCGCGATCCTGGAGGCCGCCGGCGCGCGGTGAGCCGTCCCGGCCGGTCGGGACGGGTTCACCGCGCGCGTCGGTCGCCGACTCGGATGCGCCGGGACGGCGGCCCTCAGGTCGCGCGCTGTCCGTGGAGGAGGACGGGCAGCGCGCGGCCCGCCAACGCCTCGCTGACGCGGGCGGTCTGGGAGGGCGCCATGACGTCGG
>NZ_JBFBFU010000028.1:0-113714 GCF_040684355.1 Kitasatospora sp. NPDC091276 | reverse complement strand
GGACATCGGCAGGACGACGGACCAGAAGATCCGGAACGTCCCGGCGCCGTCGATCCGTGCGCCCGGGCGTCGGCCTCCCAGCGCGGGCTCAGGGGCGGGCTCAGGAGTGAGCGGTCACGGTCGCGGTGAGGGGCGCGGGGCCGAGGGTGGCCGCCGCCATCGGGCGGGGGCGGCTGCCCGGGACCGGGTCCACGTGCCAGGCGGCCGTGACCGCCGCCGTCAGGAGGGTGAGCTCCGCCAGGGCGAAGTCGCCGCCGGGGCAGCCGTGCACACCGGCGGCGAAGGGCAGGTAGGCGCCGCGCGGGGGAGCGGGGTGCCGTTGCGGGTCCCAGCGGTCGGGGTCGAACGCGCCCGGGTTGCGGTACCAGCGCGGGTCCCGGTGCAGGGCGTAGGGGCTGTAGAAGATCTGGGCCCCGGGCGGGAGTCGGTGGCCACCCAGTTCCACCGCACTGCCCGTACGGCGGGGGAACAGCCAGATCGGCGGGTAGAGCCGGAGGGTCTCCTGGACGACGCGGTGGGTGAGGACGAGCGCGGGGAGGTCCGCCGGCTCGACGGGGCGGTCGCCGACGACCCGGCGGACCTCCTCGCGGACCCGGCGGCGGAGCTCGGGGTGGCGGGCGAGGAGGATGAACAGCCAGGCGGCGGCCGCTCCGCTGGTGTGGGAGCCGCCGACCAGCAGGGAGGTCACGTCGTCGTGGACCTGCCGTCGGTCGGCGCCGACCGACAGGTGCGTCAGGGCGGCGTTGTGCGGGTCCGCGTCGATGAGGGCGTCGACGACGCCGTGGAGGTCGTTCAGGGCGGAGTGGTAGCTGCGCCGCTCGGGGCCGGGCAGCCGGTCGAGGAACGCGGCGGCGGGCCCGTAGGCCCTGCGGCCCAGTCCGGCCACGACGACCGGCAGGGCGTGGTGGACGACGGAGGCGGCGCCGGCGGGGAGCGGACGGCCGAAGAGGGTCGCGGCGACCACGTTCAGGGTCAGTTCGGCCATCTCGGCGTTGAGGTCGATCCGTTGGCCGTGGCGCCACGAGTCGGCCCGGGCGGTGGCGAGTTCGGCCATGGTGCCGAGGTATCCGGGCAGGCGGGCGGCGCTCAGCAGGGGTTGGACGACGCGGCGGCGGTCCCGGTGGTGGGTGCCGTCGGCCACGGCGATGCCGGTGCCGAACAGGGGGCGGGACTTGGTGAAGATCTCGCCGCGGTCGAAGCGTCCCCCGGGTCCGGTCAGCAGGGCCATGACGAGGTCGGGGTGGTTGAGGAGGTAGGCGGGCCGGGGGCCGATGCGGAACTCGACCACGTCCCCGTAGCGGCGTTGGGCGTCGAGGAAGGCCAGGGGCGCTCTGGCCAGCCGGATCGCGTGCCCGAGGAGCGGGACGGCGCCCGGCACCCGGGCCGGGCGGCGGCCGGTGGGGTCAGGGGGTGTCGGCATGGTGGTCCTCTCCCGTGGGCGCAGGCGCGGTTGTTGTCGTTCCGGTGTGGTACCGGGGCGTGCTCAGGCCCCATTCCAGGTGGCCCCGGGCCCAGTCGAGGAGCGCCTCGGCGCAGTGGTCGGCCTGCCGCCGGAGGGCGGGTGGCGTGGCGAGCGCGCGGGCGAGGCCGGTGAGTTCGCGGCGGGCCCGGGCGTGGGCGCGCAGGCGGTCTTCGAAGGCGTCCGTCACGAGGAGGGTGGCGGCGTGCCGGTCCATGCCGCTGTGGTGGGCGGTGACGAGCACCAGGTTGTGGGGGTCGCCCTGGGCGGCCTCCTTGTCCACGGTCATCAGGTCGTTGGTCCAGCACACCAGGTCCGCCGCCGCGACGAGGAGTTCCTGGAAGGGGCGGGAGTAGTACAGGGACGGGGGCAGGAAGCAGCCGTCCGTTCGCTCGACGAGGTCGAACGAGGGCATGATCGCTCCGAAGGCCCGGCGCCAGGCGGGAAACCCGTCCGGGTACGGGACGTGGCCGGCCTGCCGGTGGGCGGCCTGCCAGACGCAGCCGGACAGGTAGTCGGCCACGTGACGACGGAACCTCAGGACCCAGGCGTCGGGCATGGCGTCCGAGGCCCGCTCGACGATCTCCGCGAGGGCCCGCCCCATGGGCGAGGTGGGCGCCGACCCGCACGAGACGATGCCGAGCGGCTCGTGCAGGTGTTCCTCCAGGCGATCGGCGTCACGCCCCAGGTCGCCCTCGTCGATCCGGTCGTCGAGGAGGAACAGCCAGGCCATCCACATCGCCACCAGGGCGCTGTCCGACCGGTCGGCCCGCGGATGGCACCACGCCGCCAACAGCCCGGGACGGATCCGCGCGAGGTTGCGCAGCTCCGCCGGCGTCTCGCAGAGGCCGGCGGCCTCCACCCACCGCAGGGTCTGCGCGTCGGCGGTCCCGGCGTGGTCGCCGTGGCGGGCCGGGACGTCCCGGATCGCGGAGCCCTTGAGCACGTCGATCGTCATGCGGCCCCCGCCTTCGGTTGTCGCGCCATTTGTCGTTCCGGCCGGCGTCGCGCCGGGCGCACGCCCCACATGGCGATCATCGCGTGCGCCGTGTCGACGAACCCGGGGCGGCGCAGGTGGGCCAGCGCCTCGGCGCCTTCCGCCTCCCCGAGGGCGCCGGAGCGTGCCATCGCGGGCAGGAGATCGGCGATCGAGAGCGCCCAGGCCCGCCCCGCCGCGTTGGTCGCCGTCAGCGTCGGGCAGTGGACCCGCATCCCCACCTCGCCGAGCCCCAGGCCCCGCAGCGGGGCGGGGAACGACCGGGCCCAGGCCGCCACGTCGCTGCCGAGCGTCGTGGCCAGGGTGGTGGTGACGGCGGCCCCGAGGCGCCGCACGACCGGATCGGGGGAGGAGGCGGAGGGGAAGAACGAGGGGTCCTCGATGTACAGGCGGCCGCCCGGCTTCAGCCAGGACGCCATGCGCCCCGGCAGCGAGGCGCGATCGGGCAGGTGGCACAGGACACTGCGGGCGACGATGAGGTCGAAGGTGTCGGGCGGGAACCCTTCGGTGCGCACGTCGTGTCGCAGCACCCGCAGGGCCGGGTGGCGCGGGCCCGCGAGGAAGCGGAGGTCCGTGTCGGTGGCCGTCACCTCGCCCTCGGGGTGACGGCGGGCGAGCCACAGGGCCAAGGTCCCGGCCCCCGCCCCGATTTCCAGACAACGGGCCCCGGCCGGTAATTCCCAACGCGCCAGATCGCCGGTCGTCGCGGGATCGCACAAATCGGCCAGGGCGTTCAGGCGTTCCATTTGCGCGGGGTGGGCGAAGGCGAGGACTTCGTCCCCGTACGCCGGGAGTTCGCGTTCCGTCGGCGGTTCCTTCCGCATGCGGTACCTCCTTTTCCTCGCCGATTGGATCAGTGCCGTTGTACCGCCCCCTGGCGACACGCCAGTCCGTTCGGTGCGGCGCACCGGATTTCGTGCTTCGCTTCTCGCGGCTTCTTGTGGCTTCTCACGGTTTCTCGCGGTTTCGGGCGTGGGAGGCAGTGAACACGGCGACGGTGACGGCGGCGCACCGCCGCCTCCCTCGATTCGCATCGATCTCAACACCGGTGTCCACGGGTGTCAACGGGGCGTCAAGGTACTGGCAGGAGCGCCATGGTGGTCGTGCCGCAGGAGATCCGGTGGGGTTGACGGACAACTCCGCGTCGTCCCAGAGTGTTTCTGCCCACGCGAAAAGAAACCCGGGGAACCGGGATGTCCGAGGAGGCGTTACATGGCCGAAAAGGGTCGTGAGGACCGCGTGATCGTGGTCGGATCCGGAATCGCGGGAGCGGCCGCCGCTTTTCGGCTGCGCCAGGCCGGTTGCGACGTCACTCTGTTCGAAAAGGAGGACCACGTCGGAGGCCGGATGTCCACCCGCGAAGTGCCGGTCGGAGACGTCCGATATCGCGTCGACCGCGGCGCGAGCTGGCTTTCCCGGAATTACGCGCCCATGATTCGGCTGTTGGAGGACGCGGGGCTCGCCACGCGCATGCTCCCGTGTTCGGACGAGCTGGGCGTGCTGCGCGAGGGCCGGGTGCACCGGCTCTCACTCGTCCAGGCCTCGGGACTCCTGCGGACCGGACTGCTCGGGTGGCGCGCCAAGTTCAAGGCGCTGAACCTGCTGCGCGACCTGGCGGCCGCCCGCCGCCGGCTGCGCTGGGAGGACATGTCCGGCGCCGCCGGGATCGACGGGGAGAGCGCTCGGGAGCACGCCCTGCGCCGGCTCGACCGGGAGCTCCTGGACTACCTGATCGAGCCCCTGTGCAGCACCCAGTTCCTCGTACCCGCCGAGGAGGTCGCCGCCGTCGGCGCCTTCTGCATCATGTGGGGCACGTTCGGGGCCGCGAGCTTCACCTTCGACGGCGGCGTCGGGAGCCTCCCCGGACACCTCCTCGACACCCCCGTGATGCGCGCCCCGGGCACCCGCGTCGAACTGGGCGCCCACGTGACCGAGGTCCGCCGGGACGGGAACGGGGGCGGGGCCGTGGTGGTGTGGGAGCGGGACGGCGAGGTCCGGACGGAGCGGGCCCGCGCCTGCGTCGTGGCCGTGCCCGCCCCGGTCGCGGCCCGGATCGTCACCACCCTCGACGACGACCAGCGCCGCTACCTCGACGGGGTCCGGTACACCAGTGACGTTCACGTCACCTTCGGGCTGCGTCGGCCTCCCGCCGAGACGGCCCTGGGCGTCGCCGTGCCGCGCCGGGAGCACCCGGACCTGTGCGTCGCGCTGTACGAGCACAACCTCGGCCCCGGCCGGGCCCCCGCCGGCCGGGGCCTGGTCACCCTGGTCTTCCGGCACCACTGGAACGCCGCCCGGATGGCCCTCGACGACGACACGGTGATCGCCGACGCCCGCGCGGCCGTGGGCGAGGTGATGCCGGGTCTGGCCGCCCACATCGACGACCACCGGGAGATGGCCGTCGTCCAGCGCTGGGAGAACGCGGTCCTCGCCCGCCCGGCCGGCGGGTACCGGGACCTCGCCGCCTTCACCGCGAGCCTGGATCCGGCCTCCCCCGTCCAACTGGCCGGGGACCACTTCGCCTACAGCACCACCAACGCCGCGCTCGCCACCGGCGAACGCGCCGCGCGCCGCGTCCTGGACCTGCCCCTCGCGACCTGAGGCGACCAACGCCCTTTCCCCGGCGGGCGGCATCCCCGCGTACCGTCAGCGCCCACCTGTACCGCATCTTCCCCAAGCCGGGCATCACGACGTGGGTCGCCCTCGGGGACGCCCTGAACAGGCTGGAGGAGCATGCCCCTGCCGCGTCCGAGACGGCACGGGCGACGGGCTGGCAGCGTCCGCTCCGGCGCGAGGGGGTGGCGACGGCCGGTCCGCGATGAGGACGGGGCGGCGGAGAGCGCCCGCCCCGGAGGCGCGGCTGGAGCGCCGTCCGGCCGGCTCTCTCACACGTATGACAGTCACGTGACCGCATCGGCGAGACATGTGACTGTCGTACGCGAGGCCGTTGGACACACATACGCGTTCCTGGGCGCCGAACGAGGAGAAGCCCGGGATCGGGGGCCTCCCGTACTCAACGGCATTTGAGGTCAAGGCCGTTGAGCGCTCTCCTGCGCCGCGAGCGCGTGTCGGCCGGACTCGGCGAGGGTGTACAGCACGGACCGCTGCTGCTTGTGGCGCTGGATGTTCCCCTTGGCCACGAGCGACTCCAGGGTGTTGCGCACGACCTGCGGGGTGGGGGTGCGGTCCGGGTGCTTCGCCAGCAGTTCCTCCCGCAGCTCCTTCGCCAGGCGCGGTTCGTCGTGACCGCTGAGCAGGGCCAACAGGAGCTCTCCGAGCAGGGGTTGCCGCGACGTCCCCGCCGCGGCGGCCCGTGCCGGCTTCCCCGTCCGAACCGTCAGTGCCGTCCGCGCCGTGGTCCCGGTCTTCCCCGTCTTCCCGGTCTTCGTGCTCTTCCCCGTCCGTGCCGAACGCGGCGAGCGCGGCGCGGGTGTGCGGGCGGGGGCCGAAGCGGACGCCCGGCGTCGCTTCGCCCCGGTGAGCACGGGCTCGTCCTGCGCCTGCTCGGGCAGGGACGCGGGCTCCGACAGGCCCTCGTACCGTTCGGCGAGGCGGAGGATGTCGACCAGGAGGGCTTCCTCCTGCTTCAGCATCCTGGCCTCCTCGGCCAGTTCCTGCTGACGCCGACGGTTCTCTTCCAGATCCGATGCGGCCTGATCGACGAGCCGCGTACGGAGCGTGCTGGCTGGTTGGCTGGTCACAACCGTTCACTCCCTAGTAATGGATGACGTTGCGCATGGTACCCACGCCGGAGCTTCCGTGGAGGAGGGTGCCGGCAGTGTGCGGCATTCCCCCGGGGCCGTGCAGTACCATTCCCGACCATCCCCGACGGGCGGGCGGGGAGCGCCGACACGGCGGGGCGGCGCCGACAGGACATCGCGCGGTCGGCGACATGGTCGGGGACATTGTTCCGCGACGTTACGTCATTCGACTGTTTCCGCCGTGGGCACCGATGGACGACCCTGCTCCCTTCCGCTCCCGCACACACCTGCCGGGTACCCGCCGACGCCCCGCGGGGGACTGTTCCGTGACCCGAACCCCCGTCGTCCTCATCCACGGTGCCTGGCTGCACGCGTTGTGCGGGCGGCGCGGCACACCCGCGCCGGAGGATGGACACCGGGAACGCGCGGCGGGCGCCCTGCTGCTCATCTCCGGCCAGGAGGACCGCATGGTGCCCGACAGTGTCACCCGCTCGGTGTACAAGCTGTACGACGACTCGACGGCGACGAGCGACCTCGAGCACTTCCCCGACCGTGCGCACTCGCTGACCGTCGACAGCGGCTGGCGCTCCGCCGCCGACCACGTGCTGCTGCGGCTCGCGCTCCAGGACATCCGCGGGTCCGACGCGTAGGCGCGGACGGCCGCCGGCCGGTACGCCGGTCGACCGTCACGGCACCGGCCCGCGCCCCTGCCGCCGTTCGGGCGGCTGGGGCACGGGCCGGTCGCGTGACCGTCCGGGGTGGGGGTCAGCTCGGGAAGGGCCAGGTCGGGCACCACGGCCAGGTGACCTGGCCCGGGTAGGGCGGGCCCCACGGCGGGCACTTGGGCAGGGTCGGCGTCGACGGGGCGCTGGTCCACAGGATCTTGCCGTTCAGCTGGACGGCGATCGCGCCCTCGTTGTAGACGGCCAGTTCGGCGCCGGGGTTGCCGCCGGTGTTGCTGGCCCACAGCGGGGTGTTGGCGGCGGAGTACACGACGAGGTTGCCGTCGCCCTGCATGACCAGGACGTTGCCGTTGGGGACGGCGCCCTTGGCCACCCAGATCGGGGTGGTGTCGCGGTACAGGACGACGTTGCCGTCGCCCTGCATGGCCAGCATGATGTGGCCGTTCGGCGAGTACCAGGCCTGGTCGCGGTTCAGCAGGCTGTTCATCGGGATGTGGGTGGGCTCGGACGGCGCGGCGGTCACGGCGGCCGGGGCCGGGGCGGCGGCCTGGGCGGCGTCGGCGGTACCCGTGGTGAGGGCGCCGAACCCGATGGTGGCGAGGGCGGCCAGGGCGGCGACCCGGGAGCGGAGTCTGGACATGGGTGGGCTTGAAGTCCTTCCGGGGACAGCGGAGTTGACGAGCCGGCGGGGGATTCCTGCGGCGCCCGCCCCGCTGCGTCCGGCGCCGCACCGAACGTTAGGTCCGCGTCGCGCCGCCGATCGGCAGATCCACCGGCAGCTTCCCGCCTGCCACCCCCCGCCTGCCCCCCCGCCTGCCACCCCCCCCACCTGCCACCCCCGCCGGCCCGCCCGCGTCACCGGCCCGCCCGCGCCGGCTGGCCCCGGTTCCCTGGAGAAGGTCCGCGCGGGGTGCTCAGAACGTCCCGCCGTCCAGTTGGAGGGTGCGGCCGGTCATGTAGGCGGCGTCGTCGGAGGCGAGGAAGGCGTACCCCGCCGCCACCTCCTCGGGCCGGGCCAGCCGCCGCAGTGCGGTCAGCGTGCCGAGCAGCCGCGCCAGGTCCTGCGTGCCGGCCAGGTCGGGGTGCACGTAGTGCGGCGCGCTCTCGACGGCCATGTCCGTGTCGGTCCCGCCCGGGGCGATGGCGTTGACGGTGATACCCCTCGTGCCCAGCTCGGCGGAGAGGTTCAGGACCATCGACTCCACGGCGGCCTTGCTGGCCGCGTACAAGGTGTGGTGGAAGACGGCCTTGCCGGCGCTCACCGAGGAGGTCAGCACGATCCGGCCGCCCTCGCGCAGGTGCGGCGCGGCGTGCTGCACGGTGAACAGCTGCCCGCGCGTGTTCACCGCGAAGACCCGGTCGAAGTCGGCCGGCGTGATGGTCTCCAGTGCGCCGAAGTACTCGATGCCCGCGCAGGAGGCGACCACGTCCAACTGCCCGAACTCGGCCACCGTCCGCTCGATCAGCGCCGCGATCTGCTCCGGCTCCGCGACGTCGGCCCGGACGGCGATCGCCCGGCCGCCCGCGGCGGCGAGTTCGGTCACCAGTGCGTCCGCGGCCGCCTGGTTGCCCCGGTAGCCGATCGCCACGGCCGCGCCCTCGCCCGCCAACCGCCGGGCGACGGCCGCGCCGATCCCGCGGCTCCCACCGGTCACGACGGCCGCCTTGCCTGCGAAGCGCCCCTGCTGTGTGGTTGACACCATTGCTCTACGCCCTCGTCTCGTGTCGGAATACGTGTGTCGGGAGCTCCCCGGCCCGGCCCCGGACGCTCAGCAGCAGCCCCACTGCGGGGTGGGCGCGGTGGCCGGGGTCGCGGAGGCCCGGGCGGCGGGTGCCGGCGGGTGGACGGTCGTTCCCGCCTTGATCGTCTCGACGACCTCGATGTCGCGGATCGCCTCCGGGTCGACCGTCAGCGGATTGGCACTCAGGATCACCAGGTCCGCGAGCTTGCCGACCTCGATGCTGCCCTTGCGGTCCTGCTCGCCGTACTGGTGGGCGGCGTCGAGGGTGATCGCGCGGACCGCCTCCAGGGCCGACACCCGCTGCTCCGGTCCGAGGACGACCCCGTCGGTTCGGGTGCGCCGGGTCACCTGGCTGGACAGCACGGCGATCGAGTCGGGCAGCGCCACCGGCGCGTCGTGGTGCGAGGTGTAGCGCAGGCCGCGGTCGAGCGCCCAGCGGGCGGGGGAGATGGCGGCCGCCCGCTCCTCGCCGAGGACGGTCCCGCGGTACCAGTCGCCCCAGTAGTAGGTATGCATGGAGAAGAAGGACGGCACGATCCCCAGCCGGGCGAACGCCTCGACCTGGTCCTCGCGGGCGGTCTGCGCGTGGATGGCCACGGTCGGGCGCCGGCCCGGCCCGGCCGCCTCGACCGCCCGGAGGAACTGGTCGATCGCCGCGTCGCCGTTGACGTGCGCCAGGACCTGCCAGCCCCGCTCGACCGCCGTGCTGACCTGCTTGGCCACCACCGCGTCGTCCCGCTCCGCCGGGTACCCGCAGTAGTCCTCGGGCTGCCCGGCCGGCGGCGTCAGGTACGGCGCGGTGAGCCACGCCGTGCGGCCCTGCGGCGATCCGTCCAGCACCAGCTTCACCCCGGCCGCGCGGACGCCGTCCACGTACTCGTCGCTCACCCCGATCGGGTCGTCCAGTGCGGAGGAGGTCGCCTCGCCGGCCTTCACGTACGCGACCACGTCGACCGCGAACGGCACGGCGGCGGCCGTGTCCCGCAGCGCCTTGAGGTTGGCGAGGGTGGTGCCGCCCTCCTGGACGGTGGTGAAGCCGAAGCTCGCCGCCGTGGCGGCGCCGGTGATGAACAGCATCAGCTGTGCCCGTTCCGGCAGCCCCGCGAGCGCCAGGTCCGAGGCCGGGGTGAACGCCTTCTCCTCCAGGACCCCGTCGGGCTCGCCGTACGCGGGCGGGACGGCGAGTTCGCGCCGCCGGATCACCCCGCCCTCGGGGTCGGGCGTGGCGGCCGAGTAGCCGAGCCGTTCCAGGCCGAGGCTGTTCACCGCGCCGAGGTGGAAGGACTGGTGGATGGCGAGCACCGGGCGGTCCGTGGACACCTCGTCGAGGTCGTCGCGGGTGGGGTGGCGGCCCTCGGCGAGCATCGCGTCGTCGTACCCGAACCCGACGATCCACTCGGAGTCCGCGCCCACCGTGCTCCCGGCCCAGTCGCGCAGCTTGTCCTTCAGCGAGTCGAGGTCGGTGACGTCGCCGTCCGGCGCGGCCAGCAGGTTGGCGATGGTGGCCTGGAGGCCGATGCCGCCGAGGTGCCCGTGCGCGTCGACGAAGCCGGGCAGCAGGGCGCGGCCCTTGAGGTCCCGTACGACGGTGTGCGGGCCGCGCCACTGGTCCAGCGCCTCCTGCCGGGGGCCGACGAAGACGATCGTGCCGTCCTTGACGGCCACGGCCTCGGCCTCGGGGCGCCGGGCGTCACTTTCGCTGCTCGCGGTGCTTCCGGTGCTCTCGGCGACGGTGACGATCTCGCCGCCGTGGAGGATGAGGTCGGCCTGCTGGGCCATGCGGGTCTCCTGGAGGTAGGGGATTGCGCCACGCTCCTACCCATGGTGACCGCGGAATCACCTTCTGTGGCGCCGGTCTGTCCGTATGCCGCTCCCGCACGGTGGTTGCGGGTGTCTCAGGTGTCTCAGCGCTGTTCCTCCGGGCGCCTCTCCAGCTCCCAACGGGTGTGGAAGGTCCCCTCCCGGTCGACACGGTGGTAGGTGTGCGCGCCGAAGAAGTCCCGCTGTCCCTGCACGAGCGCGGCCGGGAGGCGCTCCGCCCGCAGGCCGTCGTAGTAGGCGAGCGCGGTCGCGAAGCCGGGGGCGGGCACCCCCAGTTGGGCCGCCGTCGAGACGACCCGCCGCCAGGCCGACTGCGCGGAGCCGAGCGCCTCCCGGAAGTGCGCGTCGGTCAGCAGCGTGGGACGCTCCCGGTCGGCCTCGTACGCGGCCCTGATCCGGTCCAGGAACCGGGCCCTGATGATGCAGCCGCCGCGCCAGATCGCGGCCATCTCACCGGGGTCGATCTGCCAGGAGTACTCCGCGCTGCCGGCCTGGATCTGGTTGAAGCCCTGGGCGTAGGCCACCATCTTGGAGGCGTACAGCGCCTGCTCGACGTCGTCCGCGAACCGGTCCGCCGCCGCGCTGTCGAGCCAGGTCTCGGTGGGGCCGGGCAGCCCCCGGCCGGCCTGCCGGAGCGGCACGCTGCCGGACAGCGCCCGGGCGAAGACCGCCTCGGCGATCCCGCTGACGGGCACGCCGAGCTCCAGCGCGCTCTGGACCGTCCAGCGGCCGGTGCCCTTCTGCTCGGCCTGGTCCAGCACGATGTCGACGAAGGGCTTCCCGGTCGCCGCATCGGTGTGGGCGAGGATCTCGGCGGTGATCTCGATCAGGTAGGACTCCAGGCGCCCGCCGTTCCAGGTCCGGAAGACCTCGGCGATCGCGTCGGGTTGCAGTCCGGCGCCGTGCCGCAGCAGGTCGTACGCCTCGGCGATGAGCTGCATGTCGGCGTACTCGATGCCGTTGTGGACCATCTTGACGAAGTGGCCGGCGCCGTCCGGTCCGACGTGGGTGCAGCAGGGCTTGCCGTCGACCTTGGCCGCGATGTCCTCCAGCAGCGGTCCCAGGACCCGGTAGGCCTCCGGGGTGCCGCCGGGCATGATGCTCGGCCCCTCCAGGGCGCCCTGCTCGCCGCCGGAGATGCCGCTGCCCACGAAGTGCAGGCCGCGTGAGCGCAGGGCCGCCTCCCGCCTCCTGGTGTCGAGGAAGTGCGCGTTCCCGCCGTCCACCACCACGTCGCCCTCGTCGAGCAGCGGCACCAGCTCGTCGATGACCGCGTCGGTCGGCGCCCCGGCCTTGACCATGATCACGATCAGGCGGGGGCGTTCCAGGGCCGCGACGAACTTCTCCGTGGTCTCGGCGGCCACGAACTCGCCCTCGTGCCCGAACTCCTCCAGCAGCGCCGTGGTCCGCGCCGCCGTGCGGTTGTGCACGGCCACCCGATAGCCGTGGCGGGCGAAGTTCCTGGCCAGGTTGCGGCCCATCACGGCCAATCCGGTGACGCCGATCCGGGCCGGTGCCTGCTCGGTCATGGCGGGAATCTCCAAGGGGGTCTCGGGGGCACGGTGGTACAGCGACTCGGGGCTGTCGGGACTACTCGGCGGAGAGCGCGAGGATCTCGTCCTCGGGAAGCTCGACGTACTCCTCGCCCTCCACCCGGATCTCCGAACCGGAGAGCCTGTTGAAGAGGATCTTCTCGCCGACCTTGACGTCCACCGGGTGCGGCTTGCCGCTCCCCAGCTGTCGGCCGGGCCCCACCGCCACCACCTCGCCCGTCCACGTCTCCGGGTCCTGCGGGGTCGGAACCCCGATCGGCTTGACGATCAGATGATCGTGCTTCGGGTGGAAGTCGGGCATGGCATGGTCCTCTCACGTAGCCGCCTGCGGCGCAGCCGGGGCCGCCCCCACGCCTCGATTCTGCCGATCCGCGTCCGCGACCGCCCCACCAGCCGCTCGACGTCCACGCACCGGCGCGGCCGCTTCCCGCCGCCCGTCGCCCGCGGTGGGCGCTGCCGGGTTTCCGGGCGCGGCATACTCCGTTCGGGTCACGGGGCGTCGGCCCGGGCGCAGCGCGGCGGCTCCGGCCGGCTACTGCAGCAGTGCGGTGTGCGGGTGGTCCGGGGCCGCCGGGCACGCGTAGATCTGCTGGTTGTACCCGTCGCCGACGGTGATCATGGTCGGTGCCGCCGGGTCGGGGTGGACGGCGGCCCGGTTCGCGGCGGCCAGGTCCTCGTACGGGATCCAGCTGTGGACGTCCGCGCGGTGCTCCTTCGTGGCGATGGTCAGCATCGGGTCCATCCGGCAGCCGCAGGCGCGGCAGTACTGCGGAGCGGGATCGGTGAAGCTCCAGGGAGCCCAGCCGCCGGCCTTCCAACCGGGGGCGACGGACAACTCCCGGTCGTAGTAGCCGTCCTCCGCCCCGTCGTAGGCGCTGCCCGGCTCCGCGCCGGTCTTCCGCCGCGCGCTCCACGCCCGGACCCGCGCGCGCAGGTCCGGGTCGAGCTCCACTGCCAACGGGTACTCGGTGACCTGCTCGGGGGAGACCAGGCACGGCTGCGGCAGGTAGTCCTCGTACTGGATCGCGGGCGGCTGCGGAGGCGCGGTGAGGACCTCGCCGACCGCGGTGGCGGACCGCCAGAACAGCTCGGTCCTCGGCATGTTCCCCCAGGGGTGGTCGAAGGGGCGGTCGAAGGGGTGGTCGAAGGGGCACCACAGCACCTGGAGCAGGTCCGCGCCTTCGGGCGGACGCAGGTCGGGCACCTCGCGGACGTACAGCTGGGCCACGGCCAGCATCGCGACCGGCCCCTGCGGGCACGGGCGGCCGGCGCCGGCCCGAGCCAGCACGGCGCGCTCCTGCGGGGTGTAGGAGCGGGCGCCCGGTGGCCGGGCCCGGGCAGCCGCCCGGATCTCGCGCAACAACCGGACATCGGCCGGGGAGGTCGCCGGCAGCACGGCCGGCACCCGGTGCGTGCCCTCGCAGTGCGGCCACGGCTCGGCGGCGGGCCACAGCAGCGGACCTCCGACCGAGCTCTCCCGCGGGGACGGCGATCCGGGCCGCGGGTGCAGCCGGGTCGCCGTCCGGGCCAGCGGGGCCAGCCGTGGGAAGGCCGCCACGATGTCATCCGGCCTCGGCGGGGTGGTGCGGGTCATTCCGGCCTCCCAGCCGTACCGGTCTCGGTTCCCCTGTCCCGGTCTCCCGGTCTCAGTTCCCCAGACTGGGCCCGCCGTCCCCGGGGACGTTCAGGAGGGTCTGCTCGTTGAAGACGGGCCATGACGCGCCGTCGGGCAGCTGAACCGTGGCGCTCATGCTCGCGCCCCACGGGATCGTGCTGCCGTCGTCCCGGTAGAGGGGCGTCACCACGTAGTACACGGCGGCGTCCCCGTCCGCGGACAGCGCGTTCACCTCCTTCTGGACCCTGGCCTCGAACATCCTCATGCTGATCCCCTTGATGTTCATCCCGAGCTGGTAGCACGGGACGAGGTTGATCCAGTCCTCCTTGTGGCTGCCCCTTCCCCCGAGGACGTTGGCGATCAGGTGGCAGCGGGCGAGGCCGCCGCCGGGGGACTGCGCGTTCGCGTCCTCCCAGCCCGTGATGTCGCCGCCGGCTTCGTCCCCCTTGACCAGGGGGTTCGTCAGGCAGGCCTCCGCCTTGCCGGCCCTGGTGGCCGGCGCGGGGGCCCGGGAGCCGGAGGGGCTCGGGCCCGCGGTCCGGTTGCGACTGGGCACGGGCTGCTCGGTGTTGAGGATCCATCCGCTGCCGCTCGGCCTGCCCCGGGGTTGGGTCAGGCAGGCGGCCTTGCCGGAAGGAGAGGGCGACGGGCTCCCGGGGCCGGTCTCCGGAGGCTCCGGCGCCGGCTGGACGGTCTTGATCTCGTCGATGACGAGTTTCACGCCGGCCTTGTACGCGACGAGCCGGCCCCGGCGGTCCATGGCGGTTCTGAAGACCTCCAGGGCGGGGGCCGCGGCAGCCCCCGGCATCTGCACCTGGAGGGCCGTGTAGTTCCCGTCGGGCTTGCGGACCAGCCCGTCGTAGGCGATGGACGGGCTGCCGAGCTGTGCCGCCTGGGCGGCGGGAAGCTGCCCGACGGCCTCGGGCAGCAGGTACGCCGTGCCCGGGCGCATGTCGACGGTGGTGCCGGCCTGTTTCGCGTAGGCCTTCAGGGCGGAGGTTCGCGGCTGCTGGTACGGGCTGTCGGCGGTGCCGGCGGCGTCGGCCGTGTCGACGGTGTCGACCCCCCGCCTCCGGCTCTGGGACTGGTTCTGACTCTGACCCTGGTTCTGGTTCTGGCTCTGGGACGGGGCGCGAGTGCGGTGCTGCGGAGGGGCGGCCGCGTCACCGCCCTGGTCCATCGCCGCCGCCGGGTCCGGTGGATTGTCGGCGAGGCTCTGGGTGGCCTGGGCCATCTGCTGGAGCAACTGCTGTGCCCGGGGCTGGAGTTGCTGCTCCTTGGCCTGGAGCTCCTTGGCCTTCGCCTCCTGGGCCTTGGCGGCGGCGCTGAGCTGGGACTGCCTGGAACTGAGCTTGGACTCCTCCTGCCCGAGCTGGGACTGCTCGTTCTCCAGGCTGCCCTTCTCGGCCTGGAGCTGGGCCTGTTCGGTCCTCAGTTCGCTCGCCTCGGCGTCGTACGCGCTGGACGCGGCGGCCTGCGCGGGCAGTTGGAAGGTGTGCGGCTTGTTGTTGTGGGCATCGATCCTGGAGGCCAGGGCCGCCGCGCGCGTCCCGAAGCTGCCGGCCTTCTGCTTCGCGGCAGCGGCCTTGGTCTCGAACGCCGCGGTGTCGTTGCGCAGGGCGGCGGCATCCTTGGTGATCTGCTCCGCCTCGGCGACCACGGCCTTCTCCTGCTGCGCGATCTCCGCCTCCTGCCGGTTGAAGTCCTCGACCTCCCGGATGAGCTGCGCCGAGGCGGCCGCGACGTCCCCGGACGGGACCAGGACAGCGACGCCGCCCGACTGGGCCAGGACGGCCGCAGCGCCGGTGGCCGCGAACGCGGGCGCTCCCGCGCCGACGACCGGCACCAGCACGGCCGCCAGCGCCAGGAGAACGAATCGCCGTACGGCCGTCCGTACGGTCATCCGCACAGTCGCCCGTACGGTCGTCCGTACGGTTCGCCGGCGGCGAGCGGCCGGGCCGTACGGGGACGCGGTCATCCGCTCACCTTCCCGGTGAGCTCGTCGGCGAGCTTCGCGGTGGTCGGCTGGCCGTCGCCCGCCTGGCAGACGGCGACCTGGACCAGACTCGTGCCCTTCACCCGCGCCTGGTGGTGGCAGGCCCACTGCGCGCCGCCGTCCTGTGCGCCGTCCTGCGCCGCCGTCCACGCCACGGCGACCTCGGTGGGAGGGTGGGCCGTGTAGGCCCACTTCGCGGTACGACCTGCCTGGTCGGTGACCGTCGAGGACGGGCACTTGGTGAGACCGTCGGTGAGCGCCTGGAAGGCCGCGCCGGTCTTCTCGCTGTCCGGGAACACGCCGATGACCTGGTTCACGGTGTAGGCGCCCGTGGCCCCCGCGTCCTGGTAGGTCGCCGACAGGAACGCGGTCCACGCCTGTCCGTAGACCGACTGGGTCGTCGGCCCCGCCGCGACGGCGCATTCCGACGGCGACACGGCGAGCGGGGCGTGCGGACGGTTCGACTGCGGGCCGGCGACCAGCGTCGTCCCGGCCAGCCGACTGACGCTGTCAGGGCTCACGAGGTCCGCTTGGACCGTACCCGCGGCCACGTGCGGCGGCAGGCTCGTCGGCTGCTGCGGCCAGAGCCACCACCCGACGCCGGCCAGGACGAGGCAGGGCACGACCGCGGCCACGATCAGCTGCCAGTGGCGCGGTACCCGAGCGAGCCGGGGCCTGCCCGGGCCTGCCGTCGGCGCGTGCTGCGGAACCGGCGGCTGCGACTGCGACTGCGACTGCGGCGACGGCGACGGCGCCGCGCCGGATGCCGAAGGCGGCCCAGCAGGACGGGCCCCAGCGCCTGCCGGGCCACCACCGCCCGGGCCCGTCGGCGGCGAAATGATGTAGTCGGCGTCTTCGGCCACGCTGATCTCCCCCACGACACGCCGCCATCCGGGCGACTCAGGTTGCGTTCTGCAAACGAAGCCGGTACATACCGTCACTCATCCGACGCGGCGGGGCAAGACCTTCCGGTCGGATTTGAGGACCGTCTGAGCATTTCGCCGAAACCGCGAACTGACACCCAGAGCCCCGAAGTTGGATCAACCCGTGTCGTGCCGCGCAGAGCCGAAGGATCGGAGCTCCCAGGGGCTGCCGGTGGGTGGTGCGCTGTCGGCGGCGACCGTGGACATCATTCGTCGGGCAGGGCGAGTGCCAGTCTGCCGAATCCTCGACGGCCTCGGACAAGCCGCGCGCTGACGGGCCGCCGGCTCCCCCCGCGACGGTCGTCCCCGTTGTCATCGACTGTCCGTCAAGGTCAGGGCCTCTGTCGCACCCATGCCCCACCGCCCCTGTTTCGTGGGCGAGTTGAAGAGATTTGACGATCAGTCAGACGAAATCTAACGTCGACCCCGTACTGATCGTCGCTCACTCGTTCGATGGCCCGGAGGGGTTTTCGCATGCCTCCTTACGAACAGACCCCTGTCGGCATATCAGGAATTTCCGAGAATCAACCGAAAACCTCCTACAAGGCGAGTGTTGACCTGGTCTCCCCTTCGGCCCGGCGGACCGGACTGGCGGATCAGGGGCAGTGCTTCCTCGGCGTCAGTCTGGAGAGCGGCAATTTCGCTCCGGGCAAGATCGCCGCGATGCTCCGCTGGATAGCCAGGCGGTTCCCCCGCTGCACGGTGCTGGTCGGGGACAGCATCCACCGGATCACCCTGGCGTCCACCCGGGGCCTGCCGGAGGACGAGGCGCTCTCCCGGGCGCTGGCCCTGGGCGACCGCTTCATCGCCGACACCCGGGCCCTGTTCGCGGCCGAACGCGAGCAGACCGAATTCACGTTCCTGCGCTGCTCCGAAGTGCAGCGGTGGGATTCCTACGCAAAGCAGCATCGAAGCCTCACCGACTACCACCGGGCCGACCGGAACTTCCGGGAGTCCGTGGACGCGTTCGGGCGGAGCTTCCACACCAGGCATTCCGGCCAACTTGCCGAGGCCGACCTGGAGAGGCGGGTCGAAATGTCCGCACAGTACTTTCTGGAGGAGTCCGCAATATTCGCGTGTCTTGTCCAGGAAGGCCTTTCTGTCATGGTCTACCCCGGTTCGTTCGGCACCCTTTCGGAGATCACCGACGGGAGGCACCCGGACGCTCCGGAGGAACTGCGTCGGCTGACCGTCGTCTCGCTCGATCTGCGGAGGCGTTGACGGCGTCCCTCACCCCACCGAGCGCCCTGCCGGACCGCCGGACCGCCGGACCAGCACGTCCAAGCTCGGGTGCCGCGTCAGCATGACCGGTGGTCAATGGTCGGTTCTTAAGGACTTCTTAGGAGTCCTCCGTATCACTGTGTCATGCACACCGGTACTCATACGTCATCCCTTGCGGGCCCCGCCCGCCGGCACGTTCCGCGCGCCGTTCTCGTCCTCGCCATGGCCACCGCGCTGGTGTCCGCAACCGTGGCGAGCGCCACCGGCAGCTCCGCCTCGCCGATGCGGGTGCGGGTCCATGACGGGCGCGTCGACGTGCCGGTGCGCGGCGGCACCGCCACCATCGACGCGGCCACGCTGCGGGCCGAGGCCCGGACCGAGGACGGGCGGGTGGTCCTGCTGTCCGCTCCGGCCGCCCAGGGGCTGGGCAGGGCGAGCGCCCCGGTCAGGACGGCGAGCGGCGCCGCCTGGTCGTATCCGGAGAAGGGCCTGCGGGCCGAAGTCCGTCCCGATCACGGCCGGTTGCTGGTCACCCTCACCGGGACCGCCCTCACCGGGAGCGGCGGCGACACCTCGGTGCGGTGGCCGGTGACCGCCACCGATGCGGCCGCCGCCGAGGTCCAGCTCCCGCGCGGCGAGGGGCTGTCCGTTCCCGTCGACGACCCGTTCTGGAACTCCTCCGACGGGGCGCTGGTCGGCGAGGAGCAGGAGCTGAGCTCGCAGCTGTCCATGCCGATGTGGGGCTACACGCTCCGCTCCGGCCGGGCCGGCGTCAGCTACATCGTCCCCACCGACATCGGCACGTCGCTGACGTTCGCCTCCCAGGACGGGCGGTTGCGGGCCACGGCCGAGCACGGATTCTCCGCCGGGAACGGCACCGGCGCGTACACCGTGGCCTTCTCCCTCACCGACGGCTCCCCGGTGGCCCCGGCCGTGGACTACCGCAACTGGCTTTCGGAGCACGGGCAGTTGGGCAGCCTGAGCGAGAAGATCAAGCAGAACCCGCAGACCGCGAAGCTGCTCGGCGCCTTCCACGCCTACGCCTGGGGCGGCGCCCGCCGGCCCGCCTACCTCGACCGGCTCAAGGAACTGGGCGTCTCCCGGCTCTGGCTCGGCTACGACTCCGACGACTCGCCGATGACGGGCGAGGACGTCAAGGCCGCCGAGGCCGCCGGCTACCTGGTCGGGCCGTACGACTCCTTCGCCAACGGCCAGCAGAAGACGGACGACTCGTCCCCCAACTCCGTCTGGCCGGACGACGTCTACCCCCGGTTCTGCGTCCTCAGGGCCGACGGAACGCCGCAACCCGGCTTCCACAAGAAGGGCTGCTACCTCAGCTCGCAGGCGTTCGAGCAGGCCGAGCCGCAGCAGCACTACCTCGCGGACCGCACCCGCTCGCTGGTCGCCAACGGGGCCGACAGCTACTTCCTCGACGTGGACGCGGCGGGCGAGCTCTTCCAGGACTTCGACCCCGGCCACGCGATGACCATGGACGAGGACCGCACCAACCGGCTCGCCCGGATGCGGCGCCTGACGGACGGCTCGTACGACGCGTCCACGGGCCGGCCCGCCCCGCTGGTCCTGGGATCGGAGTCCGCCGGCTCCTGGGCCAACCAGGTGCTGGCCTTCGACCACGGCTCGGGCACCCCGGTGGACGGGCGGCTGTGGGCGATGGAGTCCGGGCACTTCGACAACGGGCCGCAGGACCCCAAGGACGACGGCGCCTGGGGCGGCTACGCCCCGGAACAGGCCGCCGCCACCTTCTTCAAGCCGGTGCGCACCACGGACTTCAAGCCCGAGCACCAGGCCCGGGTGGCCGCCGCCCTGAAGGCGATGTACGACCCGCGGTACCGGGTGCCGCTGTACGAGACGGCGCTGCACGGTTCGCTGGTCAACGTCGAACGCTGGGAACTGCCCTTCAGCAAGCTGCCGGAGCAGAAGACCACGCGTGCGCTGCTGGCGATGCTCGACAACACCCCGCTCAACTTCGTGCTCAGCGACAAGGACCCGCACGACGGGCAGAACCTTCGGGAACTGGCCGCCCTGCAGCAGTACTTCGCGCCGCTGCACCAGGCGGCCGGCGCCCAGCAGCTGACCTCCTTCCGCTGGCTGACCGGCGACCACCTGGTGCAGCGGACCGTCTTCGGCGACGGCGCGCTGACCGTCACCGCCAACTTCGGCACCACCGTCCACGACGGCCTGCCGGGCGGCTGCGTGGACGCCACCGTGCGCGGACGCCCTGGCACCCAGCGGCTCTGCCCGGCTGACGTGGTCTCCTGACGACCGTGGCTGACGAGCTGAGGAGCTGACCAGCTGAGGACCTGACTGCCTGACTGCCTGACGAGCCGGCGGGACGGGCACCCCCGCCCGTCCCGCCTGGCCCCGCCGCCCCGCCGCCCCGCCGCCGGTGTCGGTGTCGGGCGGACGCGGCGTGGTGGGTTAGCCTGCGCTGTGGGCCGGGTGCGCGGGGGCGACCACGGGGTGCGTACGGACCGGCCGACGAACGACTATGGGGGGTTTCACATGTCCAGGATCATCACTGCCGCCATGCCCGCGCACGGGCACACCGCGCCGATGCTGGCGATCACCGCCGACCTGGTGGCGCGCGGGCACGAGGTGGTCTTCCTCGGCGGGGCGCGGTTCGCCGGGGCCGCCGAGGAGACCGGGGCGCGCTTCGTCGCCCTGCCGCCGGAGGCGGATTTCGACGACCGCCGGATCAACGACTCCTTCCCGGGGCGGGCCGAACTGCCGCCCGGGCCACAGCGGTTGGCCTTCGACGCCCGGAACATCTTCATCGACCCGGTGCCCGCGCAGTACCGGGCGCTGCGCGCGTTGCTGGCGGAGTTCCCGGCCACGGTCGTGCTCGGTGACTGCTTCTTCCACGGCGCGGTGGCTCTGGCGCTGGCCCATCCGCGCGGCGAGCGGCCGGCCGTGGTGGGCATCGGGGTGTCCCCGCCGATGCTGCAGAGTGTCGACACCGCGCCCTTCGGGCTTGCGCTGGCGCCCCAGGCGGGACCGGAGGGGCTGGCCCGCAACCGGGAGTTGAACGCCGAGGCGGCGCTGCGCGGTGAGCCGCTGCGGCAGTACGCGGCCGAGGTCTTCGCCGGGGTCGGGGCCGAACTGCCGCCGGGGCCACGGGCGAACGCCGCCGTCACCGGGCCCGACCACTACCTGCAGCTGACCGTCCCGGGGTTCGAGTACCCGCGCAGCGACGCGCCGGCCTCGCTGCGCTACATCGGCGCGCTGGCGCCGCAGAACCGGAACGAGGTGGAACTGCCGCAGTGGTGGCCGGAGTTGGCCTCCGACCGCCCGGTCGTGGTGGTCACCCAGGGCACCCTGGCCAATGACGACCTGACCGAGCTGCTGATCCCCGCGGTGCGGGCGCTGGCCGACCGCCCCGACCTGCTGGTGGTCGCGGCCACGGTCCGCCCGGACGGGCCCGAGCTGCTGGCGCAGGCGCTCGGCGGCCTGCCGGACAACGTGCGGGCCGCCGGCTACCTGCCGTTCGACCGGCTCCTGCCGCACGCCGACGTGTTGATCAGCAACGGCGGCTACGGCGGTGTCCACACCGCGCTGGCCTTCGGGGTGCCGCTGGTGGTCGCGGGCGGCAGCGAGGACAAGCCCGAGGTGGCCGCCCGGGTGGCCTGGCGCGGTGTGGGCATCGACCTGCGCACCGGGCGCCCGGGCGAGCCGGAGCTGCGCGAGGCCGTCGACCGGGTCCTGGCCGACCCGGCCTACCGCG
This sequence comes from Kitasatospora sp. NPDC091276, assembly GCF_040684355.1. Classification (NCBI taxonomy): domain Bacteria; kingdom Bacillati; phylum Actinomycetota; class Actinomycetes; order Kitasatosporales; family Streptomycetaceae; genus Kitasatospora; species Kitasatospora sp. NPDC091276. The sequence continues at coordinate 92,261 of NZ_JBFBFU010000028.1, read as the reverse complement.
CCAACGCCGCCGACCTGGCCGCCGAACTCGCGGCCCACCAGCCGCTGACGGCGATCGCCGAACTGGTGGACTCGCTCGGCTGACCGCCGCGGGGCGCCGCCGGGTGCTCGGGAGGACCGACCGACGGGATCTGCCGACACGCCGTCACCTCGCGCGACCGGCCTCCTGCCCCACCCGGCCGCACGGACCGGTCTTCTGCCCCACCCGGCCGCACGGGTTGGACTCGGCTTGTCGTCTTATCGCTCGCTGGGCCGATTCCATCTCCGAAAGGAACGGGATCGTCCGGAAAGAGGCCCGATGGGCGGGGAGCGGTTGAAGTAATTTGATGATGCGTCAATTGACTTCCCCCGATGGCAATTTGCGCGATGCGGTCCAGGGTATTGCCTTCCCGATATGCGCTAGCCTCGTCCTGGCGTGATCACATGCCGATCTCGAATTGGGGGGAATCACATGGCAATCGGACGACGGCAACTCCTCACCTCCGTCGCGCTCACCGCCCTGGCCGCGCCCGTCCTGGCCAAGGGGACCGCGACCCGCGCGGCCGCGGCCGTGGGGGCGGCCCCGGCCGCCCCCTCCGGGCCGCTGTTCATGCAGGTCGTCGCGCACGAGGACGACGACATCCTGTTCATGAACCCGGACCTGTCCAACGCGCTCGCCATCGGCACCCCGTCCGTCACGGTGTTCGTCACCGCGGGCAACGCGACCGGCGACCCGTGCGCCACGTCCTGCTGGGACACGGCCGGCGAGCCGCTGCGCACCTGGAACCGGCAGATGGGCGCCATCAACGCCTACTCCCGGATGACCGGGGTCGGCGACACCGACCCGGCGACCGACGAGGTCGGGCACTGGACGGCCGAGGCGTGGACGGTCGCGGGCAAGCAGGTCGAACGGTACGTCCTCAAGGACCGCCCAGTGCACCTGATCTTCCTCAACCTGCACGACGCCGGGCTCGGCGCCGTCCTGGCCGGCGGCACCGACACCACGGTCGTCCCGGTCGGCAGCCCGCTGTCCGGGCCGTCGACCTACACGGCGGCGGACGTCGTCGAGGTGCTGCGGCAGCTGATGGTGATGTACCAGCCGACCGTGCTCCGGGCCCAGGACGAACTCCCGGACAGCCGCTACTCGGGCGACCACTCGGACCACGTCTCCGCCGCGAAGTTCGCCGGCCAGGCGGCCCTGCTGTACGGCGGCCCGCTGATCCAGGTGAACTACCGGGACTACAACATCAGCGACTCCCCGGTGAACCTCGACCCGGCGACGACCGGCGCCAAGGGCGTGTTCGTCTCCGAGTACGCCAGCCACGACCACTCGGGGAACTACTCCGACGCCTGGTTCTCCCGGATGTACTACCGCTGGTCGCGGGGCACCTCCTGGGCCGGGCTGAACCAGGACGGCCGGCCTCAGGTCTTCGTCGTCCGGGCCAGCGCCCTCTACACCTACTGGCGCCAGGCGGACGGCAGTTGGGGCGGTCCGGTGCGGATGGCCGACCCGGGTGGGCGACTGGCGCCGGGCATCGCGGTCGGGACCAACGCCGACGGCCGGCTGGAGGTCTTCGCCCGCCGCCTGACCGATCACCACATCATCTCCCTGCCCCAGGGTGCGCCCAATGGCTGGTGGTGGAACAGCTGGGCCGACCACGGCAACCCCAACACCGGACTCGGCAACGAGGACCAGGTCGGCGTGCCCGTGGTGGCCGGCAACCAGGACGGGCGGCTGGAACTGTTCGTCAAGAACGGCGGGGGCGGCCTCAGCAGCATCCGGCAGACCACCCCGGGCGGGGTGTGGACGGGCACCTGGACGGACCTGGGCGGCACCGACCTCCAGGACCCGGTCACCGCGATCCGCAACGGCGTCGGGGCGATCGAGGTGTTCGCCAGCACCCGCACCGGAATCCTCGGCTGGTGGCAGGGCGCCCCGAACGGCGCCTTCGGCGGCCCGGGCCCGATCCCGGGTGCCCGGCCGGCCAGCCCGCCCAAGGCCGCGCTCGACCAGGACGGCCGCATCGAACTCGCCTACCGCGAGGTCGGCACCGGCGCGATGCTGGTCAGCTACCAGACCCGGCCCGGCGGCGAGTGGAGCCGGTCCCCGGCCCCCCTCGGCGGAGACGGGGGAGTGGGCGAGCCGGCGGCGGCCACCGTCGGCGGACGGGTCGTCCTGTTCGAGCGCAACCGCGGCGGCGGCGTGAGCACCACCGCCCAGACCGCCCCGAACTCCGGCTACGGCACCTGGCAGGACCTCGGCGGCACCGTCCTCGACTACCCGGCCGCACTCGTCGACGGCGGCGGCGTCCTCCACGTGTTCGCGATCGGCTCGGACGGCCGCGTCTACTACCGCACGGGCGCGACGCCCACCACCTTCGGCGGCTGGCAGGGCCTGCCGCTCTGACCGGTCCCGCCCGGCGGCCGGTCGGGGGCTCTCCCGGCCGGCCGCCGGGCCGTGCGCAGCCGGGCCGGGCCGTCGCCTCTGCCCGTGGCGAATCTGCGGCAGGCAGAGAAAACGCATCCGGAGGTCTCCCGGGGTCAAGAGTGGAGTCGAGGGCAAGCCCGCCTCAACACCTCGGCTCGACACCTCGACACCTCGGCATCTCGACAAGGAGACCGGATGACTCCCCTCACCACGCTCGCGCCCCGCGCGGAGGAGGGCGGCACGCCGCCCAGCCGCTTCGACGACCACCTCGCGGCGCAGCTGCTCGCCCAGCGGATCGTCCTCCTCGGCACCCAGGTCGACGACGTGTCGGCCAACCGGGTGTGCGCGCAACTGCTCCTGCTGTCGGCGGAGGACCCGCGCACCGACATCAGCCTGTACGTCAACAGCCCCGGCGGGTCGGTCACCGCGGGGCTCGCCATCTACGACACCATGCGGCTCATCCCGAACGACGTCTCGACGCTGGTGATGGGGTTCGCCGCCAGCATGGGCCAGTTCCTGGTCACCGTGGGGGCGCCCGGCAAGCGGTTCGCGCTGCCGAACGCGCGGATCATGATGCACCAGCCATCGGCGGGCATCGGCGGCACCGCCGCGGACATCGAGATCCAGGCGGAGAACCTCCAGTTCACCAAGAAGGCCATCGAGCGGATCACCGCCGAGCACACCGGTCAGAGCGAGGAGACGATCGCGCGGGACGGCGACCGGGACCGCTGGTTCACGGCCGAGCAGGCCAGGGAGTACGGGATCGTGGACCGGGTGGTGGAGTCGGTCGCCGACATCCGCCCGGCCGCGTCGCGCCGACGGATGGGGCTGTGACATGGGGTCGTACACGGTTCCCTATGTCATCGAGCGGACCGCGCAGGGCGAGCGCTCCTACGACGTCTTCAGCCGGCTGCTGAACGAGCGGATCATCTTCCTCGGCACCGAGATCGACGACGGGGTCGCCAACGTGGTCATCGCGCAGCTCCTGCACCTGGAGTCGGAGAGCCCGGAACGCGAGATCTCGATCTACCTCAACTCGCCCGGTGGATCGTTCACTTCGCTGATGGCGATCTACGACACGATGACGTTCGTGCAGGCGCCGATCTCCACGTTCTGCGTCGGTCAGGCGGCGTCGACGGCGGCGGTGCTGCTGGCCGGCGGAGACCCCGGGCGGCGGTTCGTGCTCCAGCACGCGCGGGTGCTGCTCGGCCAGCCGGCCAGCGGCGGCCGGCAGGGGACGGTGTCCGACCTCAGCCTCGCGGCGAAGGAGATGGTCCGCACCCGCTCGCAGGTGGAGGAGGTGCTGTCCCGGCACACGCACCACGACGTGGCGACACTGCGCGCGGACATGGACCGGGACAAGGTGTTCACCGCCGAGGAGGCCGTCGCCTACGGGCTCGCCGACGAGGTGCTGAGCCGACGGCTCGCGTTCGGCTGACTTCTCCGTGCGGGCGTGGCCGGTACGGCGGGGCGCACCACCGTCGTACCGGCCGTCGGCCGGGGCAGGTCCGATCAGGCGGCGAGGCAGAGCCCGTCGTACTGCGCCGTGGGCGACGTGCGGCTCCGGTCCAACCGGCTTCGGCCCACCGCGCCCCGGCCCACCTGGCTCTGGCCCACCTGGCTCCGGCCCATCTGGCTCCGGGTGTGCCGGGTCAGCTCGTCCTGGGCGAGCGAGAGCAGGTCGGCGAGGCCGAGTCCGAGGGCACGGGCGGCGGCCGCGAGGACCTCGGAGGAGGCCTCCTTGCGCCCGCGCTCCAGCTCCGACAGGTACGGGATCGAGATCCGGGCCGCCTCCGCCACGTCCTTCAACGTCCTTTCCTGGGCGAGCCGTTCGCGGCGCAGCGCGTCGCCGACGAGGTCGCGCCACAGGGGTTCCCTCGGCGCGTTCGCGGGCGCGGGCACGGGCGCCGGTGACGCTCCCGCCGGCCGCTGCGGGGCGCGGGTCGCCCCGCCGGAACCGGGCGACGAGGTGTGCGGGCGCAGGGGGATGACGCGGGCTTCGTTCGGCGCATGAGTGCTCACCCCTCCAGCCTAGGGATCCGGGGCACCAGGGGAAGGGAGTGGCGTTCTGCCCTGGGTGAAGCCGTACGGGCCGCCCGGCCGGGCCCGTGGCCGTCGAACTCGCCACGGGCCCGGCCTGGTTCCACTACGCGTGCCGCGCCCCGCGCCGGCGCGCGACCACGACCAGCACGCCGCCCGCACCCAGCAGCGCCGCCGCACCGGTCACACCGAGCGGCAGCATGCTGCCGGCCCCGGTGGTCGGCAGCGCGCCGCCGGGCCGCTCATCGGGCCGGGACGGCCAGGCGCTCGGCGACGGCGGCGGCGACGGCGGCGACAAGGACGCCACCGCCGCCACCGAGGACGACGGGCTCGGTGCCGGGGTCGGCGGTGGGGTCGAGACCGCATCCGGCGACGACGGGGCCGCGCCCGAACCGGCCGACGGGAGCAGCCGGTTGACGACCGTCACCGTGATCCCGTCGTCCAGGGTCTCGCAGGTGAGCACCAGCGGCCCGAAGACCGTGACGGCCGGCGCCGCGTAGCCGTCGGGCGGGCTCACCTCCACCCAGTAGTACGTCCCCGGTCCGACGACGATCCGGCAGATGCCGTCCGCCCCGGTGGTGCAGGGATCGCCGACCGGCGAGTCCTGGTGCCCGCCGGCGGTCTGCGGCCAGCTGGGCCCGCCGTTCCAGCGCCACAGCTGGAACGTCGCCCCGGCCAGCGGCCTGCCGTCCTGGTCGTGCTTGACCAGCGTCAGCGCGCCCTCCTGCGGCCGGAAGCCGAAGTCGAAGGTGTGGTCGTCCTGGCCCGGCCCGCCGGTGGTCAGTTCCCGCTCGGCGTACGTTCCGCCCGGCGGGACGACGCCCTTGGAGTTGATGAACGGGTTGTCGCCGACGTCGTGCCGGGTGGGCACCCACTGGTACAGCGGGCCGCCCTGGGCGAAGTCGGCGGGGTTGTCCAGCCGGATCGTGTACTTGGTGTGCGGCTTGAGCCCGCCGTCCACGTTCGAGTCGTCGAAGTAGTACTCGCCGCGCGCCGTCGTCCGCGCCGTGCCGACGAGCTTCCCCGGCCCGTCGTACAGGTGGACGGTGGCGCCCTCCACCGGGCGCTGGCCCGGCTTCTGGATGCCCTTGTGCTCGGCGTCGTACCAGACCCGGTTACCGATCTGCAGCGGCGCCTGGTCGCAGAGCACCTCCAGGTCCCCCATCGAGGCGCCCTTGCCGAACGGCGCGGGCACGTTCGCCGGGTTGAGCCGCAGGCCGAACGCCGGGTCCTGCCTGCCGTCGCGCTGGACGAACGACGTGCCGTAGCCGAAGGCCGTGCTGTTGGGGTCGAACCCGGAGGTCCCGATGGTGTTCTCGACCTTGGACAGCGCCATCCCGGCGTAGGCCGCGTTGTGGTGGACGCCCATCCGGCTGGTGTCGAAGAAGCGGGCGCCCCGGGGCGAGAGCCCGCAGCCGGTGTTGGCGTCCAGCACGTAGGTGCCGCCGCTCAGGCAGGCCTTGTTCAGGTCACCGCCCGACAGCACCTCGCCCACCGCCGCGCCCGACCCCGACTGGCCCGTCGCCCGGTCGGCCATGCGGTCGCGGAAGGCCAGCAGCATCGAGCCGTCCGTCTCGAATCCGACCTCGCCCAGCTCCGGCTCCGGCTGCGCGCGGAAACCGGCGCAGGTCTGGCCGTTCTGCGTGGTCGGGTAGGTGTTCGTCCACGGGAACCAGCCCGCGCCGTCGCACGGGCCCGATCCGACGGTCGACTGGCGCGGGTAGTCCAGCGGCTGGTCCAGCACGGCCGCACCGAACCGGCCGGTGGCCAGGTCGAAGGGCAGCACGACCGCCCGCAGGTCCGAGGCCTTGCCCGTCGACTCGCCCGAGCAGACCCCGCCGAGGTAGCCGACGCCGTCCTGGAGGCCCAGGCCGAACGGCCGCCAGTCCCCGGCCGAGGCGCAGCCCGGGTCCGGGATCGGGTAGACGCCCCTCGGCTGCGCGGCCGTCGGTGCGGTCGCGTCGTAGCGGTACAGCGTGCGGGTGTTGAGGTTGACGACGAACAGGTCCCTGCCGTCGTTCGTCACCTTGAGCCCGCCGAGGCTCTCCTTGCCCGGCGCGACGAGGAACGCGTCGTCCGTCCCCGGTCCGTGCGCCGTGCTGCCGGCGTCCGGGACGGTGGTGAACAGCGTGGTCCGCCCCTGCGCCGGGTCGGTCACGTAGATGCCGCCGGCGCCGCCGGGGCCGTAGTCCGTGGTGCGCTTGGCCGCCGCCGAGGAGAAGATCCGCCGGTCGGCCTTGTTCCACGCGATGCCGTAGAGCGTGCCCGTCTGCGCGTCGGTGGCGAGGTTCGTGACGTTGACGTCCACGCCGTCCTGGCCGCGCGCGCGGTACGGGAACGACACCAGCGTGCGCTGCGCGCCGCCTCCCCAGGTGGTGTTCTGGCAGGTCGTCACCAGCGGCGCGTTCTGCTGGCAGTAGTCCCCCGGGTACCACAGCCCGGTGGTGTACGAGACGTTCTTGCCGCCGGAGAGGTCGACGAACTCCTCGTTGGAGCTCAGCTGGTTCGGCGCGCCGTCCAGCCCCTGCCGCGAGGCGAACGCCGGGAACAGCACGCCCGGCTTCGGATTCACCACCTGCACCCGGTACGTGCCGCCGTGCTCCCGGCTCCGCGGCGGCGCCAGCGTCACCGTCCCGTCGGCCCCGGTGGTGCCCTCGACGTGGGCCCGCGCCTCGCCGGTGAGCGTCACCTTCACGCCCGCCAGCCCCGGCTCCAGCGCGGGCGTCCACACCCCGGAGGAGTCCACGGCCCGGATCACCCGGACCGTCACCGTCCCGTCCTCCGTCTGCGAGAACGCCGCCGGCGCCGTCAGCGCCCCGCCGCCGCACAGCGCGGCGGCGAGCACCGCGGCCCGCGCGACGCCCTTCCTTCTCCTTCTCGTCCCCACCTGATCCCCACTCTCATGGTCGGCGGACATCTGCCCGATCCGGGCAGGACCCCCAGGAGAGCGACAACCGGTCGTCCACGTCCTGGTTTCGGGGCGAATTCACTGGTGTGTGTGACAGGTGAAGGGCCGGAAATCGCATCAAGTTCGGATACGACCGCACAAGTTCGCATACCGCAGGAGAAATCCCGACGCCCGGAGCGCCCGGACCCCCGAGGCGGAGCGGATCCGCAACTCCCCGCAGTCCCGCCCGACGGCGTCTACCACAACGCGTTTTACCACAACGCCCCCCTGCCACGCCGCCGTTCCGGTGCCCGGACGCCGTCCTGCCCGGGGGCCTTTAGGCCTGAAAGCCGCTATCCGAAGCCGGTGATCAAACCGTAGGAATGGCTCCACGGCCTGATCGGCCACCCACCCGTGATCAGAAGGAGCCCTCGCCCATGATCCGTCTTCGCACCTGTATGGCCATCGTCGGCGCCGCGGCGACGTTCGCCCTGACCGCCGCGCCCGCCCAGGCCGCCCCGGGCGACGTCACGACCTCGTGCGGAAGCGTTCTCACCCCGGCCGGCTACGTCGACGTCAGCTGGGGCTACAGCAGCAGTTGCGGCACGCAGAGCTTCAGCCCCAACATCAAGCAGATGAAGCAGCTCACCGGACTGCCCGTCGGCACCGTGGTCCAGGCCTGCTCCACCACCTACCCGCCGGCGGGCTGGGTCCAGACCGGCTCGTACTACACCAGCAGCTGCGTCGCCTGGTCGAACCCGAGCCTCAACAACAACGCCTGGCAGCTGAAGCGCGTCTCCTGACCGGGCGACTCCGCTGGGCCGGCACACCCGGGGCGCTCCCTCAGGAGAGGGGTGCCCTGCCGTCCGGGCCGCCGTCCGGGAGGTGTTCCCGGACGGTGGTGTAGGCGGGGCGCGGACGGCGGCCCGAAGCCCGACCGCCGCCGAGCGGCCAGGACCGGGCACCGGCATCCGGCAGCCGGCGCCCTCGGTGGATCAGCTTTCGGACAGCTGCTCGCGCAGCACCGTGCGCAGGGTGACGGGATCGCGGCCGAGCAGGTCGGCCAGGGTGGGGTCGGTGGCGGCGAACTCGCCGGCGCGGCTGGCGGCGAAGATGCCGAGCAACCGGTCGGCGGTTTCCGCGGGGACGCCTTGGCCCGTCAGCTGCGTGCGGAACTGGTCGTCGGGGGCGGTGGTCCGCGTGACGGTGCGGCCGGTGAGCTCGGTGGTGATGGCGGCGATGTCGTCGAAGGTGAGCGCCTGTCGGCCCGTGAGCGGCGGCGTGGGGCCGTCGAAGCGGCCTTCGTCGGCCAGGATGGCGGCGGCTGCGTCCGCGAGGTCGGCGTGCGCGGTCCAGGCGACCGGCCCGTCCGCGGGGAGCGCGAGCCGGCCGGACTGTGCCGCGTTGCCGAGGAAGTGCGCCGCGCTGGTGGCGTGGAAGCCGTTGCGCAGCGAGGTGAACGGCACGCCGCAGGTGCGCAGGGCCTCCTCGGTGGCGGCGTGGTCGCGGCAGGCCTGGAAGCGCGACGTCGCGCCGGCCCCCATCTGGCTGGTGTAGAGGATGCGACGGGCGCCCGCCGTGACGGCCGCTTCGATCGCGGTGCGGTGCTGCCTGACGCACTCCTCGCCCATCTTGTCGACGGAGACGACGAGGACCTGCGCGGCGTCCTCGAAGGCGTGCGCGAGGCCGGCGGCGTCGGTGAAGTTGCCCTGGCGCACCCGTACCCCTTGGTCGGCGAAGTTCTGCGCCGGCGCCGAGCAGCATCTGCTGGGGGAGTGGCTGAACCGCCTCGCCGCCGACGGCTGACCACCGGCGGCTGGAACGGGCAACGCTACCCCGGCCCCGGTGTCAACTGATGGTGCACCACGTCTCGGACCGTCGCGAGCTGCCCTGGCGGACGGCGACGGAACGAGCAGCCCGTGGCCCCGAGCGCTCGGGACCGGCTCAACCGCACAGGTGGTTCAGCAGCGCGTCGTCCGCCGGATAGGGGCGCTCGGCGGGAAGGAGCTGCCGGGCGGCATCCAGAGCCCCGCCCCTCACCTGGGCCTGGACCGTGTGCGCGAGTGCGGTGACGTCGTCGATCGAGACGATCCACTGCTCCGCGTAACGCTCGGCGGCCTCGCCGGCGAGGCCGCCGGTGCGGCGCTCGGCGGTCGCTGCGGCACCTGCGGTGAGCGCGTGGTGGAGGTGTTCCCGGGTTCCTCCGCTTCCCGGCGGTGCCGGCCGGCGGGTGCCGAACGGCCCGGGCCGTTCGGCACCCAGTGGCGGGGCACCGTCTTTTCATGCTTCTCATGCGTTTCATGCGGCGGCGTGCGGCGTGCGGCGCGGCGGTACAGGCGCCGGATCACCCGACACAGGCGCCGGGGGGGGGCGGGGGCCGGACAGATCCTGGACTATCTGGCGGCGCTTGCCCGACCCTGGCGGTGCCCGACGGCCGGGATCAGTTCTTCCACACGCCCCAGTAGACGTCGGCGTTGTCGCCGGAGCCGCTCTCACGGGTGGTGCGGAAGACGCTGCTGGTGCCGTTCTCGTCGTAGCTGTTGGAACCGGTGTAGGGGTTGGCCCAGTGCAGCTGGACGGTGTTGTTGTTGCGCCAGCCTTCCTCGCAGCCGTACGTGCTGAACGTCGCCCAGCCCTCGGTGCCGGTCAGGAACCCGTTGCTCTCCGACTGGAAGGTGGCGTCGCCGGTGTTCCCCAGGGTCTGCGGCGGCTCCTGGCCCTGCGTCCAGATGCCGTGGGCCAGAGCGTAGCCGGTCCGGTAGAGCGAGCAGCCGGTCCCGTTGTGCAGGTGGACGGTGGTGCTCCGGGCTGCCTGGGTGGTGGCCTGGGCGGTGGCCGGGGCGGCCTGGGCGGTGCCGGTGGCGATGGTGCCGAGCCCGATGGCGCTTACCGCAGCCAGCGCCGCGAAGCGTGCGGAGGTACGCATGGTTCCCTCGATTCCGTGTGCCTTCGGTGGGTGGCGCGGGCGGTGTCCCGCGCCGTGGTGAACGATGGGCCGCGCCGACAGACAAACGATGGACGGTGCGTCCCGCGCCGTTCACCGCACCGTTCGCAACGCCCGTCCATCGTTTGTCAGTTGGCGTGGCGTACGAGCACCCGGGCGGCCGCCCGTCCCGACGAAGGCCCCGGAGACGTCCTCCCTCACAGTGGAGTGAGGATGTCCTGGTCCGCCCCGTCGAGGACGAAGCCGTTGTCCAGCCGGACCCGGACCGTCACCCGGTTCCCCCGTTCCCGGTGCGCGGTCCACTGCGGCTCCAGCGCGGCGATCTCCGCCTCCAGGCGCTCGCGGCTCGCCACCGGCATGGTGTGCCCGTAGTCCTCGAACAGCGCTTTGAGCCGCTGGTACTCGCGAACCTCATGGCTCTCCGGGAGTTCCCCGTCCACCCGCTCGACGGTGCCCTCCATCCCGGATCCCAGTGAGAGGAACCCGACGACGGCCCCGGGCTCCCCGGCGACCGCCTCACCGATCCCGAGATCCTCGGCCAACCTGACGCGCCGGCCTTCCTTCAGGGTCATCCGTCCTCTGCCTCTCCATCGATCGAGGCCGCCGGCGCCGCCGGCCCGCGGCCACGGCCATTATCCGCGGTCGCGTCACGGTGCACCCTCTCCCGCCTGGAGGGCGGCACCCGCAAGCCCACCCTGGAACTGCTGCTGCCGCTCGCCGAGGTCCACGCCGTGCCCCTCGACGACCTCGTGGGCGCGCCTCGCATCCGAGCCCGCACCACTTGACCCGTCGGGTCGGTGACACGCGGGGTCATTGCTGCCACCCTGAGCGTATGAGTACGGGCCAGGCCCAGCCGCTGTGCACGGACGTTGCTCCACGGCCCCGGGAAGGCGATGCCGCCTCCCCGGCCCAACCGCCCACGCCCGTAACCCCCGTGGTCTGGTCCTACCGATCGTTGTTTCTCAGGGAGGCACGATGACCGGCCGGGTGATCTACGCGTCGTTCGAGTTCCAGTTCCCGCTGGGCGGCATTCGGGTGCTGAACCAGCAGGTCTCGCTGCTGCGGGCCGTCGGCGTCGAGGCGTTCCGCTGGACGCCAACGCCGGGATTCCGTTACACGTGGTTCGACGACGACGTGCCGACGCTGTCCGGCATGACCTTGGACCTCGGGCCCGAGGACGTGCTCGTGCTGCACGAGGTCAGCGTGGTGCCGGGCCACGACCCGGCGCCCGGCGGCCACAAGGTGATCTACTCGCAGGGGCACTACGTCAACTTCCTGACCTGCCCCGAACCCGGCCCGTATCCGGGCTGGTCGGACCGGCCGGCCCTGTGGACGATCTCGAAGGCGGGCGTCGACATGTTCCGCCGCGCCCTGCCCGAGTTCGAACCGCACCTGGTGCCGAACGTCATCGACACCGAGTTGTTCCGACCGGCGTCGACCGAGCGGGTTCGGCGCATCGCGTGGATGTCCCGCAAGCGCCCGATCGAGACCACGTTGCTCCGCCGTCTGCTGCACGCCGACCCGCGGTTCGAGGGCGTGGAGCTATACGACATCCACGCGGTCCCCCACGAGGAGGTCGCTCGCGTCCTGTCCGACACGTCGGTGTTCATCGCGTTGGGAGCGCCCGAGGGCGAGGGCTTCGGATTGCCGCCGGCCGAGGCGATGGCCAGCGGCTGCCTGGTGACCGGTTACGCCGCCGGCGGCGGAGCGGAACTGTTCGACTCGCCGTCCGCGTGGCGGATCCCGGAGCTCGAAACGGATCGGTTGGCGGACAAGGCCCTTGAGCTGCTCGACCTGCCCGGCCAGGAGGAGGTGCGGCGGGCGGGCCGTCAGTGGGTCGCCGACCGGTACACCACCCGGGCCGCCGTCGAGGCACTGATCGAGGGCATCCGCAAAGCGCGTGCCCTCCCCGGCGGGGCGGCGAAGGCCACCCATCCGGCCGCCTGGATGGAGGAGTTGTTGAGGCGCTTCCCGGTGCCGCCGGAGACGCACGCCCGGGTGGAACCACCGGCCGCTTCGTAGTGCTCCAGCCGGACTGCTCCGTTCCCGCCGGCCACCGGCCCGAAAGCGGGGAGCGACGGCCCGCACCAGCGTGGTGCAGGCCGTCGCCACCTCGCACGACCCCGTTCCCGGCGGGTGACGCAGCAGGTCAGGCCGGACGTCGGCCTGCCCACCCACGGCCCTCTGCGACAGGCTTCAGCGGGAGTGTTGCGGCACGGGCGAGAGGTGCAGTTGCTGCGGGGCGGAGTGCAGGTGTGTCGAGAGGTCCGGCAGGGGGGCGGTGTCGCCCGTGGTGAACCACACCAGGACGTCCTCGCCGGCCCGTACGGGCAGGGCGGGGAAGTCGTTCTCCGCGTGTTCGGTGCGGTGAACCGCCAACGGCGGGGTCCGGGCGGCCAGTTCCGGGCGCAGACGCCGCTCGAAGTGGTCGGCGAAGGCGGCGGGGTCCAGGGGGTGGCAGATGGTCGCGACGACCGGTCCGGCCTCGGCCGGGGTGGTGAAGCCCGGGCCGCGCAGCAGCAGGACGTCGTCCGAGTCCACCATCGTCGCGTTGGCGGCGTCCCGGTGCTCCTTCCAGACCGGCCCGTAGTAGAAGGCGTGCAGTGCTCGTGCCCGCGACGCCATGTCCGGGAAGCTGCGCAGCCAGACGAAGCGGTCCGGGTCGTCCAGGTCCCGGAACCGGCCGCCGACGGTGATGCCCACTGCCTGCTGTCCGGTCACGAACTCCCGCTCGAAGAGGTCGATCAGAGTGTCGCGGGCACCTCGGTGCAGGGTGTACTGGCGCAGTTCGACGATGCTCACGAGGCGTCCTGCAACTGGACACGGCTGAGCTCGGTGACCCGGTCGAGCGCCCGGCTGTGTCCGCCGTTCACGGAGAACTCCTGCGCCCGGCTGTCACCGCCGGCCGGAACCCCGGTGAGTCTGCGGACGGCCATGCCCCGGGAACCGTGGAGGAAGTCGGAATCGATCATGGCCGCAGGCTAGAACCGGTCCACTGACACCTCCTGTCAGTGGATACTGACAGCTGTGCGCGCCAGCCGACTGATCTCGCTGCTCCTGCTCCTCCAGAACCGGGGAAGGATGACGGCCCAGCAGCTCGCCGACGAGCTGGAGGTGTCGGTCCGCACGGTCTACCGGGACCTCGAAGCGCTCGGCGCCGCCGGGGTCCCGCTGTTCGGCGAGGCCGGTCACGGCGGCGGCTACCGGCTGCTCGACGGGTACCGCACCCGGCTGACGGGCCTGACCGCCGATGAGTCGCAGGCCCTGTTCCTGGCCGGGCTGCCCGGCCAGGCGGCCGAGTTGGGCCTGGGCGAGGTCCTGGCGGCCGCCCAGCTCAAGCTGCGGGCCGCCCTACCGGCGGAGCTCCGCGAGCGGGCCGGGCTGATCCAGGAGCGCTTCCACCTCGATGCGCCCGGCTGGTACGGGGACGTGGACGAGACGCCGCACCTGGCGGCCGTCGCGGCTGCGCTCTGGGACCGGCGCAGGGTGTGGGTCCGCTACCGGCGGTGGAAGGCGCCCACCGAGGTGGAACGGCGACTGGAGCCGTACGGACTGGTCCTCAAGGCCGGCCGCTGGTATCTGGTCGCTGCCGCGGGCGGTGCCACCCCGCGTACGTACCGGGTCGACCAGATCCTCGAACTGCGAGAACTGGAAGAGGAGTTCGAGATACCCGCGAGCTTCGACCTGGCTGCACACTGGCGGGACCGGCTCGCCGACTTCCATGCCCGACTGCACACCGCGGAGGCGACGGTGCGACTGTCGCCGCGCGGTGTCGCCCGGGGCCGCGAGCAGCTCGGCCGCGCGTTCGACCGGGCAGTCGCGGATTCGGGGGTGGCCGAGGCGGACGGCTGGACCAGGGCGTCCGTGCCCATCGAGTCCCTTGGCCACGCCCACGACGAGTTCCTGAGACTGGGCACCGACGTGGAGGTCCTCGAACCACCGGAGCTGCGTGCCCGGCTGGCCGCGACAGCCCGCGCACTCGCCGACCGATACGGGGCCTGACGTGGGTGAATTCCCGGCCCTGCCCTCCGTCTCTGGCGGGACGTGTGCCGGGTCGCCTGTCCGCCGGCCCGGGCCGGCCTGCCTGCCCGATCCGCTGGGTCGATTCGCCGGGCCGATCCGCTGGGTCGCACGGTGCGATGCGGTGCATCGAGAAAATCCGCTTGACCGTTCCGGCGGGGCATTTGATAGTGGCCCAAACAGTCTGCGCACGTGCTCGGATTCCACCCGGGAAGCCTTGGTGCGTGGATGTCGTCATCGACAGAGAAGCGGTGATGCAGACGCCGGAACCGTCCGCTCGTCCGAGCCGCCTGCCGTCGCTGACCGGTATGCGGTTCATCGCGGCGTTCGCCGTGGTGGTATCCCACCTGGCCGGTCAGATCTTCGGATCGATACACCCCGGTCTGCCGTACCTGATCACGACCCTCGGACCGGTCGGGGTGGCGTTCTTCTTCGTGCTCAGCGGCTTCATCCTCACCTGGGTCGCCGACCCGAACGACACCGCCGGACTGTTCTGGCGCCGACGCCTGGTGAAGATCCTTCCGAATCACCTGACGACCTTCACGGCCACCGTGGCGTTGATGGCCGCTGCGGGCGTTCCGATCATGGTGATCAACACGATCCCGCCGCTGCTGCTGATCGAGCCCTGGATTCCCGACTTCGACGCCCTCGGCGGGCTGACCGGAATCAACGTGCCGAGTTGGACCCTCGGCTGCGAGTTGGTCTTCTATCTCGCGTTCCCCTGGCTCATCCGCCTCATCGGGCGCATCCGGCCGCCGCGGCTGTGGCCGTGGGCGGTGGGCGTCGCCATCGCGATCATCGCCGTCCCGTTCGCCGCCCAGGCGCTACCGGCGCGGCCGGCCACCTCATGGGACCCGGCGATCGCCGAGCTGCAGTCCTGGTTCGCCTACAGCCTGCCCTTCACCAGGATGCTCGAATTCGTCCTCGGCATCCTGATGGCGCGCATCGTGATCTCGGGGAAGTGGATCCGCCTGGGCATGACGCCGGCGTTCCTGCTGACCATCGCCTGCGTGGTGGTCCAGTCCCACCTGCCCGGCGTGTTCCGGCTCTGCGCCGGACCGACCGCGTCCGCACTCGCCCTGCTGATCGCGGCCGCCGCCTCCGCCGACGTACGCACCGCACGCACCCCCTTCAGCGGCCGGACCATGGTGTGGCTCGGCGAGATCTCGTTCGCCCTCTACCTCGTGCACTACCTCGTCATCCAGTACGGCCCGATCGACGGCGTGCACGCCACGGGCGGGACGGCGGGCGGCGCCGCGTCGACGCGGCTGGTGCACATCCTGCTCACCGTCGCGATCAGCCTCGTCCTCGCGGCGGCCCTCTACACACTGGTCGAACGCCCGGCGGTCCGACGCTTCAGCCGGCCGCGCGGCCGCCGCGCCGGACCCACCCCGGTCCGTGAGGACGGCCGGCCCCGTACGCGTCGGCGCGATGAGCTCTCCCTCCCTCATCCTGGAGCCGTCACCCATGACGAAACCCAGCCCTGACCCGGCATCAGAACTCCCCGGACTCCCCGAATTCCCGGTCACCCGGCCGGACTCCCGCCCCCTCGACCCCGACGAGACCTACGCCCGGCTGCGCGCCCACGCGCCGGTGTCACCGGTGCGCTGCCCGGCCGGGATGGACGCATGGCTGGTCAGCCGCTACGAGGACATCCGGAGCGTGCTCACGGATCCCCGGCTGAGCTCCCGCGGCGCGGGATCGATGCACATGCTGCCCTCCTACGACCGGCGCGACCCGGCCCCGGGCTCGATGATCCAGCTGGACGGGGAAGAGCACGCACGGCTGCGACGGCTGCTGATCGGCGAGTTCACCGTGCGACGGATGGAGGCGCTGCGTCCGTCCGTCCAGCGGATCACCGACCGGCACGTCGATGCGATGCTCGCCGGGTCGAGCGCCGACCTGGTACGGGACTTCGCGCTGCCGATCCCGTCGCTGGTGATCTGCGAGCTGCTCGGCGTGCCCTACGACGACCACGAGTCCTTCCAACACGACAGCGAGGTGCTGATCGGCTTCGGGGCCGACGCGGCCACCCGCGACGCGGCCACCCGACGGCTGGAGGGCTACCTCGGCGAGCTGATCGTTCGGCGCCGGGCCGAGCCGCGGGACGACCTGCTGAGCCGGCTGATCGTCCGCGGCGAGGAGACCGAACACCCCCCTACTGTAGGGGAGTTGGCCACGCTCGGCGTACTGCTGCTGGTCGCCGGGCACGAGTCGACGGCCAACATGATCGCGCTCAGCGTCCTGGTGCTGATGGCGGACCGGGAGCGGGCGGCCGCGCTGCGGGCCGCCCCGGACACCATCGGCACGGCCGTGGAGGAACTGCTGCGCTACCTGTCCGTGATCCAGTTCGGGCTGCTGCGGTACGCCACGGAGGGCGTCACCGTCGGCGGTACCGCGGTGGCGGCGGGAAGCTGGCTGGTCGCCGCGATCCCGTCCGGAAACCGGGACGAGGACCTGTTCCCGGCCCCGGACACCGTCGACCTGCGCCGACCGCCCCGCACGCACCTGGCGTTCGGGTTCGGTCCGCACCAGTGCATCGGCCAGCAGCTGGCCCGGATCGAGTTGCAGGTCGCGCTGACCACACTGCTGCGCCGCGTGCCGGGGCTACGGCTGGCCGAGCCGTTGACGCAGTCCGCGTTCAAGCACAACGACATCGTCTTCGGCCTGCGGAGCATGCCGGTCCTCTGGTGACGTCCGGGGCTTCGAGGGCTCGCGGCGCCCGCCGCCGGCCACGGCAGCGGCGGGCCCGCGTTCTCCCGCGTTTCCCTCTGGCCGGATCCAGCCCCTCCGCCCTCCGTGCGCGCGGACCGGCACTCACGTGCCCGGCAGCCCCGGGAGCGACACCGGCCGCCCAGGTGGGAGACCGTCAGGTTCCGGCCGAAGCCTCCGGCACCGCTTGTCCATCGGGGAGTCGGCAGAGAACAGTTGTACTCGACCGGCCGGTGATCGCGTCCCACTCCTTGTGAACGAGAGGACATCGTCATGACCGACGTGTACGAGCCCCCGACGCTGGACGTGTACGAGCCCCCGATGCTGATCGAACTCGGTGACTTCGCGGACCTCACCCGGGGCTTCGACATCGGCAACCAGTCCGATGTCCACGGCTACTACCTCGCCCCCTGAGGAACCGGCCGATGAGCGGTCACCCGCGGACCTGGTTCGTGGTCCTTCCGGACACCGAAGCCGGGGCCGCGACGGCCGCGGTGTGGGGCACGGCCGAGTGCCGTGCCCTGCACCACCCCAGCGGGCGTCCCTGGATCCTCGGCCACTGGCCGGCCGACGAGCCGGTCACCGCCCAGGCCGGACCGGTCGCGCTGGCCGTGTTCGGCACCTCCGACGCCGACCCGCACCGCCTGCGCCGCCACGCCGAACGCGTTCGCGACCCGCGGGACGTGCTCGCCCTCGGCGGCGACCTCGCGGGCAGCTTCCACCTCCTCGCCACCGTGCACGGCACCGTGGCCGCGCGCGGCTCGCTGTCCGGACTGCGCCGACTCCACCTGGCCGAGGTCGACGGCGTCCCCGTGCTGTCCGACCGGGCCGACGTCCTGGCCGCCGCCGCCGGCCTCGCCCCGTCCCTCGACCGGCTCGCCCTCAGGCTCGCCGACCCGCTGCCGCACCCCGTCGACGCGCTGCCCCTGTGGCCGGGAGTCACCGCCGTGCCGCCGAACCACGCGGCCGTGCTCGCCCCCGGACGCCCCGCCCGCACCCTCGCCCACTGGCACCCGCCGGCCCTGCGGCGAGCCCGGCCCGAAGCCGCGACGGCGCTCGGCCAGGCCCTGCACCGGGCCGTCGACACCCGGACCAGGGACGGCGGTCTCATCGCCGCCGACCTCTCCGGCGGGCTGGACTCCACACCCCTGTGCTTCCTGGCCGCCACGGGCCCGGCCGAACTGCTCACCGTCACCATCGGCTCCGTCGACCCCCACCACGAGGACGCCGCCTGGGCGCAGCGAGCCGCGCACCACCTGCCCGGCCGGCGACTCGTGCTGGCGGCCGAGGACATTCCCGCGATGTTCGCCGACATCGACACACCCGGACCGCAGGGCGACGAACCGTTCGCCTGGACCCGGACCAGGGCCCGCGACGAAGCCGTCGCCCGGCTGCTCGCGACGCACGGCGCCCGGCTGCGGATCAGCGGCGAAGGCGGCGACGAGGTGCTGCAGGCCCTGCCCGCCTACCTGCGCACCGTCCTGCCACGGCACCCGGCCACCGCCGCCCGCCACCTGCGCGGACACCGGGCCCGCCTGCGCTGGACGCTGCCGGACGCCCTGAGCGCCCTCAGCGACCCCCGGCCGTATTCGGCCTGGCTCGCCCGCGCCGCCGACCGCCTCACCCACCCCGACCCGCCGCGCACCACCCAACTGCTCGGCTGGGGGATGGCACCCCGGCTGCCGCCCTGGGCCACCGCCCGGACCGCCGAACTGGTACGCGAACAGCTGCGGGCCGGCCAGGGCTCGGAACCGCTGGCGCCGGAGCACGCCCAGCACCAGGCGCTGCGCATGGTCCGGCACAGCGCGGCGGCCATGCGGCAGCTGATCGACGCCACCGCCCGCGCGGGAACGCCGTACAGCGTGCCCTTCCTGGACGACCAGGTCCTGGACGCCTGCCTGGCCGCCGACCCCGCCACCCGCGGAACGCCCTTCGCGTACAAGCCGCTGCTCACCGCGGCGGTCGCTCCCGACGTGCCGGCCGACCTCCTCCGGCGCACCGGCAAGGGCGACTTCAGTCCGGACACCTACCAGGGGCTCGCCCGCCACCGCGCCGAACTCGCCGCGCTCATCGACGACAGCGCCCTGGCCCGCGCCGGACTGGTCGACCCCGCCGTCCTCCGGCAGGCCTGCCTCGGGCTGTACCCGCCCGGCACCTCCTACGCGGCCCTGGACGCGACGCTCGCCTGCGAGCACTGGCTGCGCGCCCACGGGACGAGCCGGCACCCCGCTTCCCCGACCACCGCCCAAGGAGCTTGAATGGCCACCCGGTTGCGCCCCGACGTGACGCTCACCCCGACCGACGACGGCGCCGTCGTCCTGGACGAACGCTCCGGCCGCTACTTCCAGTTGAACCGCACCGGGCTGCTCATCCTGCGGTCCCTGCTGGAGGACCGGACCGCCGACGAGATCGCCGCCGACCTCGGCGGCCGGTTCCCGGTCACGGCGGCCCGGGCACGTTCCGACGTCGACCGGCTGCACGAGAGCCTGCGCACCGCCGGGCTGGTCACCGGATGAGCCTGCACGCGCACGCCGACCACGTGGGCCGGCCGCCCTGGCACCTGCGACCGGCCGTGCTCGCGGCGATCGGCGCGGCGCGGCTGGTCGAACGGCTCCCCCCGGCCCGGATCCGTCGGCTGATGAGCGCACTGCGGCGCGGCGCCCGCCCCGCCGGCCGGGCCGAGGCACTGGCCGCCCGGCAGGCCGTGGTCGCCCTCAGCATGCGCTGCGCCGGCCAGGGATGTCTCCAACGCTCGATCGCCGCAGCGCTGTTGTGCCGCACGCGCGGCACCTGGCCGACCTGGCGCACGGGCGTGCGAACCGCGCCCTTCCGCGCCCACGCGTGGATCGAGGCCGACGGCGAACCCGTCGACGAGCCCGCCGAACTCGCCCACTTCCACCCGCTGATCACCGTCGCACCGGAACACCGACCGGGCCCGTGACCTCGTCGCTCACCCGGGTCCGGCCGTGGGTGGGTGCCGGTGGTGTGGTCGGGGTTACTTGCCGGCGGCTGTCATGGAGGTGACGGCGTCGGCGATGGTGGCGCGGTAGTTGCCCATGTGGGGGTTGAGGATGCGGGTGTCGTTGGTGAGTGGGAAGTTGTGGGTGGCGGCGAGGGGCATGTTGGTGTCGTCCTGGTCGGCGAGGACGTTGAGTTCGTTGATGTCGGGGGTGGTGCCGGTGGTGGCGCCGCTGGGGTTGAGGTCGATGACGGCGTAGGCGTTCTGGCCGGCGGGGAGGGGGAAGCGCTGGGTGCCGCTGGCGAGTACGGGCCGGATGTTGTTGCTCTGGTCGCGGGCGGTGGAGTTGCCGAGGTTGACGCCGGGGGAGGAGCTGAGGCTGCAGGCGGTGGTGCCGGTGTTGTGGATGTCGATGACCCGTTGGCTGGGTGCTCCGGGGCGTGTGGTGACGTGGATGGAGAGGTTGTTGATGTCGCAGGGGGTGGCGTCGGCGGGGGCGTTGCCGGTGCCGGGTCGGGTGCTGGTGGAGGGGCTGGTGCCGGACGGTGTGTGGGGTGCGTTCGTGGGGGTGTGCGACGCCGGGCCCGTGGTCGGTGCGGTCGGTGCCCCGGTTGCGGGGGCTGCGCCGGTGGGGGCGGGGGTGACGGCTGCGGTGGTGGGGGAGGCCTTCGGGCCGGCGGCCGGGTCGGTGTTGTCGGGCCCGCAGGCGGTCAGGACGAGTCCGGCGCCGACGGCGAGGACGGCGGTGACGAGCAGCGGGTGACGGCGGCGGACGGACATGGTGGCTCCCTGATGGCGGTGCGTGCTGGCTTGCTGGACATCCACCATGACGGTCGGTCAGTGGCTTTCGGTGGCATTCGCGGCGTCACAATCGCCAGGACATCGCGAGGACCGGACTGTGACATTCGCTCGGGATGCCGCGGGTTGACACGGCGCACTTCGGGCCCGTCAGAGCCAGCCGTTCTGGGCGGCCTTGATGCCGGACGGGTAGTGATCAGTGCGAGCCGGCCGCCGTTGGCGCGAGGCCGGGACGAGCGTACAAGGGAGGGCACCGATGTTGACCGATACGTCGACCAGCGCCGGCAGGGCGGTCCTGCTTCACGACCGGTACCCCACGCTGGAAGAACTCGCCGACACAGCAAACCTGCTGGCCGCCAGACACCCGGAACTCTGCCGCGTGCGCACCGTCGGGACATCCCGCGCCGGCCGGCCGCTGGTGCTCCTGACGATCGGCCACGCCGCCGCCACCACCAACGTGCTGATCGTGACGGGTGCGCACGCCGACGAGTTCTCCGGCCGCGCCGGCATCGTGGAACTAGCCCACCGCGTCCTCGCACAGCCGTCTCTGCACCAGGCGGTGACCTGGAACTTCCTGCTCTGCCTCGACCCCGACGGAGCATGCCTCGCAGAGGCCGGCGCCAGCACCCGAAGCCTGCCCGAGTACTTCGAGCACTACTTCCGCCCCGCCGCCGAGGAGCAGCCCGAGTGGGCGCCGGCGATCGGAGGGAGACTTCCCGAGAGCCGGATCCTCCTCGACCTGATCGACGACCTCCGGCCGTCCCTCCAGTTCTCCCTCCACAGCGCCGACGTCGGCGGGACCTTCCTCCAGTCGACCTGCGATCCGGCCGGCCTCGCCGAGCCGTTCGCGAACTCCGCCGCCGGACTGGGGATCCCGGTCGAGACCGGCCCCTACGACGCCTTCTGGCTGCGCGAAGCGGGCCCGGGCGTCTTCATGATGGCGCCGCACCACATCGACCAGCAGGAAAGCAGCACCGGAATGCTGGCGCCACCTCGCCCCGGCCAACCTCGCCCCGGCCAACCTCACACCGGCCAACCTCACACCGGCCAACCTCGCCCCGGCCAACCTCGCCCCGGCCAACCTCACACCGCCCAGCCCCAGCAGGAGACAGGAGGCGTCCGCGCCACCACCTGGTTCGCCCCCCAGCGCTACGGCGGCGAGACGGTCATCGTCGAGACGCCGGCCTGGGCCGGCGCCCACCTCGGGGACACCCGCCCGGCCGACGACCCCCACACGCGCCTGACCGCCTGCGCCGACCAGGTCCGGGAACGAGGGCGCCTGCTCACCGACCTGATGGACGAAGCTCTGCCCCACCTGGACGACACCGCCCTGCTCCGGGCCGCGCGCACGCCGCTGACGGCAGCGCGACAACTGGCCCACGCATGGGACCCGCGGGCCGCCGGACAGCGCCTCCTCCACCCGACGCCCATGACGGAGGCGAAACTCGCCGGCATCGAACTGTGGGCCCACCGGATCCCGGTCCGCGCGGCCGCGCTGCTCCGCCGCGCCGCCGAGGCGGCCAAGGCGGCCAAGGCACCCACCACACCGGCCACCGCCCGACTCGACCACCTCCTCCAGGACTGGTGCGCCCAGTACCAGCGGCGCTTCCAGCCGACCTGGCTGCCCGTCGCCCGCCAGGCCGAGCACCAGGCGAACACCGTCCAGGCCGCCGTGGCGCTCAGCCGTCCGACGACGCCCGGCGCTCGGCGCGACCGGTAGAGCACTCCGCTGCTTCGGCACCGTGGTTGCGGCCGCCGGTCGAAGCCGCCTCAGCGTGCTGAGGGGCGGTCGGCTCCCAACGCCCGTCGCGTGGCGGGGGCGAGGACTGTGAGGGGGTCCGGGGCGGCGTGGGCGGTGCGCCAGGCGATCACGTGGTCGGGACGGACCAGCAGGGCGCCGTGGTCGCCGATGCCGCAGGTGTCGGCGGGCCGTTCCGTTGCCGGGGCGATCCGGCGGGGCAGGAGTGCCGTGTCGAGGAAGGCGTTGTGCGGGTCCAGCTCGCGTGCGGCCCGGATCCAGGGGTGTCCTTCGGGTCCGGCGAGAACCAGGTAGCGGCCGGCGCGGACCAGGTCGAGCGTGGAGCGGGGCCGGTCCGTGTCGGGGAGCGGCAGGTGCGGCAGCCGGGTGCCGGGCTCGCCGTGCCAGCGTTCCGGCTCGTCGGCCGCCGGGAGGGCGGCGGCCGGGTCGTCGCCGGGGACGGGGTAGCGGTAGCCGATGGCCACTGCCGCCTCGCTGAGCAGCGGGCGGTCCTCGATCGGGACCAGGGCGCGGTCGCGGGCGCGCAGGAGTGCCTGGTCCACGGTGATCCGGCCCACTGCGCGGCGCTCGGTTTCGTAGTCGTCCAGCAGCCGCGGGTCGGCGTGGCCGCGCAGGACCGAGACGAGTTTGGTGGTGAGGTTCCAGGCGTCCTGGATGCCGGTGTTGGCCCCGAATCCGCCGGTCGGCGGGGTGACGTGGGCCGCGTCGCCGAGGAGGAAGACGCGGCCGGCGCGGTAGGAGTCGGCCAGCCAGCCGCCCATCTGCCAGGGCCGGTGTCCGGTGAGCGTGAAGTGCGATGGCGCCAGGCCGAGCGCGCGCGAGACGATGCCGCGGCAGCGCTGGACGTCGAACGCGGCTGGATCCGTGGTGCCGGGGTCGTAGGTCACCGACACCGTCCCGCGGTCCTGCGCCGTGTTCCAACTCAGGAACGCGTGCTCGGGCGGGCCGGTGAAGGCGAGGGCGAGCCGGCGGCCGTCGAGCACCTGGCGCAGGTCGGCTTCGAAGCCGATCTCCATGACGTGCGCGACCACCTCGGCGCCGCTGCGGCCGATGCCCAGGTGCTCGCGGACGGCGCTGCCGTTGCCGTCCGCGGCCAGCAGGTAGTCGGCGGCCACGGTGTAGGTGGCGCCGTCGGCGCCGCGGATCCGGGCCACGGCGTGGTCGTCGTGGCGGCGCAGTTCGAGAAGGCGGTGGCCGAGGCGCAGGTCGGCGCCGGCCGCAAGGGCGTGGGCGCGGACGACCTCCTCCAGGTCGGCCTGTTTGACGAAGGCGCTGGGGCAGGGCGAGAGGCGGCTGAAGTCCGCTGCGGCCGGTAGCCGCCAGCGCCGCAGCTCCGGGCCGTTGAGCGAGGCGACCACCGCGGCGTGGTCGGCCGGTGGGAGTCGGTGCTGGACGGCGTAGACGTCCTGGTCGGCCCCGACCGAGCGGTAGGCCTCCATCGTTCGCGGATAGAACAGCTTGGCGCGCAGCCTGGTCGAGACCGCGGAGTGCTTCTCGACCAGGACGGGGGTGATGCCCCGGGCCGCGAGGAACAGGGCGGCCGAAGCCCCGACGATGCTGCCGCCCACGATCAGGACGGGGACGCGTGCGGGCGGTGGCGTCGGGGCGGCAGCGGACGAAGCGGTCTTGCTGTCGGCTCTGGTGGCGGGAGCGATGGGACCTGGCACGGGCATGGACCCTCCAAAGGAAACAGAACAGCTCTGTTCCATTATTGCCTGCTGGCGGCCCCCTAACGCAACAGGCCTGTATCGTTACCGGCGTGACCACGGAACTCCCCAGCCGCCGCGGGGGCCGGCAGCGTGACCCCGCCACCGACACGGCCATCATCGATGCGGTCCTCGGCATGGTCGCCTCGGGCGCCACCCTCACCGGCCTGTCGCTGGTGACCATCGCCAAGCAGGCCGGGGTCTCGCGCAACAGCGTCTACCGGCGCTGGAAGACCAAGGACGAGCTCTACCTCGACGTGCTGGAGACGATCAACGAACCGCGGCCCTTGCCGGCCGGCGCCGACACCCGCGCCGACCTCGCGGTCCTTCTCCAGACCCTGGCCGAGCGCGTCGTCGACGAACGGGCCAGCAGCATGCTGCGCGCTCTCAACGCCGAGGCGGCAACCTTCCCGCGGCTGCACAGCCGTTACTTCGAAGAGATCGTCACTCCCCGCCGGAATGCCATGAACCATGTCCTGCGACGCGGCGTGGAACGAGGAGAGATCCGCCCCGACATCGACCTCGACCTGGTCTCCGAACTCCTCGTGTCCCCCCTCCTCGCCCGCATGGCATCGGGCAGCACCGACCAGCTGGACCCGGAACGGGCAAGCCGGCGGATCATCGACCTCGTCCTCGACGGTGCGGCGCCCGCGCCGAGCTGAGGAGAAGAGCGGACTGGGCCGCGGCCTCCGCCGCACCGACACCGCCTCCACGTGCGTACGGGCGCGCCCGTCCGGCACCGCGTCGTTCACCGGCATCGGGTGCCGCCGGGCCGGGGTGGGGCATTGCGCGCCAACTGCCTTGCTGACATCCTCAGTTGGCCGTGCCGGTCCCGGCGGTCGGGCAGGCCCCGCACCGCGGGCGCGGCTCGTGCGGCTCGTACGGCTTCGTGGCGGGGGCGGTGGGCGCAGCAGCAACAACGGTGGGCAGCGGTCGTGGTGCGTGCGCGGGGAGGCGGCGTGTGGGGTGTGGCAGCGCGTGCGGCGGTGCGTGTGGCGGCGGGGATGCTGGCGGCGGCGCTCCTGACCGGGGCGGTGTGGCTGGCCTGGTGGCTGAGCGCGGAACGGATGGGCGCGGCCATGGGGCTGGGCCCGCCGGACGGCGTGGTGCTGGTGGACCGCTGTTACGAGGTGTCCGACAGCGAGGGCAACAGCGACGGCACCGACTGCCAGGGGCGGTTCACGCCGGCCGGCGCCTCCGCGGGCGAGGTCCGCCCGATCGTGGTGAACGGCACGACCGGCAAGCACCGGGCCGGCACCCGGCTCCCGGTGCGGCTGGTGCGGGGCGTGGCCTACGAGCCGTCGTCGGCGCCCGCCGTGAAGTACGGGATCGGCGTGGGCATGATTCTCGTACTGGGCGCGGTGCCGGCCGGCTGGCTGCTGGTCGGAGTCCGGCGTGGTCAGGCCCCGGAGGCCATGACCCTGGTGGTCGGCCTCCTCATCGGGCTTACGGCCGTGGCGGTCCTGGGCATCGTCGTCGGCTTGCTCGCAGGCCTCGTCGAACTGGCGCTCTGAGTGGGGCCGGCGGGTGTCCCGTCCCGCCGAAGGCCGGGCCCGCGCCCCGGTGGTCGGTGCCCCGTCGGCTCGTTCTCCTCGGAGGCTATGGCGCGCGGGCCGTGGTCATTCCCCCCCCCCGTGTACGGGGGCCGTCGACGCGGTGCTCACCTGGTGATGTCGCCGTCCGGCACGTCCCGGACGGTGACCTCCTTGCCCTGTCGGCCCAGGATCTTGGCCACCACGTCACCGATCCCCTTCGCGTCGCCCGTCGGCTCGGGGACCGACCCGTCGGTGTACCGCTCGATGGCCTTCTGAAAGTAGGAGGGGTTCCAGGCTCCGACGGCCCCGCTGACGTCGACGGCCGCCACCCGTCGGCCACCGACGGCACGCTTGATGGCCGGCAGGACCTCGTCCGAGTAGTACTTCCCCGGGACCTGGAACAGGCTGGCGTGGCCGCCGACCTTGCCGCCGTCCCGCAGGTAGACGGTGACGACCAGGCAGCTGGTCACCGACGGGTAGGTGATCGTCCCGTGCGGACCCACCTCGCCGACCTCGCCCTCCGTGATCGAGAGGGTGGTCGCGGGCGCACCGGCCTGCCGGACCTCGGCCACCGGGCCGGACGCAGCGCCGGGCCCGGCGAGGTCCATGGTCCCGGCAGCCCTGCCGAACGCGGCCCTGACGGCCCTGACGGAGCCGACGGAGCCGACGGAGCCGACGGAGTTGAGGGAGTTGAGGGAGTCGACCGCCTCGGTGGGGGCTGGGCCGTACGCCTGCTTGCCTGCCCCCGACCAACCGGCCGACGCTCCATCGCCCCCGCCTACCGCGCAGGCCGCCAACACCAGCACCGCGCCGACGGCCGGCCCGATCCTTCCAGCGCACCGCTCGGACACCACGAACCTCATGACCCCACACCCCACGAATCCGGTCTGCACACACCCGCGCACGCACGCGGCGACACATGCTCCCGGGCACGAACGATCTCGTCAACCCAACACCCAACACCCAACACCCAAGACCCAACAACCGACGGCCGACGGCCGGGGGTCACCGCCGCCGGTCGTGCAGCCGCCGGCAGCGGTCGCCGTGGTCGACCCGGCCGGGGGAAGGGAATCGGCTCCGATCGTCGCCGGGTCAGGCGTTGGGGGAGTCGGTGATCCACCGCAGGACGTCCTCGGCGACCTCCGCCGGGGCACGGTCGGAGCTGGTGAAGGCCGTGGGGACGAGTTCGCGCAGTTCGTCGGCGTCCTGGACGGCTTCCTCGACCTGCTCCGCGCTCCAGCCACGGGCGGCCAAACGGACGCGGCGGTCGTGGTCCGCGCAGTCCAGCCGCGCCCAGACGACCTCCGGGGCGTCCGGCACATCGGCCGCGGCGGCCTCCCACTCGGCCGGGGTGATGGGGCAGGACACCAGGACGGGCCCGCCTCCCCGCGCGAGCATGCCCGCGATCCGCACCCACAGGCGGTTGTAGTCGGGCCAGATGCCGGACGCGTCCGGGGAGGTGATGTCGATACCGAGCAACCGACCGTCGTCGTCGGGCAGTTCGTCGAAGTCGACCACCGCGACCGGCCGTTCCCGCAGCCGACCCAGAAGTGTCGACTTGCCCGCCCCCGGTGCCCCGGTGATCAACCGCACCACAGACCTGACCATGACGATTCCAGCCCCGCTTCCGTCGATGACCGGTACCCCGGATCCCGAGTGCCCAGCCGACCATAGCGGGACACCTGCCCCTCGTCCCTCAGGATCCGGCCGCAAGCCGCCCTCCGGTGCCGCAACATCCGTGTTCTGTCGGCGAGTTCGCGTTGATCCGGTGACGAACCGGTCGGGGGCAAATCACCGATCGGGCTGCGCGTCCCGGCCGGGCTGGCGGAGACTGGTGCGCGGCACGGGGGCGGGGAAGCGGCGTGCCATCGGCTCGGCGGTGCCTCCGTGACGTCAACGAGAGACAGGAGCTGCACATCCCATGAGCAAGCGCACCTCTCGCACAGTCGCGGCGGCCGTCGCCGCCGCCACGGCCGCGGCCCTGGCCGTGGGTTCGGCACCGGCGGCGGCCGCCAACCCTTACCCCGGGGGTATCTCGGTCGGGTCGCCGCCCATCGAGCCCGGTACCTACTCCAGTGAGCTCAAGGCCGCCAACGGCAACGGGGACAGCGTCTCCTTCGTCATCGTGGGGGACCTCACCCGTAACGAGAACATCAGGACGTACATGTTGCTCTGGAGGGCGGACTGGTCGACCGAACCACTCGCGCTGCTGCCGGGGGACGCCGGTGGTAGTCCGGTCGGGATCAACAACGCCCGTACCGTGGTGGGGACTTCCGCTGCGCAGGTCGGGGGCCGGCAGCACGCGGTGCGATGGACTTCCCCGTCCACACCGACCGAACTGCTTCCGCTACCCGGCGACACGACGGCGGCCCCTGCCGCGATCGGTGACAACGGCACCGCGGTGGGGTCCTCCTGGGGCGCGGCGGCCGCGAAGCACGCCGTTGCGTGGCCGCCGAGCGGTGCCCCCGTCGTCCTGCCGCCGCTGCCGGGCGACACCGAGAGCGAGGCCGTCGCCGTCAACAGCTCGGGTACGGCGGTCGGCTACTCGTACCCGGCCGGCGGTATCGTCTCCCGGCGGGCGGTGGCGTGGAGCCCCGATGGGACCGTCACCGCGCTCGACGTGCCGGCGGGCTACGTGACCAGCAGCGCGGCCCGCATCACCGACTCCGGCGTCGTGATCGGGGCCGGCCGGCCGGGCGGTGAGCCGGGCGCGGACCACGCCCTCGTCTGGAACGCCGCCGGCGCCGTCTCCGACCTGGGTGCGGGCAGCCAGGCGAAGGCCGTGAACAACGAGGGCACGGTGGTGGGCGGCCTGGGAGGACAGGCAGCGCGCTGGGCCGTCGACGGCACGCCTCTGCCGCTCGCGCCGACCACGCTCACGAGCATCGCCACCGGCATCAACGACCAGGGCGTCATCGTCGGGTACACCAGTGACCCGTGGCCGGCCCGCGCCCAGCTCTACGCGCAGCGCTGGAACCCCGACGGGTCCGTCATCGCGCTTCCCGCGTGGTCGAAGGACTTCCCGTACTCCATGCCGTTCTTCGTCACCGACAGCGGAATCGTCCTGGGTGAGCTGCTCCTTCGAGGCCTCGCGGGCTACGGCAAGCCGTTGACCATCCGCTGGACCATGTAGCTTGCACGGCCCGGTGCCGTCCTGACCTGACCCGACCGCCGTGGGGCGTCACCCCGCCACCGGGGGAGCGTGTATCGGTGGGATGACCGATGTGCGAGGGACGGGTGCACGGACATAGTCCTCGGGAGAGCGTTTCCGGGCGGCCGTGGTGCGCCCGGTCTTCGAAAGGGGCCTTTCTGTGCACACGTATGCGGACCTGGTGTTTCTCGACGGGAAGGTGGTCACGGTCGACGCGGAGTTCTCCGTCGCCTCGGCCCTGGCGGTGACCGGCGGGCTCATCAGTGCCGTCGGCGGGCGCGACGACGTCGCACCGCTCATCGGACCGGGCACCCGGGTCGTCGATCTGCGGGGGGCGACGCTGCTTCCCGGCATCAACGACTCGCATCTGCACGGATGCGCCTTCGGCATGGCGTCGCCGCCGCTCTCCCTCCACCTCGGCCACCCCGCCGTGCCCTCCCTCGCGGACGTGGCCGAGGCGGTGCGGGAGGCCGTCGGCCGGGTCCCGGACGGGCAGTGGATCACGGGGCACGGCTGGGACACCGGCTACCTCGACGAGTGCGTCGCCGATCCGTCGCGGCTGCCCTCGCGGCTCGATCTCGACGCCGTGAGCCCGGACCACCCGGTCGTCCTGTACTCCTTCTCCGGGCACGCCACCTGGGTCAACTCCAAGGCGCTGGAGCTGATCGGGATCGACCGGCACACCGTCGCGCCGCCCGGCGGGGCCATCGTCGTGGACGAGGCGGGGGAGCCCACCGGGCTGCTCCACGAGGGAGCCCAGGACCTCGTCCAGAACGCGCTGCCGGCGCTCAGCCGGCAGGAACGGACCGACGCGGTCAGGTCGGCCCTCGCCACGCTGGCCCGGCTCGGCGTGACCAGCTACACCGAGCCCGGGCTCGGCCCCGGCGGCGACGGCATCATGCGGGGCGCGCTCGGCACGGAGACCCTCGACGTCTACCGCCGGCTGCTGGCCGACGGTGAACTGACCGCCCGCGTCGGCGTCCTGCTCCTGCCCACCGGAATGGCCAGTACCACCGAGGAGTTCACCCGCGGCCTCGCCGTGCTCACGGCCCTCGGCGAACCCGGCGAACCCGGCGGGTCCGGTGGGTCAGGCGGGTCCGGCGAACCCTTCGAACCCGCCGCCCCCGGCGGCGCCGATCCGCGCCGCCTCGCGATCCACGGCGTCAAGGTCTTCGCCGACGGTGTCGTGCCCAACAAGACGGCCTGGATGCACGAGCCGTACGTCGGGGGCGGCTGCGGCTCGTTGTGCGTCGGCGGCCGGAGCGACACCGAGCGCAGCGCCGAGATCGCCGCCATCATCCGCCACGCCCACGCCGCCGGGCACCAGGTGGGCGTCCACGTCACCGGCGACCGGGCCATCGACACCGTCGCGGACGCCTTCGCCGCGGCCATGGCCGAGCACCCGCGGCCAGACGCCCGCCACTACGTCATCCACGGCGACTTCCTCACCCCGTACGGCATGGAGGTGCTGGCCGCGCACGGCTTCGGCGTCAACATGAACCCCACCATCAAGTGGACCGTCGCCGACATGGAGGAGGACTTCGTCGGCGCCGAGCGGGCCGCCTACGCCTGGCCCTACCGCGACGCCATCGACGCCGGGGTGCGGGTCGCGAGCGGGTCGGACGCCCCGGTCACGTTCCCGGACTGGCGCCAGGGCGTGGCGACCATGGTGCTGCGCGAGTCGAAGGCCGACGGCCGGGTCAGCGGTCCCGAGCAGCGCATCGGTCTGGCCGAGGCGATCCGCACCTACACCATCGACGCGGCCTGGCAGGACTTCGCCGACGACTGGAAGGGCTCCCTGGAGGTGGGCAAGGTCGCCGACCTCTGCGTGCTGGACGGGGACCTGCTCGCCGCCGATGCCCACGACATCCCGGCGATGCCCGTCGTCCTGACCGTCGTGGACGGACAGGTCGTGCACGACACCCTGCGCGATTGACGCAACCCGGGCACATGATCATCCTTGGATGATGGCAACACGGCGCGGCGGTGCGGACATCCTGGAGGCGGCCCTGCACGTGCGCGAGGCCGCCAGGAGCGCCACGAGCGGTGCGGGCGGCGTCGACGCGGTCCTGGCGGCGCTGTCGGAGGTGGTGGAGTACGACCACGCCTCCCTGACCAGGTGGGATCCGCTGCGCCGGCGCCACACCACCCTGGCCGGGAGCTACCCGGACGACGCCACGGCCTACATCGAGACCCGCCTGCACCGCGACCCGGTGTTCCCGGTGCTCCGCAGGCCGGCCCGGGGCGCCCTGTGGCTCGGGGACGTTCCCGGGCGGCTCCTGGCGGCATCCCCGGGCTTCCGGGAGGTGCTGTGCCCCCTCGGTATCGAGGACGGCGTGGCCCAGTGCCTCTTCGCCGCCGACGGCCGGTACGTCGGCATGCTGAACGTCAGCACCCGCCGGCCGCGGCGCGCGCCCGATCCGGCGCGCGCCGTGGTCACCCTCCTCACCGAGGCCCTCGCGGCGGCCGTCACCGCCCACGCGGGCCCGCCACCCGAGGCGCTCGCCGCGCCCGGCCCGGCCGCGAACGCGCCCCGGCCCGGCGGGCTCTCGCCACGCGAACTCCAGGTGCTGGCCGAACTGACCGCCGGCCGCACCAACCGGCAGATCGCCGAGCGCCTGCACATCACGCCCCGCACGGTGGGAACCCACATCGAGCACATCCTCGCCAAGCTCGACCTGCCCAACCGCGCGGCCGCGGCCGCCCGGGCCGCCGCCTGGGGCATCGGCCCCTCCCGCTGACACGGCCCCACCAGCACGAACCGCCTCACCCGCCCCGCAGACGCACGCCCGCCCCAGCCGGGCCAGGCCGGGCGGACGTGTGCCTACGGCCGGTACTGCTCGGCGAGGTCGCCGTAGCCGCCGGCCGTCCAGACCGCCTTGCGGAAGTCCGCGAGGACGAGCGCCTGGGTGCCCTGCCCGGAGGTGGGCGGGAAGTGAGCGGTGCCGCACCGGGCGCAGTACCAGGCCTGGTTCCAGAGCCGCTCGGCCTGCGGCCGGCCCTCCAGACGCCGCCGTCGGCTGAGGAAGAGCGCGGTCGCGCCCGCCAGCAGGGCGATCGCGGCGGCCAGGATCAGGCACGACCCCCAGAGCGGGACCAGGGCGTCGTTCGCGTCGGCGAGCGGGGCCGTCCTGGTCGACCGCGCGACACCGCAGCCCGAAAGAGCCGTTCTTGAGTGCCGGTCACCCCCTGACGCGCCTTGCCGTGACCGCAGCGACCCTCGCCGTCCTGGCCAGTTGTTCGTCCTCGCACGGCAAGGAGCCGCACCGGCCCGGAGTCGAAGCCGCCACTCGGCTCGGCCCAGGCGAAGGCCCGGACCTACCGCCCCCGGCTGGCACGGCAGCACCCTCCAGCGCCGCCCCGAGCGTGGGGAGTCCGGCGGACTGGCCCACCGAGCCGGTGGCCGCCGCCGAGGCTCCGACGGTCAGGAGCCAGGTGATCGAGCCCGGGTACACCGGCGAGTCGTATCTGAACCACCTGGCCACCACCTGGGGCATCGCCATGAAGGCCCGGGAGAAGGTCGACTTCCCCGGCCGGCCGACGGTCTGGCACGCCTCGGGCGTCAAGCAGGACGGGAACACCGCGATGTGGATCGCCGCGGCGTGGACCATCGACGGCGACTTGACGACCTGGTCCTGCCACGTGACGGCCACCGCCGCGAAGCAAGCCGATTTCCTCCATGATTGCGCCGGCCTGGATCACCCAGGAGCGGAACCGGAGTCCACCAAGACCTGGCTGGACGCCATGAAGCCCCGAGTGGACACCGCCTTCGCCGCCGGCCGGGCCCCCATCGACAGCCCGCTCCACCGCTCCGGCCCGGTGGCCTTCATGCTCCAGAAGGGACCCGACGGCACGTACAGCGGCGACTACTACGAACTGCGGACCTTCGGCGTCGGTTCGAGCTGATCGGTTGACTCGGTGTGGAGGAAGCGGGTGTACCGGGGATCGGAGGCACTCTCCATTGAGCGGAGCGCGCGCGGCGTCGGGCCTGCGGGGAACCGCCCGGGCAGGACGCCGTTCTGGTGCCCGGCGCCGTGCCCGCCTGCTGTTTTGCGGTCTGCGCGGTCTGCTCACGAGTGGCGTGCCGCCCCTGGTGTTTCGGTGGTGGGTCACTTGCATGAGGCGCCCTCGTGTTTGGTCGAAGGGGATGGGTGGAGAACCCGTGCTGGCGCCGCGTCGGCCACTGCCACCTGGAAGGGCGACATCAAGTCTCAGATGTTGAAAAGGCGTTCAGCGTTGGTGTGCGCGATCTTGTCGCGGTCCTCGGGGCTGAGCGGAGCGGTTTGCAGGAACGTGGCGTGTTGGACGGGGTCTCCGAAGGGATAGTCCGTGGAGAACATCAGCCGGTCGGCTCCGAACACCGTCAGCGCACATTGCAGGGGAGCGACGGTGGTGTACCCGCTGATCGTGAGGTGGACGTGGGAGCGCACCGTGTCGGCGACGGACTCGTTCCCCGGCCGCAGACGGCTGAGGACCTCATCGGCGCGCAGCAGGGAGAACGGCAGGTTCTCCCCCATGTGCCCGACAATGACCTGCAGACGCGGGTGCCGGTCGAACACACCGCCCAGCACCATGCGCAGGACGTGCATCCCGGTCTCGGCGTGCCAGCCCCACCCTGCGGTCATCAACAACGCAGCGACAGCCGGGTCGAGACCTGCTCCGTATGCCTTGATGACAGCAGCCGGCGGATATGTCGGGTGCAGGTATACGGGGACCCCGAGCTCCTCCGCCGCCGCGAGGACCGGTTCGAACTCGGCGCTGTCGAGGAATCGGCCACCGGTATGGCCGTTGATGATGACTCCGCAGAACCCCAGATCGCGCACCGCACGGAAGGCTTCGGCTGCGGCGGCTTCAGGGACGGGCATGGGCAGACTCGCCAGCGCGCGGAATCGCCCCGGGTACTGCCGGATCGCCTCTGCCGCCCGGTCGTTCAGCGCCCGCGCCAGGTCAACCGCACGCGGACGAGGTACTTCCTGAGCGGCCGGAGCGACCACCGACAGCACCTGGACATCGATGCCGGCCGCATCCATGACCGCTATCCGACCCGCGCCGAGATCCGCCAACGGGCCCGCCGCAGCGGGTGGCAGGCCATACCCGGCCATCACCTCCTTTCCGTGCTCGGACGGCAGGAAGTGCTCTTCGACGGCGATCAGTCGCATGGGTTCCTCGTTTCCTCGACGGCGGCGGCCGCGCAGGCCCGCGCCGGCTTGCGCACCGAGTATCCGGATCGGCCCGGATCGGTCGCAACGAGTCCGCGGGCGTATGCCGGATACCGCGCGAGAGAGAGCCCGGATGCATGGAATCCATCGACTCCACCCGCGCACTCGCCGCCGACCCCGGCCCGGACCTCGAACTGCGCGCCGAGCTGCTTCGGGAACTGGCCTCCTGCACCTCGCCCGCGCCGGGCTCTCCTTTCCCGCCCCCCGGACCGTCCCCAAGCGATCCCCCCTGCCGCTGACCACCGCCCCCCCCGCAGTGCGGCGACGAGCTCGCCCACGGACACGGCACGCGTCACCGCCGCTGCCACGGCTACGGCCCGGCCCGGTCCGGTCCGGCCCGGTCCGGTCCGGCCCGGCCCGGTCCGGTCCGGCCCGGGCCTCGGCCACTCAGCGGGACCGGGAGAACCCGCCGGATGCCGCACGGTTCTGCGGCACGGCCTCCGGGGCACGATCGTCACATGCGAATCCTCGTTCTCGGCGGGTCGGTGTTCCTCGGCCGCGCCTTCGTCACGGAGGCCCTGGCCCGGGGCCACGAGGTCACCGTGTTCAACCGAGGCCGTTCCGGACCCGACCTGCCGGGCACCGTGACGGTGCGCGGCGACCGCCACAATGCCGGTGACCTGGCCGCGCTGGTCCAGCGGGCGCCGGGCCCCGACCGGGCCTGGGAGGCGGTGATCGACACCAGCGGCCAGCAGCCGCACGCCGTCGCCACCTCGGCCCGGTTGCTGCGCGAGCACGCGAGCCACTACGTCTTCGTCTCCTCGGTCCACGCCTTCGCCCGCTGGCCCGACCGGCCGGTCGACGAGGACTCGCCGCTGCACGACTGCCCGGCCGACTCGCCACCCGGCCTGCCATTCAGCACCGCGCTCAAGGCGGGCTGCGAGCGGTCGGTGATCGAACAGTTCGGCACCGATCGATCGACCGTCCTCAACTGCGGTCTGCTGATCGGCCCGCACGAGAGCATCGGGCGGCTGCCCTGGTGGTTGGAGCGGACGGCGCGCGGCGGGCGCGTGCTGGCCCCCGGCAGGCCGGACCTGCCGATCCAACTGGTCGATGCCAGGGACTTCGCCGCCTTCGGGCTGGACCTGGGGGAACGCGGCGTCGGCGGCCGGTTCGTGACCACCTCGCTGCCGGGGTCGAGCACCTACGGCGAACTGCTCACGGCCTGTGCGGCGGCCAGCGGTTCGAACGCCGAACTGGTCTGGGTTGAGGACCAGCGGCTGCGTGCGGCCGGCGTCCGGCCGTGGAGCGAACTCCCACTCTGGTACCCGGAGTTCGATGACAACGGGAGCGCCGGCGCGATCTGGCGGGCGGACTCCCGGGCAGCTGCGGCGGCCGGGCTGCGCTGTCGCCCGCTCGCCGAGACGGTGCATGACACCTGGGCCTGGCTGCAGGAACGCGGCCCGCGCGAGGAGCCCTACACCCAGGGTCTACAGGGCGACGTGCTCGGCATCGATCCGCAGAAGGAGCGCCGGATCCTGGCGGGCGAACTCTGACGGCGAACCCTGGCGGGCCCGCCGAATTCCCATCGCGGCGGCGGCCCGGGCCTGCCATGACGGCCCGCCATGGCCTACGAACTGTTGCTCATCGGTGGTGGTGCGGGCGTCGGAACGACGACGGTCGGCTGGGAGGTGTCGGCAGTGCTGCAGGAGACGAGCACGGCGCACTGCCTGATCGAGGGCGACTTCATGGACACCCAGCGCCGAGAACGGACACCGGGCACCCCGCTACGACGTCGGCAGGACCGTCCGGCGCCCCGAGGTGCTGAGACGTCGGCGGCCCCGGAAGATCCTGACGGACGGAGAACGCGCTCAGTTCGGGCAGATGCCGCGGGTGTGGTCGACCGTGGCGGCGGCCTGCGAGTCGCGCCACTCGGGTGCCAGCAGGTTCGCGTCGAGCTGGGCGGCCGCGTCCGGGCTCTCCACCAGGTAGCCGAAGTCCTGCAGCCAGGCGGGGTAGAGGTTCTTCGAGCCGACGAAGAACGCCGAGCCGTCGACCGCGACGACCTTGTGGTGCAGTGCGTACGGGTGACCGTCGGCCCAGGTCGCGGTCGGCGCCGCGCGGAAGGAGGCGAGCTGGAGGTTCCGGCACATGGTGGCCCTCACGCCGGACGCGTCGCCGGTCCGGGCCGCCAGCCGGGCCTGGAGCGCGTCGCTGATCTCGGAGAGGGATTTGATCTGCGAGTAGCCGCCGCTGCCGACCGTGCCGCGGTTGGCCGGGTCGCTCACCACGATGCGCACCTTCACGTCGGCGGCGAGCTTGGCGGCGAGCAGGTCGTAGAGGCGCAGGTCGTAGCGCGGCAGCGGCGGGCAGGTGCCGTTCAGGTCCTGCTGGGAGATCTCGATGTGGCTGGTGGCGCCGGCCACCAGGGCCCGGAGCGCGCTCTCCTCGGGGTTGACCGTCTCGTAGTCGCGGTCGCCGTTGGTGTTGTCGTGCAGGGCGACCAGGCCGCACCTGGCGTCGGAGGCGGCCGGCCGGTCCGGCTGGTGGGTGGAGGCCGGGTCTGCGCTCCGGATGCCGACGCCCAGGCCGCCGATCGCGAACACCGGCAGGTTGCCGGTGGCCGGCACCGGGCCGGGGTTGGCGTCCTTCTCCAGGTTCGGCAGGCAGGGCGCGCCGTTGCTGGAGGCGAACCAGGTGTTCGACAGCACTCCGGTGTTCTTGCAGGTCCAGCCCCACAGGGTGTCGAGGTAGGAGCCGGCCGAGGCGGCGGCGGGGCCGGTCAGCGCGAGGTCGACGTCGGACACCGGGTGGGTGGTGTCGATGTAGTCGTCCTTCCAGTTGTTGATGCCGCCGGTGATCACGCTGCGGCCGTCCACCACCAGCAGCTTGGAGTGGTTCCAGGACAGGGCGGTCCTCGAGGTGGTCATCGAGGCGACGTTCAGCGTGACGCCGGCGGCGGCCGGGCCGAGCCGGGCCAGCAGGTCGTCCCGGTAACTGGTCGGCAGCGCGGTGATGTTGTAAAGGGGGGCGGCCCCCACCAGGACCCGCACGGTCAGCTTGTTGCCCGCCGCCACCGAGGCCTTCAGGCCCGAGACGATCGCGTCCTGGAACGCGCCGTCGGGGAACGGCGCGAGGGTGGAGATGTGAGGCCCCTTAAAAATACCCGATAGTAACTTGAGGGTGTGTCAGGGGCCTGTCGGGATCCGCCCGCTGGGGCTGACGGCCCGGCTGCGCCGAGATCGCTCGTCGTCGGCAGTGTCCGGAGATGGGGAGGAACTTCTTTCCGGCCGCCTGCAACCTTTGGCCGGGCTCCACGTCTATGACAGTGAGAAGCGGGGCCGTGGTCGCCCCCCCGGCCGCACACAAACCTGCTGCGGCCCGCTCGCCATCAGTCATTCAGTCATCAGTCATCAGTCATCAGTCATCAGTCATCAGCGCGCTGCTGCGGCCTGCCCGCAGCACGGTTTCAGGGGAGAACTGTGTCCGCCATCGTTCATGTTCGTCGTACCCGTCGTACCCGTCGTGCCATCGTCGTCGCCGCCCTCGGCGTCGCCGCAGTCTGCGGATCGGTCGTGGCCGCCGCCCCGGTGGCCTTCGCGGGAGAGCCGTCGCACACCTCGCTCTCCGTCCAGGCCCCGGCCTCGGTCGGATTCGCCGGTGGGCCGGTCGAGTTCACCGAGGACATCACCAACTCGGGCCAGGAGAGCACCGGTTACAACCTGGAGCTGCAGACCGTCACCGACGTCGGAACGCCGTCGGACGCGATCGTCATCGACTTCAGGGACCCGGCCGACGGTACGTGGAAGTCGGTGCCCCTGGTGATGACCGGCACCTCCGGAGGCGTCGTGTACGACGGGACGGTGCCCGGGCTCACCGTCCCGGCCGGGCGGACCCTCAGGGTCGACCTGCGGATCGGCGCGCCGATGGGCCTGCCCCACAACGGTGCCACCAACGGCGGCTTCCGGTCCATCGCCCTGCATTCCGCCGTCGTCGTCGACCCCCACGAGCCGGCGCAGGCCGAGGTGACCAGCACGATCAAGGTCACCTCGATCACGAGCTCGCTCGACCACGTGCCCGCCACCGTCGTCGCGGGCGGCGCGCCGGTCGAGTTCGACGCCACCCTCGACAACCCCACGCCGTCCGACTACACCAACCTCGGCAACGTCCTGTTCGTGGACCGGTACGCGACCGTGCAGGTGCGTACGGCGGACGGGGCCTGGCGGACGCTGGACAAGGTGGCCGGAATCGCGCCCGACGACCCCTACGGGGTGTACCTCCAGGGCCGTGACTCCAGCCTCCGGTCGGGTGGCAAGGCCGTCGCCCGGGTGCGGGTGTCGTACGACGCGAAGACTCCGGCGGGCACCACCACGCTCGGCCCGTGCGTGTTCGTCAACGAGGGCCAGCCGTTCCGGGGAACCACGAACTGCGGTACCCGCTCGACGATTCAGGTGCTGCCCGCCGCCACGAAGGCGCCCGAGCCGAGCCCGTCCTCCTCCTCGGCGCCGTCGGCCCCGGCCGGCGCCGCCGTGCCGGTCTCCGCGTCCTCCCCGAGCGCCCCGAGCGCCTCGGCTCCGGCGGGCCCATCCACCACCTCCACCGCGCCGTCCATCCAGCAGGCCCGCGTCGCCGACGCCGCGCAGCCTGCCGCGCCGTCATCCGTCCAGCTCGCCTCCACCGGGACCGACCACACCGCGGGCCTCGCCTTCGGCGGCCTCGCCCTGACGGCCGCCGGGGCCGGCGCCCTCTGGCTGCGCCGGGTGCTGCGCCGGGCCTGAGCACGCACGGCGAGCCCGAACGCGAAGGAGCCCGCCATCCTCCCCGGGTGGCGGGCTCCAGCCGCGGGCGGCCCGTCGGGCGCGCGGCGTCAGCGCCGGCGCGCGGATGCGGGTGCTGGCCAGTACCCGCCCACCGAGGAGGCCCAGCCGGAGCTGCGGGCCGCTCTCTCCCGCCCGAACGCCGACGACCGGTCCGCCGCCTGGACGGCCCCGTTCCCGCGGAACGGGGCCGCCCGGGGGAGCCGGTCAGCGTCAGTCGCAGTGCGGCAGGGACTCCTGGCTGCTGTCGTAGCTTCCGTTGGAGAAGTTCCATGTGACGGTCTGACCGTTGCAGTTGTGGCCGCCGGCGGTGAAGTTCCAGTTGCCGTGGTAGAGGCGGGTGTTCGAAACACCGGTCACCGGAATGTATCCGGAGTCCCACCACCACGAGCCGACGTTCGGCTGGGGCGAGCCCGTGTTCGAGTTGTAGTTCGAGCTGGACTTCACGTCGATCAGGCCGCCGTGCCAGTTGCCGTTGACGTAGTTGGTGTTCCAGAGGTTGATCTCGGTGTAGGCCTGCTTGCTGCAGGAGTTCCAGGCGAGGTAGGCCCGACCGATCGACTGGCCGCCGGCCACGATGGTGCGGGCAGGTCCGAGCACCTGGCCGCAGTCGGCCGCGCTGGCGGTTCCCGCTCCGACCGTGGCGAACGTGAGGCTGCCCGCGCTGGCGGTTCCCGCTCCGACCGTGGCGAACGTGAGGCTGCCCGCGATGACGGTGAGCACAGCCGAGGCCGCGCGCATGCGCGTGCTGATCCGCATGACTCTCCTTGGGGAGAACTTCGAGGTGACTGTAGGTCACCCGTTGGCACCAATGCTTCCACCGGACGCGCACGCGGTCTATACGGATGACGTCAAGGGCCCGCTGGGGCGAGTTCACCCGGACGCCGCGACGAGGATGACGCCGGGCCGGGGCGCCGGGACGCAGAGTGGAAAGTCTGAAAATAATCTCGCGAAAGGGACGTGGCAGTGTGCGCAAGAGCCGGAGCGGGCCTCAGGGTGGGATCCGTCCTGGGCGGCCTGATGCTGACGGCGTGTTCGACCCCCGTCCCGCATGCCGTGGACGGCAGCGGCGGAGAGCCCCGCGGCAGTGCGGTGGTCATCGCGGCTGATCAGGAGGCCGGGCGGGCACCCGTGCCGGGTGGTCCGCCGCTCGCTGCGGCCGACCCGGGGCCCGGGCAGACCGACCCGGGGTCCGGGCAGGCCGGCGTTCGGGGCAGTGCGCTGATCGTCGCGGTCGATCAGGCGTCCCGGCAGGTTCTCGTCCTGGACGGCGAGACGGCGCGGGAGGCCGAACCCGAGGCCGACCGGTTGCCGGTGGTGTGGTCGTGGACCGCTGACGGCGACGATCGGCTGGCCGACCTGGAGCCGGCCCGCAGCTGGGCCAGGCCCACCGAGGCCAGGGACGTGGTGCTCGACGGTGAAGGCTCCCTCCTGGTCACCGCCTCGGGTGGCCTGGCAGCCCTGGTCGA
Organism: Kitasatospora sp. NPDC091276; assembly: GCF_040684355.1. Lineage (NCBI taxonomy): Bacteria > Bacillati > Actinomycetota > Actinomycetes > Kitasatosporales > Streptomycetaceae > Kitasatospora > Kitasatospora sp. NPDC091276. The sequence continues at coordinate 51,899 of NZ_JBFBFU010000028.1, read as the reverse complement.
CACGGCGACCGGCACGCCGATCTGGGCCACGGACCTCGGCACCTCCGTCAACCCCCACAGCGCGGAGCTCCTACCGGACGGCAACGTCGCCGTGGTCGCCAGCACCGGTGGATGGGTGCGGCTGTACGCGGCCTCGGAGGGGCCTCGCAGCACCACCTATACCGAGCAGGAACTCGACGGGGCCCACGCCGTGCAGTGGGACGAGGGCGCGGAGCTGCTCTGGGTGCTCGGGGACGACACCCTGCTGGCCCTCCGGGTCGGTGGCACGCCCGACATCCCGTCCCTCACCCCCGAACGCAGCGTCCCCCTTCCGGAAGTCGGGGGACACGACCTCGCACCTGTGCGCTCCGTGCCGGGGACGTTCTGGGTCAGCACCGGCGACCGCCTGTGGCGCTACGACTCACACCTCGACCGCTTCGAAGCCGTCGGGCTGGGCGCGGAGGACTCGGCCCGCGGGATCAAGAGCGTGGGCAGTGAGCCCGTCACCGGTCGCCTGCTCACCGTCACGCCCGATCACGCGGGGCCCTGCTCCTGGTGTACCTCCGCCGTCACCTTCCACCACCCCGACGGGACGCTCGCCCTGACCGGAACCGAGCTGTACAAGGCCCGCTGGTGGACCACGCCGCTTCCAGGTCTGGGCCCGACGAACCGACCCCGGTAGCGCGGTCCTCCGGCAGCCGCGGGCCACGCTCGACGCCGAGGCGGGGCCTGCGGCGTCCTCGCCGGCGCGGCGGCCGGCGCGGGCGTCCGACCTGGCGGCAGTCCGACCCGCAGCAGTCGCCGTGGTCGTGCCGCGGGTGTGCGGGTCCTCAGCTCCGCGGCTCCTCAGCTGATGTACACGGCGGCCCCGCCCCGGCTTGCCGCGCCTCGCCCGTGTCAGCGGGGGAGAACGGACTTCACCAGGTCGTTCGCTGAAATGAGCCCCAGCCCCGGGACGGCGTCCCGCAGCACCTTCACGGCCCGGACCGGCTCCAGCACGGGGTCGACGTCCGCCGCGGACAGGATCCGGCTCGCCCACCGGCGGACACGCTCCTCGTCCGCCACGATCATCTGGCGATCCACCACACGCAGGGCTGCCTCCAACCCGGGTCGCTCCGCCGCGCCCGCCGTCTGTATTTCCGCCAGGAGCTCGGCGCGGACGTCGTCCAGGTCGTGCAGGACCACGACGGGGTGTGTGTTGTTGGTGAACACGCGAGTTCTCCGATCAGAGCACGAAGCTGAGCACGAAGCAGGGCAGGAAGCAGAGCGGGAAGCAGGGCCGGAGGCGGGCGACTGCTTGGTGGGCTCTCGTCCTGGACCTGTCGCCGGCTCCCCGTGGATTCCAACCTAAACCACCATGCGAACCTCCCGCTGCTGCGCCAGTGGCAGACTCCCTCGCCACGGAAACGGCCAGATCATCCGCACCACCGCGAAGTCGGTTCCGGCGAACTGATGTTCCCTCAGCTCGCAAGTCCCATATCCTCGCGTACGAGGGGAGGCCAACGGACCGTCATGACCGCCTCCCACCTCCGCACACCGCCGTCGCACCGCTGCGCGACACGAATCCACTCGAACGAACCACGCCGTCAGCCGTGCAGGCCTTGGTCCGGCGTGCGCCGTGCGCCGTGCGCCGTGCGACGCCTCGTCCCGCCGCCGTCACCTTCGTCGACCACGTCGCCGACGTCCTGGGCGAGTCCTCCACCAGCGATGAGCCCGCGACCCCGGATGCCGCCACGCTGTCGCCCGGGCGCCTCGCCGAGCCTCTGCGACCACCATGTACTGGAGATTCCGATGCCAGCTCCCGGACCGACGACCAACGCCCCGCCGGTGAACGGGATACCGCCCGGGCGTCCGTTCTCCTGGCGATTCACCACCCCGTTGTTCGTAGGTTCGGCGCTCAACCCGATCAACAGCTCGCTGATCGCCACGGCCCTCGTACCGATCGCCCACGGACTCGGCGTGTCGATCGGGCAGACCGCCGCGCTGGTCACGGCCCTGTACCTGGCCAGCGCGATCGCCCAGCCCACCGCGGGCAAGGCCGCCGACGTGTTCGGCCCACGACGGGTGTTCCTGGCCGGAATCGGACTCGTCATCGTCGGAGGACTCATGGGCGGCGCTGCCGACAGTCTTCCGATCCTCCTGATCAGCCGAGTGCTGATCGGGTCGGGCACCTCGTGCGCCTATCCGACGGCCATGCTGCTGATCCGCCGCCGCGCCGAGGACGCCGGTCTGGACAAGCCGCCGGGCGGAGTGCTGGGCGGCCTGCAGATCGCCGGCATCGCCACCGCCTCGCTCGGGCTGCCCCTGGGCGGTGTTCTGGTGGCCGCGCTGGGCTGGCGGTCCGTGTTCTTCATCAACGTTCCGGTCGCACTCGTCGCGCTGGTCACGACAGTGGCCTGGGTCCCACCCGACAGCCCGTCCGACAGCCCGTCCGACAGCCCACCGGACCGCAGCCGACGCGCCCGGGACGTCGCGGCCGCCCTGGATGTGATCGGCATCGCCGGGTTCGCCGCCGCGATGATCACGCTGCTGCTGTTCCTGTTCGCCCTGCCCGACGCCCACTGGTACCTGCTGGCGATCTCCGCCGTGCTGTGGATCGCCCTGGTGCTGTGGGAGCTGCGAGCCGGCACCCCGTTCCTCGACCTGCGCCTGCTCGCCGGCAACCGGGCCCTGACCAGCACCTATCTTCGCTACGGGCTGGTCCTGGTCTGCGCGTACGTGGTGCTCTACGGCGTCACCCAGTGGGCCCAGAGCGTCCGGGGCCTGTCCGGGACCGAAGCCGGACTGCTCCTGTTGCCCATGACGCTCATGTCCGGCCTGGTGATCTCGCTCGTCTCCCGGCACAACCCGGTGCGCGGACCGGTCATGGCAGCGGCCCTGGCCTGCCTCATCGGATCCGCCGGCGTACTGCTGCTCAGCACCTCGGGCTGGATCGGATGGGTCGTGGTGGTCACGCTCATCTTCGGCGTCGCCATGGGCACGTCCGGCGCGGGCAACCAGACCGCCCTCTACGAACACGCTCCCGCCGATCAACTCGGCACCGCCTCCGGCCTGCTGCGCACCTTCGGCTACCTCGGCTCGATCGTCGCTTCCGCAATCACCGGCATCGTCTTCCGCACCCACGTCTCCGACCGCGGCATGCACCTCATCGCCTGGATCATGGTCGGTGTCGGCGTCGTCCTGGTCCTGGCGACCCTCGCCGACCGCACCCTGCGCACCCGGCCCGCCCCCTGAGCAGGTACCTGTGCTCCATGGCCCCACAGGTTCGCTCGACTTGTGTGTGGGGGGAGTCGAGGTGTTTCGGGAAGACGTCGTCGACCCGGCCACCTGCGAATGTGAACGGGGGAGTGGGTTCAACGCCTCTTTGCTGCGGGGGTGTTTCGTTCCCATGTACATATGCCCAGATCACTGGCGTCGCGCACCAGTCGTACACAGACTGGCATCTGCACGATCGTGCACCCGGCTCTCGCCCCAGAAGGTTTCCACCTGCATGCGTACCTCCTCCAGACCCGACGTTCCCCAGGCGCACCCGCCGCACCTGGTGGGGAGGTGCCGCCCGTGCTCCGGTACGTGACACGCAGGGCGGCGGGCTGGTTCCTGGTGATCGCCATGGCCACCAACGCCACGTACTTCCTCGCCAGTTGGTTCCTCGACCCGCGTTCGAACTTCAAGGAACTGCGTCCGGTCCGCACCGAGGAGCAGATATCCCGGGCCCTGGCCCCCTACAACCTCGACCCGCACGAGCCGCTGCTCCACCGCTGGTGGGACTGGCTGACCAGCGTGGTCCTGCACTTCGACTGGGGCCGCTCCCCGGTCGGGGTCCAGGTGAACGGGGAGATCGGCTACCGCTCCCTCGTCAGCGCCGAACTGGTGATCGGCGCGACGGTCCTGTCGGTCGTCGTCGGTGTCGCCCTCGCGGTCCACACCGCCTCGCGCCAGTACGGCTGGAGGGACCGGGCCGCCCAGGCCCTCTCCATGGCGCTGTTCAACGTCCCGGTGTCCATCGCCGCCCTCGCCCTGGTGCTGCTGGCCATCCGGCTGAACGAGCAGGCCGGTTGGCACTTCCTGTACGTCGCGGGGGAGAACTCGCCCGGCGTGGAAGGGTTCTGGGCGACGGTCGGTGACCGGCTGCTGCACCTGATCCTGCCGACGCTGACGCTCACCCTGACGGGCTACGTGGGCTACCACCTCACCCAGCGCTCCCTGCTGCTGGACGTCATCGGCTCCGACTTCGTGCGCACCGCCCGGGCCACCGGGCTCACCCGTGCCCAGGCGATCCGCCGGCACGCCCTGCGCACCGCCCTGATCCCCACCGCACAGTCCGTGGCCTTCAGCATCCCGGCCGTCTTCACCGGCGCGGTCCTCACGGAGACGATCTTCGGCTGGAACGGCATGGGCCAGTACTTCATCCAGACCATCGGCAAGAACGACGTGCACGGCACCGTGGCGACCGCCGCCTTCGCCGCCGCCCTGACCGCGATCGGCGCGATCCTCGCGGACATCGCCACCGTTCTCCTCGACCCGAGAGTGCGGGTGAGCTGAGATGGGCACCCCTGTGAGCCCCGACGCGACCTCCGAAGGCGTACTCGCCATCGCACCCGCGCAAGCCGCCGATCCGCCGCCCACCGGGCCCACCGGGCACGCCGGGCACGATGGGCGCGACAGGCATGACGGGCACGACGGGCACGACGGGCACTATCTGGGCCGTCGCCGTCTCTACCTACGGCGCTTCCTGCGCAACCGGATCGCCGTCGCCGGCGTGGTGATCTTCCTGCTGCTCGTGCTGTTCAGCGCGCTCGGCGACCTGTTCACCCCGTACGGCTACGCGGACGCCGACTTCTCGGCACTGACCCAGGCCCCCAGCGCCGAGCACTGGTTCGGCACCAACCAGGGCGGCAACGACGTCTACGCCGCCGCCGTGCACGGCCTCCAGCGCTCGCTGGTGATCGCGGTGAGCGTGTCCGTGCTGACCGTCGCCATCGCCGCGGTCGTGGGCGCGGGCGCGGCCTACTTCGGGGGCCGGGTGGAGAAGACCACCCTCGCCGTCATCCACTTCCTGCTGATCGTGCCCTCCTTCCTCATCCTCGCCCTGGTCTCGCACCGGCTGGCGGGCGACTGGCGGGTCCTCATCCTCGTGCTGACGGTGTTCGGCTGGATGTCCACCGCGCGCGTGGTCTGGTCGGTGTCCACGTCCCTGCGCGAGCGCGACTACGTGCGCGCCGCGGAGTACATGGGCGTGCGCCCCCTGCGCATCGTGGTGCGCCACATCATCCCGAACCTGGGCTCCCTGCTCATCGTCAACCTCACCCTGGGCGTGGTCTCCACCGTGCTCAGCGAGACCGCCCTGTCCTTCCTGGGCTTCGGCGTGCAGACCCCGGACGTGTCGCTGGGCACGATGCTCGCCGACGGCGCGGGCACCATCACCAGCGCCCCGTGGCTCTTCGCCTTCCCCGCCGGGCTGACCGTCCTGCTCACCGTCTCGATGACCTTCGTCGGCGACGGCCTGCGCGACGCCCTCGACCCCACGTCCACCACCGGCGCGGCAGGAGGCCGACGATGACCCTCGCACCCGCCCACCACACCGGGCCCGTGGCCGGCTCCCCGGCCGGGCCCACCGAGCCCGCACCCGTCCTGTCCGTACGCGACCTGAGCGTCTCCTTCCCCTCCGAGGCCGGACCGGTGGAGGCCGTGCGCGGCATCGGCTTCGATCTGCTGCCAGGGCGCACCCTGGGCATCGTCGGCGAGTCCGGCTCCGGCAAGTCCGCCACCGCCCTCGCCGTCATGGGCCTGCTGCCGCCCACCGCGCGCCTCGGCGGCCGGATCCTGCTGGGCGGCCGCGACCTGGCGGCGATGGACGACAAGGGCCTCTCCCGGGTGCGCGGCAAGGACATCGGCATGGTCTTCCAGGACCCGATGTCCGCGCTCACGCCCATCTTCAGCGTCGGTCGGCTGCTCTCCCAGGCCCTGCGCGTGCACCGGGAACTGTCGAAGAAGGACGCGTGGGAGCAGGCGGTGGAACTGCTCGACCTGGTCGGCATCCCCGACCCGCGCGAACGCGCCAAGTCGTTCCCGCACGAGTTCTCCGGCGGCATGCGCCAACGCGTCGTCATCGCCCTGGCCATCGCCAACAAGCCCTCGGTCCTCGTCGCCGACGAGCCCACCACGGCGCTCGACGTCACCGTCCAGGCGCAGATCCTCGACGTGCTGCGCCTGGCCCAGCGCGAGACCGGCGCCGGCCTCGTCCTGATCACCCACGACCTGGGCGTGGTGGCGGGCCACGCCGACGACGTCGCCGTCATGTACGCCGGACGGATCGTCGAGCACGCGAGCGTCGACGAGCTCTTCCGCCGCCCCACGATGCCTTACACCGCCCGGCTGCTGGCCAGTGTCCCCACCGTGGACAGCGGCGTCGAACGGCCCCTGATCCCGGTCGGCGGCGAGCCTCCCTCCCTGGTCGGCCTGCCCGGCGGCTGCCCCTTCGCGCCCCGCTGCGCGGTGGCCCAGGACGTGTGCCGGACCACCGAACCGGACCTGACCGCACCGGACTCGACCGCACCGGACTCGACCGCACCGGTCGGGCAGCGCGGCCGCGTCGCCTGCCACCGCGCGCGGGAGATCGCCGACGGAACCCTCGACCCGGCCGGGCGCGCCGCTGCCGTGCCGCCGTCCCGCGCCGGAGAGCGGACCGCGGGCGAGGTGGTCCTGCGCGTGGAGGACCTGGTCAAGACCTTCCCCGTCACCAAGGGGGCCCTCCTCAAGCGCCGGGTGGGAACCCTGCACGCGGTCAACCACGTCAGCTTCGAACTGCGCGCGGGCGAGACCCTGGGCCTGGTGGGGGAGTCCGGCAGCGGCAAGACCACCACGCTGCGCGAGGTGCTGCGGCTGCGCGCCCCCGAGGGCGGTCGCATCGAAGTGGCCGGCACCGACGTCGCCACGCTGCGGTCGGCGGCCCAGGTGCGCGAGCTGCGGCGCGACGTCCAGATCGTCCTCCAGGACCCGACGGACGCCCTGGACCCCCGCCTGACCGTCTTCGACCTGCTGGCCGAACCGCTCCAGGCCGCCGGTGCCGACCGGACGGCCATCCGGTCCCGGGTCACCCGTCTCCTGGACCTGGTGGGCCTGGACCGCGCCATGGGCGACCGCTTCCCCGCCGCCCTGTCCGGCGGCCAGCGCCAGCGCGTCGGCATCGCCCGCGCCCTGGCCCGCGAGCCGAAACTCCTGGTCCTGGACGAACCGCTGTCCGCGCTGGACGTCTCCGTGCAGGCCGAGATCATCAACCTGCTCGCCCGGCTGAAGCGCGAACTGGGCCTGGCATACCTGGTGGTGGCCCACGACCTGGCCGTGGTGCGCTACGTCTCCGACCGCATCGCGGTGATGTACCTCGGGCACATCGTCGAGTCCGGTGCCACCGAGGAGATCTTCGCCCGACCCCGGCACCCGTACACCCAGGCCCTGCTGTCGGCGATCCCGGTGCCCGACCCGGAGCGCGAGCGCCACCGCGAGCGCGTCGTCCTCGCGGGCGAGCAGCCCAGTGCCACCCGGCTGCCGGAGGGCTGTGTGTTCGTCGACCGCTGCCCGCTGTACCGGGAGGCCGACGAGAGCGTACGGACCCGCTGCCGCACCGAGCGGCCGGCGACCGTCGGCGCCCCGGACGGCTCCGACCACCAGTACGCCTGCCACGCGGTCTGACACCCGCCCCGTCCCACCCCCTTCTCACCGATTCCCACCAAGGACAACCCATGCGCCGGAAGCTCGCCCTACCCCTCGCGCTCGCCGCGGCCGTCTTGGTCGCCGCCACCGCGTGCTCCTCCCCGTCCTCCTCCTCGTCTGCCTCCGGCGGATCCCCCGGCGGATCCTCCGGGCCGAACGCCGAGAACGCCGCCAAGGTCGCGTCCTCGGTCACCGACTACAACCCCCAGCCGTACGAGAACATCAAGGACGGCGGCACCTACACCACCGCGGGGACCTTCGACGAGCAGGGCAACCCCTTCAACGTCAACGGCACCCTGAACTCCTCGCGGATCTGGTCCTGGTACAACGCCCACGCCATCACCTACTCGCCCACCGGCGAGGTCCAGTACAACCCGGACTACTACAGCGACGTGAAGGTCTCGGTCGAGGGCGGCGACCAGAAGGTCGTCATCACCCTCAACCCCAAGGCCGTCTTCAACGACGGCACCCCCATCGACTGGCGGGCCATCGAAGCCACCTGGAAGGCCAACAACGGCTCGGACAAGGACTACGCGGCCTCCTCCACCGACGGCTACGACCGCATCACCTCCGTCACCCGGGGCGCCGACGACAAGCAGGCGGTCATCACCTTCAAGGGCGTCAACGCCTCCTGGTCCGCGCTGTTCACCACCTTCCTGCACCCCCAGGCCGCCACCGTCGACAACTTCAACAAGGCGTACGTCAAGACGGCCCACCCCGAATGGGGCACCGGACCGTACACCGTGGGCACCTGGGACGAGCACTCCGGCAACATCACCTTCGTGCGCAACCCCAACTGGTGGGGCCGGCCGGGCAAGCTCGACAAGCGCGTCTACGTCAACCTGGAGAGCGCCGCCTCGATCAACGCCTTCAAGAACGGCGAACTCGACTACGCCCCCGTCGGGACCGCGGAGAACCTCAAGCAGGTGAGGACGGTCAAGGACGCCGAGATCCGCAGCGGCGGCAGCCCCTTCGAGTACGCGCTGTACCTCAACGCCAAGTCCCCGTTCCTCGGTGACGTCCAGGTCCGCAAGGCGGTGCAGGAGAGCATCGACCGTCCGCAGATCACGAAGATCCGGTTCCAGGGCCTCGACTACACGGAGCCGCTGCCCGGCTCGGCGGTGCTCTACAGCTTCCAGCAGGGCTACCAGGACAACGTCGCCGCTGTCCTGAAGTACGACCCGCAGGAGGCGCGGAAGACCCTGGACGCGGCCGGCTGGAAGCCCGGAGCCGACGGCATCCGCGCCAAGGACGGCAAGCAACTCGAGCTCGGCTACACCGTGCTCGGCGACGACCCCATCGAGAAGGCCACCGCCGGCGCGCTCACCGCGATGCTCAAGGCCGTCGGCGTGAAGGTGAACGTCAACAAGGTCTCCGAGAACGACTTCTCCAAGGTGCTCAGCGACCGCCGCTTCGACCTGTTCATCTCCGGCAACCGCTCGACGGACCCCTTCGGCGCGCGGTACCTGTGCGACTTCTACTGCTCGGACCGTGACTCCAACATCACCGGAGCCGGAACTCCCGAGCTGGACAAGGAGATCCGCGCCACCGGCGAGATCGCCGACCTCGGCCAGCAGGTCGCGGCCGTCAACAAGGTCGAGCAGAAGGCCCTCCAGCAGTACGCCTTCCTGCCGCTCTACAGCGGCCCCTCCACCTACGGCATCAGGAAGGGCCTCGCCAACGTCGGTGCCACCATCTTCTACAGCCCGCTGCCCGAGACCATCGGCTGGCAGAAGTAGCACCGGCGTTCCGGCGCCCCTGCGGGGCCCGCTCGTGAGCAGCACCACTTGACGAGCGGGGCCGAGGACGCCGCGGCCCAGCAGCTCGCCGCGGCCCCCGGGCGCTCCAGCCCGGGGGCCGTCGCGCCTCAACATCGGCCGCGCGCCTCCGGGTGGACGGCGCCGGGGGTGTGGAGCAGTGGCCGGGTGTCCGTCCCGCGTGCTGGAGAAGGGGGGATCTGCACCACGGGACGGGGGAGCGGGTACGGGCGGGGGCCGGGACCGAGCGCGGGGCGCGCGGCCCGTCCGTGGGCGCGGGTGCGGGGTGCGGGTGTGCAGGGAACGCTCCGCCGGCCGGCGTGAGGTGTGGACCGGCCGGCGGAGGAGGGTGATCAGGCCTGCGAGCGGCGGCGCGAGGCGACGACCGCGCCGGCGCCCAGCACGACGGCCGCGCCTGCGGCGGCGCCGAGCTGCCCGAGCGGGGCGGTCGAGCCGGTGGCGGCCAGCGAGCCACCGGCGGCGCTCCGGCCGTCCGTGGTGGCGGTGGTCGTGGTCGCGGTGGTCGTCGTGCCGCCGGCGGCCGAGACGGGGGCGGCCGTGGCGTCGGGGGTCACGGTGGTGACCGCCCGGGTGGTACCGGAGCCGTTCCGCGAGGTCTCCGTAGCGGTCTCGGCAGTGGTCTTCGCGGCGGCCTGGTCCTTGGCCCGGGCGGTGAACTGGCCCTCCTTCAGGAAGGCCCGGACCTCCGCGATGCCGCCGTCGAGCGCGGCGAGGCCGGCCTTGCGGACCTCGGGCCCCCCGGCCTCGACGAGCTGCGAGACGTGGATCCGGTCGTCGCTCGCCCGCAGCGGCTCCAGCTGCGTCTTCAGGAAGTTCTCGACGTCCGCCGCGCTGCCGGCGAGCGCCTTCTCGGCCGCCTCCCGGACGTGGCGGCCGGTGCCCGCGTCGGCGAGGACGTCCTGGACCTTGGCGCGGTTCTCGTCCTCCGCCCGGGCGACGTACTGGCCGGTCTTCAGGAAGGCGCGGACGTCCTCGATGGTGCCGGACATCGCGGCGTTGGCGGCCTTCTTCACCGCCGGGCCGCCGTGGGACATGATCTGGCTGAGCAGGACCCGGTCGTCGTGCTCGGCGGCCGTCTTCAGCCCCGTGTCGAGGAAGCGCTCGACATCCGCGGCGGTTCCCGCCAGCGCCTGCTGGGCGCCCTCGCGCACACCCGGTCCGCTGTTCGGGTCGTCGAGGAGCTGCTGCAGCTTGGCGCGGTTCTCGTCCTCGGTCCGGGCCGTGTACTGGCCGACGTTCAGGTAGGCGCGGAACACGTCGAGGTCGTTCGAGCCGAACGCGGCGTTGGCGGCCTTCGTGACGGCCGGGCCGGCGGCGTTCATGGTCCGCAGGATCGCGATCCGCGCGTCGTCCCGGCGGATCCTGTCCGCCTCCACCGCGAGGAAGTGCGCCCGGTCCGCGGGGGTGCCGGCGAGGGCCTGGCCCGCGTGCTCGCGCAGGTAGTCGCTCGGAGCCGTGAGCAGGTAGTCGTTCGGGTAGACGAGCAGCCTCTCGATCGCCGCCCGGTTCTCCTCGTCCGCCTTGGTCTCGGCCGGGTCGGTCTGCTCCTGCCCCGTCGGGACGGTGTCGGCGAACGCCGGGGCGGCGCCCAGGGCGACGGGCGCGGCGGCTGCGGCGAGGAGGACGGCAGCGAGCGAATGACGGATCTTCAACGGTCCCCCGGGATCTGCAACACGGATGAGCCAGTCGCGGCCTCGCGACGGTCGGCCGAGTGATCGTATAGCAACGGTACCCCCCGCTGGCGAACACATTTCCGTCACGTCCCGCGCTTCGGCTTCGTCGCGCACCGCCTGGTCACACCAGCCGGGAGAGCTGCCCGGCGTCCCCGTCCCCACCCGTTCGGGACGCCGTCCCGGTCCGCGCCGTCCACACCCCGGGCCCGGCGCACCTGCCGCCCGCTCCGCACCGGCCCGGTCGGTGCGGAGCGGGCGGGGCGGGCCGGCGGGATCTCAGCGCAGTCGACTGAACCAGCGCACGACGGCGGCGGTGCCGGCGACGTTGGAGCCGAGGTGTCTGGAACCCGCGAAGTCGGAGGTGCCGAGGTCGACGACCGCCGCGTTCACGCCGTGCGATCGCAGCGTGGCCTCGCAGTGGTCGGTGTTGGCGTTGGCCGCCTGCTCGTCCGCGTCGGCCGCGTACAAGCGGACCGGGACGCGTGGTGCCCAGTCGCAGGTGCTGTCGGCTACCCGAAGTGCCTTGGCCAGTCGGCCGGTTGGGTGGCGCAGCATCTCGAAGCCGTGTGGGGTGAGCAGTGCGTCGATGGTGTCGGGTGTGCCGGCGAAGAGTTGCGGGCCGGTGTGTGAACCGTCGAACAGCACCTCGACCGTGCTGTCGTACGGGGCCTGGAAGACCTCGCCGGGGGAGTCGTAGAGACGGTGCAGCCGGTTCCAGGCGACGAGGAGGTACGCCGAGTACAGCACACTTGATTTCGGGTCGAGAGAGCCGTCGAGCAGCGCCGGCAGCTCGGCGTGCCGGAAGTCGTAGGCGCCGCTGACCGGCGCGACGGCTTGGAGCCGGAACCACCGATCGTCGCCGGCCTGGAGTGCCCGTGCGAGTCCCATAGCCGCCGAGGCGCCCTGGGAGAACCCGGTGACCAGCACGTCGTGTCCCAGCGCCCGGCCCGTACGCGGGACGAAGGCGCGGGCTGCCCGGAGCATGTCCAGGGAGGCGGTGGTCTCCGAGGGCACGTCCATCCAGGGGTGGAGTCCCGGGCCGGCGCCCAGCCCGATGTAGTCCGGGGCGACGGCGGCGAACCCGGCGGACGCGTACGTGACGGCGGGTGAGGACACGAACCCGGCCTCGGCAGTGGAGGACGGGGCGTCGGACCGGTGACTGGTCGTGCCGTGGGTGAATGACACCGTCCGCAACTCGTGTTCGCCGCCGCGGGGCAGCACCAGCAGTCCGCTGGCGGTGATCGGCCGGCCGCTGGGGTCCACGGTGCGGTACACCAGCCGGTAGGCGTCCACTCCGAACCGGACTGCACCCGCGTCATACCCGGCGGCGGCCAGCGCGGCGGTGACGTCCTCCTTCGCGGCCAGGGTGGTCGTCTGCTGAACGGAAACCAGCCGTCCGCGATCGCTTCGATGCACCGTGTCCGCCGAGGCGGCTCCCGTCGTCACAGCCGCGGTAGCCAGCACGGCCAGGACTGTTCCGACGTTCCGCCGGCCAAGCACGGGCCGTAGCGTGCCTGCTAAGTAGGTGGATTCCATATCGCCGACGCTACGTACGGTCACCCTCGTGCCACAGCCCGGCCAGCGGGTGTATCCGTCCTGTGGCTAGCCCTACCGCGACACCGAAGAACTCGACCGGGAGGCCCACGCCCGCTTCGACCGCCCCGTCGACGAACTCTTCGGACCGAAATCGCGCTGACAGTCCTGTTGTGGACATGTCTCCATGTCCGACCCCGGACAGTCCGGTGGGCGACAGCCGGAACATCTTCCGGCGCCGTCGGCGAGCGGAAAAGCTGGTGATCGCCGCCAGGGAGAACACCCCGGGACGGCAACCGGACGAGGCGCCAACCGCGAGGCGCCTGCCGGTACCGGACAGCCACACCATCAGCAGCGAAGGACACCCGCCGTGATCCGCACCCGTATCGCCCAGGCCCTCGTGGTCGCCGCCATCGCCCTCACCGCCATCGCCTTCGCGCCCTCCGCCGCCACGGCCTCGGCCCCGGTCGGTGCCCCCGTTCCTACCGTGACCCTCGACAGCTTCGGCTGGGGCGGCTGAGCCGGCCGTGGAGATCGTCTACGCCGGCCTGATCCCCCGACAGCCCGGCGAAGGCGTCCGGCCGAGCGGCGAGGCCGAGCCGAGCGACCCGAAGGCGGCCCGACGCCCCGCGCACCACCGGGGAGGTGCCGTCAACCTCGCCCGCCGGGAACGGAGGCGAGGCGGCCGAGCATCGCCATCACGGTGATCCGCGCGTCCTTGTCGTTCGTCACCGCACAGTGGGCATCGACGCCTCGCTCGTCCGGTGCTTCATCCGGCTCGGTCAGGCCCACCCGGACCAGGTCGACGGCGTACTCGCGGCACCGGGAGTAGTCCGCTACGGCGCGCACCGCCTCGACGTGGTCGATGCGGCCGGGATCCGCAGCGCGCAGCAGCGCGGGGGTGGGCAGCGGGCCCAGCACCTCCCCGATCCACCCCGCGACGGTCTCCCGGGGGCAGCCCCGCTCCAACCGCGAAGCGCTCGCCGCGGCGAGCGCCAGGTGAATGAGGAGCGACCCGAACCAGCTGGCGGCCTCGGCCGGAGGCGTGTCCGTGCCTGCCGGCGGCATCACGGCGCGGTACAGCGCAGCCGGGTCATCGGCGTGTGCGGCGGCGGCGACTGCCTTCACGGCGCTGCCGAGGGCAGCCTGGTCGATGGTCACGTCGGTGCTTCTTTCCATAGTCGGCAGCCGTCAACTTACCGCTCCGGCACGGTCGAAGGACCGTCAACCGCACCATTGTGTGGAATCGGCTCCGTCAAGCAGCGGTCGTCATCCGGTGGCTGTCGTGATCTGCTGTGCGGCTGCTGCTCGTGCAGCGGCCTCTTCCACCTGGCGTCGGCGGGATTCACCTCGGCTCCGGATGAATGCGCGCCGACGACGTGGCGCGTCGCTGCTCCGGTTCCGGAACTCCTCGACCGCGACGCTGTCGGACAGCCGCCATCGGATGGTGCGGCCTGATGCTTCGGGGACGGCGGTGAGGCTGTCGAGTTGCTCGGCGCTTCGGTGCAGTTCGAACCCCCGGTGGCCGTGGCCGTCGCGGGTCCAGCACGGACCTCCCGGACCGCACTCTCGGGGACGGGCGGTCACGTTGACGATCGGCAACAGCGTCGCGGTGGTTGGGAGGCCGGTCTGACGCGGCGTAGGCCCTGCCGGCGGTGCGGAGCGGCCTTCGGCCCGGGCCCTGGCCGAAGACCGCCGGGTGCTACTGGGCGCTATCGGGGTCGGTGCGGCCGGTGCGGCCGGTCGCCGGGTTCCTGGGTGGGGAACTGTTGGCCCGCGCCCGGAAGGGCGGGCGCCGGATTGTTCGACACCTCGTACTTGGCCAGTTCGAGCTGCTCGGCGGTCGGGGGCAGCGCCGGGGCCTTGCACACGCCGCCGTTGAACTGGAAGGCCGAGGTCAGGTCCCCGAAGGCGTTGCGACGCCAGTCGGTGACGGTGGCCGACCGGACTCCGGTGAACCGTTCCAGGAACTGCAGCACCGAGGTGTGGTCGAAGGCCTCGCCGGCGACCCAGCCGCCCACCGTCCAGGGCGAGATGATGATGCACGGCACCCGGAAGCCGCCGCCGATCGGCAGACCGCCGACGAACTCGCCCGGCGTGGCGGCCGGGGGCACCGGTGGCGGCACGTGGTCGAACAGCCCGTCGTTCTCGTCGTAGTTGAGGATGAACACCGTCTTCGCCCAGACCTCGGGGTTCGAGGCGACCGCCTCGATCTTGGAGGCGACGTAGTCGGCACCGGCGGCGGGCAGGTAGTCCGGGTGCTCGGACTGGTAGCCGGTCGGCAGGATCCAGGAGACGGCGGGCAGCCGGTTGTTGCGCGCGTCGTCCTCGAAGGTGCCGGCCGGCCGGGCCGTCATGCCCTTGCGGTGCAGCGCGCTGCCGGGCGCGGCCTGCTGGAAGCTCTTGAAGAGCGAGAGCATGTTGGTGCCGTAGTTGTCGGCTTCCTGGTAGACCTGCCAGCTGACGCCGGCCGCCTCCAACTGTTCGGGGTAGGTCTTCCAGGTCAGCGGCTCGGGCGCCGAGTTGCTGATGATCGGGCCGCCCTGGCCGCCGTCGGCTCCGATCGAACCCGTCATCCAGTACAGCCGGTTGGGCCAGGTCGGTCCCTGGACCGAGCAGAAGTAGTTGTCGCAGATGGTGAACGACTCGGCCAGGGCGAACTGGAAGGGGATGTCCTCCCGGGTGTAGTACCCCATCACGTACGGGCCGTTGACGCCGTCGGCGGACCGGTGCGCGGGCAGCCACCGGTCCATCTTCCCGCCGTTCCAGGCCCGGTGCTGCACCGACCAGGAGTGGCTGGTGGACGGGATCGCCTGCGCGCTCGTGGTGAGGGTGTCCAGGTGGAACGGCAGCAGGTAGCCGTCCGGGTTGACGCTGTCGGGCTGGTAGAACACCGAGCGCCCGTCGTCCAGCTGCAGCGCGTTCGGGTCCGCGAAGCCGCGGACACCGGCCAGCGTGCCGAAGTAGTGGTCGAAGGACCGGTTCTCCTGCATCAGCAGGACCACGTGCTGGACGTCCCGCAGCGAACCGGCCTTCGGTACCCCCGCCGCTACCGCTCGCTGGACACTCGGTGGCAGCAGGCTCATCGCCGCTGCCGCTCCCATCGCGCCGGCCGCCGATCCCAGCAGCCTCCGTCGGGTTATTCCGGACATCAGCCCCACCCTCTCCGTCGCGCCGGTGCGCGTGCGGGATGTCACCGCACCGGACCACCTGTGGCCTTCCCCCGGGAGCTTCGAGGCAGTGGAGACGGCGGATGAACAGCCAAGGAAATGTCAGGTACCCGCCAGGCGCTGCGGGCGCCCCCGCACCACACTGCTGACGGCCCTGAAGGGACGCCCGAACGCCGGGCGGGGGGCGGTCCGTACGCTGTTCGAAGCCGGGCCTCCGGGGCACGGTCACCACGGTGACCTTCCACCAGAGGCCGGCAAAGTCGGGTGGTGACCGCAGATTCCCGATCATTCGCCCGTCGTTCAGGAACAACGTGGACCACCGCTCACCGGGTTGCCGAGGCCCTGGTGCACGGGGTGGCGGCCGGGCAAGCTAGTTTGTCCGGGTGAGTCTCCTCGATGATGTGGCTGAGCGCGACGGCTGGCGATGCTGGGTGTGCGACGAACCGGTCGACCCCGACAAGTCGGTGAACGATCCCAGGGGGCCCAGCGTTGACAGCCGGACCGCCGACCGGAAGGCCAAGGTCGCCGAGCGGCTCGCGCACCGCGGGTGCAACACCCGCAAGGGCGCGGTCAAGGTGGTCATCGCCTGGCCGGATCGCCTGTACGTGGCCGAACCCGCGCCGCTGATCACCGTTGCCGCGAGGCTGGAGCGCAAGGGGGGCCGCGAGATGGTGGGCCGTTGTCCGACCAGGCAGGACGCCCAGGAAGCGGCGGATTGGCTGGTGGACCGGTTCTCCCGACTGGCACCGGGGCTGCCGGTGACCGCCGACATCGAGCCGGGCGGCGGCCAGTTCCTCGTCATCCTGGCCACCGGCCGCCGCTGACCGGGGACCACCAGCGCACACTCGCGTCGAGCCGAACCGTCGACCCACATCGACCCGCCCTGACAAAGGCTGAGCCACGGGCGCGTGACGGGCTGCGACTGCTCGACCGGCGGGCGACCCAACCGAGCGAGCCACCCCCGCGCGTGCGGGGCCGACGCGCCACCGTGCGCTGCCAACGGCCGAACGATCTTGTCGCTGGCCTCCAGTAGTCGGCCGCGTCGTCAGCTGGCGGGGATCAGGATGTCCACGAGCGGGCGGGTCCGGTTGATCGCGCAAGGTGAACTTCGACCTCAGGACAGTTTCGCTCCGGGGGCGAAGGCCGGCAGCTTCTCGAGACTGCTGCGCACGGCCTCGGCGCCGTACTCGAACATCTGCCGCTCGTAGTCGTCGACCGCACTGAGCGGATCCTGGCGGCCTTCGCGTGCCTCGATCAGGCAGCGGCGCAGCAGGTCGGCGTCGCGCAGTGCGGTGTTCGCGCCGTTGCCGCCGGTCGGGGAGGTGGCGTGGATCGCGTCGCCGAGCAGCGTGACCGGGCCGGACGCCCAGCGCTCACCGGGCCTGACCACCCGGATGGACAGCAGGGTGCTGTTGTCCGGGTCGGCCTGCTCGATCAGCGTGCGTAGCCGCGGGTGCCACCCTTCCATCCTGGACAGCACGGTGTCCTGCGCGGTCAGGTTCTCCGGTGAGCCGTTCGGCGGCAGGATCATGGCCCAGCGCACGTAGTCGCCGATGTCGGGCAGCGTGACTTCGGGGGCCAGTTGCTCGGCGGCCTGCTTCGGCGGGGTACGGAAGCGCATCGCGCCGAGCAGCAGGCTGACGCCGTCGCCCGCGATCTTCGAGCCGTATGCCTTGGACAGGCCGGCGAACTCGTCGGTCAGCGGGGTGCGGCCGATGACGAACCGGACGCCGGTGTCGGTCGGGGTGGTCTGCGGCGACAGCACCCCGCGGACCGCGGAGGTCACGCCGTCCGCGCCGACGAGCAGGTCGGCGGTGGCCGGGTCGCGGCGGGCGAACTGGGCTTGGACATTGCCGTCGGCCAGCACGTCGTAGCCGGTCAGCGCGGCATCGGTGTGCACGGTGAGGCCGGTCAGCAACAGGTGTCGCAGCACCTGCCGGTCGACCACGATGCCGGTCCGGCCCGCGCCGAGCCTGCCGATCTCGTTCAGCTGCGGGTCCAGGATCAGCTGCTCGGCGGAGGCGTCCATGACGATCTCGTCCAGCAGCGGGTGCCAGCGCGTCGGCAGGCAGTCGCGCACCGCCTGGAAACCGATCGGGTCCAGCACGAGCCGGTAGCCCTGGAATCGTGCGGCGATCCCCGGGTCGCGCTCGAACACGTCGGCCTCGATCCCGGCACCGCGCAGACCCTGCGCGAGGGCCAGGCCTCCCAGGCCTGCTCCGACAACGGAAACTCGCATCGCATACCTCCGGAACATCGGCACGAACTTAGTTCGTTTCGGCGATCTGAGTTCTACTCAACGAACTTAGATCGTGTCAAGGTATGGTGGTCGGCATGCCCGCCGATCCCCGCCAACGCCGCGCAGCTCGCCACGCCCAACCCGCAGCGGAGGTCGCCGCGTCGGCGCCACGCAAGAAGCCGATCACCGTCGAACGGATCACCGACGCCGCCCTGGAGGTCGTCGCCACCGAGGGGTATGACGCGCTGACCATCCGCCGGGTCGCCGCCGTGCTCGGCACCGGTCCGTCGTCGCTGTACGCGCACATCGTCAACAAGGACGACATCGACGATCTGCTGATCGGCAGGCTCTACGCCGAGGTCATGCTCCCCGAACCGGACCCGGCCGCCTGGCGCGAGCAGGTGCTCGGGGTGTACACACAGATCCGCGACCTGTACCTGGAATACCCTGGAATCTCGCGCGCCGCGCTGGCCATGGTGCCGACCAACCTGGAAACGCTGCGAGTCGGCGAAGGAATCCTGGCGATCCTGCTCGCGGGCGGCATCGAACCGAGGACGGCCGGATGGGCCCGCGACGCGCTCTCCCTCTACGTCAGCGCCTATGCACTGGAGCAGTCGCTGGTCCGGCAACGGCGCCGGCACCAGGATCACGAATGGGTGCTCAGCCACGAGGAGTTGCTGGACCGCTTCACCGCACTGCCCGCCGAGAAGTTCCCGCACACCCGACGCCATGCCGCCGAGCTGATCTCCGGCACCGGACACGACCGCTTCGAGTTCGCCCTCGGCCTGCTCATGAACAATCTGCGGCCCACATCCGGCTGACCCGCGGCGTGCGGTGGCCACATGGCGCCGAGACGATCACAAGGCACGTGGAGAAGAAGTCCCTGGCCATCCACTCCCAGCTGATCAACTGCACCGCCTCCGAGGTCGCTGCGATGATCGAGGGCACGATGCGGCACGACACCACCATGGACGTGGAGGCCAACTACACGGACTCGCACGGCCAGTCGGAAATCGGGTTCGGCGTCACGAGGCTGCTGAACTTTGATCTGCTGCCGAGGACCAAGCGGATCAACAAGGTGAAGCTGTACCGGCCGGGCCGGCGAGCCGGACGCCTACCCGCAGCTGGCCCCGGCGCTGACCCGCCCGATCCGCTGGGAACTCATCACCCAGCAGCACGATCAGATAGTCAAGTACGCGACCGCGATCCGGACCCGTACCGCGTCCACCGAGGTGATCCTGCGCGGGTTCACGGGCCAGCGCTCGGCCGTCTGACACGCGCCCGCGGAGTCAGCGGTCAGTGCTGAAAGCGGTAGCGGGTCTGGCTGTACGTCTCGCCCTTGCCGAAGGCGAATCCGGCCTCCGGGTCGATGCGGTACAGCAGGACCTTGCCGGAGCGGATGGTGTCACCGAGGCCGTGCCAGGTGCCGTCCGGGCTCGTCAGCAGGTCGCCGTACTTGCTCTCGTAGGCGTCGGCGGTGGTGCTGCGTTCAGCCGGATCGCACACCAACTCGGCACGTCCCTCGATGGTGATGTCGATACCGTCGAGGACGTTCGTGCCGGTCGTCATGACGCAGTGGTCGTTCGCGTGGAGGTTACGCGTCTTGCGCTCTTGGTCACCGGTGGCGAAGTACAGGGCGCCGCCGGTCCAGACGGCCAGCAACGGTGTCACGTGGGGCCGGCTGTCGGGCCGGACGGTGGACAGCCAGAACAGTCGCGCCTGCTCCAGCTCACGCAGTGCGGTCGGCCAGGGGGTCGCGTCGGCGCCTGAGTCGCTGAAGGGTCCGATCTCGGCGACCGGGTCACGGTCTGACATGGAAGCTCCTCAATGGGTCAGTTGGAAATGGGGTCGGTCACGATCTGGTCGACGGGAGGCGCCGCGGTCTCTCTGGTGACCGGTGCCGATCGCTTGCCGAGTACGGCCGGAGCGATGACCACGCCCACTGCCACGACGAGGCCGATCACGGCGAACGCGGCCTGATGACCGGGAACCAGCGTCTGCGGCGCGGCGATCCCAGGCGTGGGTGCCTGCGCGGCGACAACGCTGCCGGCGATGGCTACGCCGAGGGCGGTACCAACCGCGAAGCAGGTATCGGCGAGTCCGGCGGCCAGACCGGAGTGCCGTTCAGCGACACCGGTGAACGCTGTGATCTGCGTACAGACGGTGGCGGTGCCCATGCCCGCCCCGAAGACCAACAGGGCAAATGTCAGCAGTTCCGGTGAGCTGTGCTCGGGCACCACCAGGGTGAGTAGCAGGCAGGCTCCACCGAGCAGGGCAGTGTCGACGGTCGCGACCGGACGCACGCCGATCCTGGTCACAACCCGCTGGCAGACCAGAGCGCCGACGACGGCCGCCACGGTCATCACCCCGGCCGTGAGGCAGTATCACCGGCGCGAGGATCAGCACCACCACCCCGACCGGGACGTCGGTCCAGAAGACCCACTGCCAGCCGAGCGTAGTGGTGATCAGGCCGCCGAGCAGCAGCCCGGCGGTGGCACCGAACCCTCCGATCCCACCCCCAGATTCCCAGTGCCCTGTTCCGCTCGCTGCCTTCGGCGAAGGCGTTCGTCACCATGGGCAAGGCTGCGGGGGCGATGATGGCGGCCGACACACCCTGCAAAGCGCGGGCCGCAACCGGGGCTTCGACCGTCGGGGCGAACCCGCGTCCCAACGAGGCCAACACGCGCAGCGACATCCCGGCCAGGAAGGCCCTGCGACGGCCGAGCAGATCCGCGGCGCGGCCGCACAGCAGCAGGCCGGCAAAGGCCAGCGCGTAGGCCGTGACCGCCCAGTGGACGGCGGTGCCGTGCACCCGAAACTCCCGCTCGACGGCCGGCAGGGCGGTGAGCAAGCTGGTCCCGTCCAGGATGGTCATGAAGAACGCCGTGCCCAGCAACACCAGCGCCCGCCACCTCAAGGCGGCCGCCCGCGGGCTCACTCGCGCCCTCCCGTACCCAGCTCGACGCCCAGCGCGTCAAGCCAGTCGCCCGTACCGTGCTTCCGCCAGGAGGGCTCCTCCCGGCCGTCGAGGAAGGCGCCCTGCTCGGTGAGGACCAGCCGGGTGCCCCCATCGGCCGGGCAGAACGCCACGGTCGTCAGCGATACCGTCGCCAGGTCGTCTTCCACGTGCAACACGGAGGTGTAGACGATGCGCTCGTCCCGGACGATGTCGCGGTACAACGACTCAAACGTCATCGACAGGCCGTTGTCCGGGTGGCTGCGGTTGACCTCCCGGCCCCCGACCCGGAAGTCCAGTTCATGCTCCGCGTCGGGGGTGGAGAACCAGCGGGCCTTCGCCTTCGGGTTGGCCCATGCCGCGAACACCCGGGCCGCCGTGGCCGGGTAGAGGCGTTCGAGGGTGAACGTGGCGTGCGTGACAGAACGGTCGATCATCACAAGTTCCCTTGCTCCGGTGTGCCGGGATCATCGAGCAGGTAGTCGCCGAGCCGGTCCAGGCGCCATTCCCAGGACGTGCGCTGCTCGGCAAGCCAGTCCTCGGCCGTCCGCAGTACCTCCGGCTCGATGCGGCAGGTGCGGACGCGGCCGACCTTCTCGGATCTGACCAGCCCGCACGCTTCCAGCACCTGGATGTGTTGCATGACCGCCGGTAGCGACATCTCCAGTGGCCTGGCCAGTTCGCTGACCGGCGCAGGCCCACGGATCAGGCGCTGCACCATCGCCCGGCGCGTTCCATCCGCCAGCGCCTGGAACACCCGGTCCAGCGATCCAGCATAGTTAGGCATGTACTTAACTATGAGTCGGCACATATTTACAGTCAAGTGCTTCCTTACTGCGTAACTCGCGCCGGATAGTGTTCGGATGCAAAGGATCAAGCGATTCCGCCGGGCGGCGCCACGGCCCGCGGACAGGGGGAGGTCAACGTGATCGTGGGTACCGGCCGGAGGCTCGTCCTGATCCGTCATGCGCAGGCCGAACGGGAGACGGCGGTCGACAGGGAACGGCGTCTCGACGAGTGGGGGCGGGAGGAGGCGTCCCGGGCCGGACGATGGCTCGCGGGTTCCGGCATCACGCCCGATCTCGCGCGGGTGTCCGGCGCCCGCCGGACCAGGGAGACCTGGGAACGCGTGGGCGCCGCGTTGCCGCGGCTCCCCGAGACGGTCCACGAGCAGGGGCTCTACGACCTCAGTGTGGAGATCCATCGGGGGGAAGCGGGGATCGGCGAGCTGGCCGCGATGGTGCGGGGGAGTTCGGACGACGTGGGCGACCTGGTCGTCGTCGGACACAATCCGAGCCTGTCCGAGCTGGTCCGGCTCCTCGTCGGAACGGCCGACGGCGACCTCTCACGATGGGTGGAGGAGTCTGGGTTCCCGACCGCCTCCGTGGCCGTCCTCGAGTTCGACGGTTCCTGGCAGAGGATCGGGCCCGGAGTCGCGAGGATCACCGCGTTCTGGACGCCGTCGCAGGGTTGAGACGGTGCACCTCGAGGCGTCGGTGCGTCCGGCGTCCCCCGCCCCACCACCCTGGCCGGGCCCGCCGGCGGCCGGAAGGTCTACCGGTTCCAGACCGCCCGGTGACCTCGTCGCCAGCGACATCCGGCGGTCGACGTCTGTCCGATGGGGTGTTCAACTGCTCATTTGTCTGGTCATTTGTCGGACAGGACTCAGGGCCCGACGCCGTCGTGCCTGGACGACAGCGTCGCAGGCGTGCCGTGCTGAGCCTCACTGCACGGCGGGGGCTGCGATGCTGTCGAATCGTCGGCAGACCGAGGAAGACCGGCGAGGCTGCGTTCCTGCCGAGCCAGTCTCCAGCGTGTCCGCCTCGGTGCGAAAGACCCAGACGGTGAGGGCCTGGACACCCAGGCCGCCGCGATGGGCCAGCGTCCACAAGCCCGGCCATGGCCTGTTCCGGCGCGCCACCGGGCGGGAGCTGCGGCATCTGGTCCTGCCGGGACAGCGCAACGATCGGGCGACCCGCGACGCCGTGGTCGACCTGAAGGCCGCCGGGAGGGTGCGGGGAGGGTGCGGGAGGATCTGCGCCTGCCGGACAACCGCAAGCTGTGGACCCTGACCGCGACCGGGCGCCGCGAGGCCGCCGCCCTGCTCCCAGCCGGGGCGAAGCTGTCCGCGCTGCGCCCCGAGCGGGACGGCCAGGGCAGGGTGTTCTCCGAGCACGCCCTGGACGTCGTCGCCACTGCCGGTGGCCTTCTGCGATGCCTGGTGGTTTGCGGGGGCGGATCGGGGTGAGAAGAGGACCGGTGGTCGAGAGCGTGGTTCGGGCGGTGGACATCTCCCTCTTCATCGTCCGGACCCGTGCCACCGGGGTTCAGAGCCCGGCCACCGTGGCGGTCACACACCGGTGGCCGGGCGCCCCATGGCCGGTGTCAGGGCCGCCGGCCGTCCCGGCGTCAGTCGAGTTCGAGTTCGAGTTCGAGCGCGGTGCGTGGGGGTGCGTGGGTCGGCGACGGCACCTCAGCCCTGTCCGACAGGCGGGCGGATAGGGCGTTCAGCCGCTCGCCGACGGTCCGAACCCGGTCCAGCGGTGGCGACCGTCTCGGCGGGTCCCTTCGGGCGCCATCGGCCAGGAGTTGAACTCAGGTCAGACCGGGTTCGGGACGAGGCCCGTGGCGTACTGCCGAGTGGTGTCACCCGCTCCCGGTCGAGGACGCGGGACCGAACCTGCTCAGCCGAAGCCGACCTCGGTGAAGCAGCAGCCTCCGCGCTCGGCTGCGGACAGGGCCTGGACCGACGTGAGCCGCGGGGTGTCGCGGAAGTACTGACGGAAGCCCGACGCGCGGAACTTCAGGTCGAACGAGTGGCCTTCGACGTGCCATTGCGGCCAGTCCTGCCTGCCGTCGTCCGACGTCAGCCGGCGCACCGAGTCGATCTCCAGCTCCGGATGCATGCCCTTGAAACCGAGGTCGCCCTCAAGGTCCCAGACCTCTTCGAAGACGAGCGTCGCAGGGGCGATCCAGAAGGAGAAGTTCTTTGCCGGCCGGACCGGGTGGACCCAGCGGACGATGTAGTCGAGGTCGAGCAGAAGCCGAGGCAGGACGTCTTGCGTCTGCTGCACGTACAGGCCGTGGACGGTGGCGTCGTGCCATCCCATCTCCTCGAAGTCGGTGTCGCTCCAGACACTCTTCGAGAGGCCCGATTCCTGATGGCTGCCGCTGTTCATACCTGTATCCAAGCAGGCCGAGCGCCAGTGCGTCGACGGCGGTGGCTTTACAGGTGAGTTGTGGTTCTGGTCCAACTTCTGTGGAGGCCACACGCTAGGTAACTGTTTGGGGCGGGAGCCTGCACTGGTTAGGCTCCAACCTATGGGTGGCCCGGTGTTGGCGATTGAGTTGGCGGAGGCGGTACCCGTTGCCGTCATCGAGCGGCTGCGCGAGTTGCTGGCGGGCTTGTCGACACGCCTTGAGGAGAAGCGCGTCGGTGAGTATGACCTGCAGATCCAGGCGGAGAGCTTGGGCATTGCGGACGCCGATGAAATCGATGGTCACCGGCCGTTCTTGGTCTCGCTCATGGGGCCTGGGATTGGCGACGAGTGGATCTTCGAAGCCGAGCACCCCGAGGAGGTCGATCAGGAAGCTCTCATCGGCTTCACACCAACCCATGCAGTCAACGTCATTGCCCTCGCCAACGAACCGATCGACCATGTCGCAACCGCCTTGTTGACCGTGGCAATCATGGACGTAATTGGCGGTGTTGCCAACGCCGAGTTGGCCCAGGGACAGAGGGCAATCGTGGACGGCCTTCCGGGACTGATCGCCACGACGAGAACAAGCTGGCCGACGTTGCCGGCTGCCTATGGCTCCGCAGAATTCATCAAGGCATGGTCGAGACAAACCGGCTTCCGGCTCCTCACGTAGTCCGCCGGCAGTTCGATCAGCTCACGATGCGAGGAGGACGCGCTTCCTCAGGAGCGCGAACCCAGCTCGTCCGTACATCTGTCGCTTCAGCATCTTGATCCGGTTGACGTGGCCCTCGACGACGCCCGAGCTCCAGGGCAGGGTCAGGCTGGCGGTGACGGCGGCAAGGTCTCGTTCCAGGCCGTTGACGAAGGTGTGGAGGCTCGGCAGGTCGTCGGCGCGGACCGCTTTGATCCACTGCGGGAGCCGGTCGCCTTGGAGCTCGGTGATCATCTTTCCGAACGCGCGGACGTGACCGGCGAGCGCGTCCAGTTCTGGGCAGCCGGCGAGTACTGACTTCAGCTTGAGTCGCTCGTTCTCCGGCAGGGTGTCGGGGTGGGTCAGGATCCACCCGGCGACGGTCCGCGGCGACGGTGGTCGGGCTGCCGGTGCGGTCGGGGTAGTGCGGAGCGGGCGAAGGTAGGCGCGTACGGCTCCGTAGCCGCCGCGGTAGCCGTGCGTCTTGATCTCTTCCCAGAGGGTCCAGGCGTTCGTGCAGCCCTCGGCCCACCGGTTGTGCAGGTACGGCTTGAAGTCGTCGAGCTTGGTCCTACGGTTCTGCCACTGCCCCTGGAACAGCTCTTCCGGCCTCGCGGCGTCCGCCAGCCGCTGGACCGTGCGGTAGGTCATGCCGAGCTGGCGCTGGATCGAGCGTCGGCTGTGGCCAGCGGCCAGCAACGCGTGGACGGTGGCGTGCTTGGCGCGGGTGCGGTCGGCGAACCGGTGCCCGGTGGGCCATGGCGACCCGCCGTCTGCCGGCGCCTGGGCCTCTGCCTTCTCCGGGGCCGAATCAGTGGTGGTCGCGCGCAGGCAGGAACGATGGCGGGAGATGAACCGTTCGGCGGCTTCGCCGAGGTTGCGCCAGAGGTGGAAACGGTCGGCAACCTGGACGGCGGTGGGTGCCCCGATGCTGGCGCCCTCTGCGAAGAATGGAGCACGGTCGCGGCAGACGACCTCGATCCCCGGGCGTTCGGCCAGCCAGGCCGCGACGGTGGCCGCCTCGCGATCCGGCAGCAAATCAATCGGTCGGCGGGTCTCGACGTCGACCAGGACGGTCCCGTAGACACGCCCCTTGCGCATCGCGTACTCGTCGACGCCGACCACCCTCGGGGTCCGCGGCTGAGGCTCCGGGAGTGCATCGACCAGTCGCAGGACCGTGTTCCGGCTGGCTTTCACGCCGAAGACGTCGGCCAGCCGGGCGCCGGCGCGGCCGGCTACCGCGAGGCCGACCTCGGCCAGCGCCGACCGCATTCGTTCGGTCCGCTGGCGGTGTCGGCGGGTCAGGCCCGTGACCTGCTCGACGAACGTTCGCCGCTCGCATGAGGTGTCCTCGCAAGTGAACCGGCGGACCCGCAGCCGCAGCACCACCCGCCGCCCTGCCACGGGAAGATCGGCGGGAAACCGCAGGTAGGAACCGTGCACCCGCCCCGACCAGCTCCCGCATCCCGGGCAGCGAGCCTCGGCCGTCCGGGATCTGACACCGACCCGGATCACGTCGCCGTCGTCCTGCACCGACACCACCCTGATCTCCGGAGCCGACAGGAAGAGCAGCTCTTCCAGTTGGAGCAGTACCTCTCGCACAGCCCAGAACCATCACCCCGAACGCCGCCGTCACCGGCCGTTTCCAGACGATCTCGGGTGACGCTCCGGCGAGATCAACAGCCACAGAGAGTAGGGACACCACAGAAGTTGGACCAGAACCAGTTCTGACCGACAACCCAGGGCCTCCAGGGCCCACTGCCTCAGCGCGGCCCAGCCGGTGACCCCCGGCTGGGCCGCGGTGCTCCGTCGTCAGCGCCGCTGTCCACAGCCAACCTCGGCCAGAGTGGCGTCATGATGACGACGAAGAAGACCACAACGCCCGGCCAGGCCCACGACGCCGACAGCTGGGGCAACTTGCCCGGTGGCGGGGCTGCGCACCGTCCAGACACGGCTCCTGGCGCTACTGGAGCAGTACGCCGACGGCCCGCTGAGCATGGACTACCGGTTCAGCCCGGACAAGACCACCCAGCGGGCGATCCGCCTGCTCGCGGCCCTCCTGAACGTGCCTCCCAGAGCCGTACGCCGCCACGCCCGCGGCTCCCGCTGGCCCGCCGGCCGCAAGCTGCGCCAGGCGGTGAACCACCGGACGGAGGAGGAGTTCTGTCCCGCGCGCCTGGCCGAGCGGGCAGCGAAGCTGGCCCGTGCGGAAGCGGCGGATGCCCGGCGGTGAGCCGCGCGTGCGAGCCACGGAGAGAAGTAGCTGAGCTGCCCCGACTTTCGTGGGTCCGCGATCGCGTGATCACGGACCCAGGACCTGAGGGCTTCCTTGTGGATGCCGAGGTCGCGGGCCACATGGGCGACGGGGCGGCCGGTCGAGCGGACCTCGCGTACGGCGCGTTCGCGGAGTTCATCGGGGTACTTGCGTGGTGCTGGCACTCCTCGTGGTTCTCCTTGCGCCTGGATCGTAACAAACCCAGACATCAGGGACTCCAAGAAGGCCAGAGCAGCCCAAGAGCACGGCTGGGATGCCGGAGACGGTCGGACTGAACAACTACTCGAACAGGGCCCTGGCCGCTCCCTCTCGCCCAGGGAAGCGAGGAGGCCGCGACGGATGAGGCCCTTCCAGAAGAGGGTGCCCGCCGGCCGCCTCGCGAGCCGAGTACCGTCCTCCGGACGAGATGGCCTGTGCTCGCGTGTGCACCGAAGTAACCGGCCGACGGCCTGCAGCGTCTGCCCGCTTACGCCGTTGATTCGCGTTCGTCCTTGCTCACGGGTTCCTTCGGCACCCAGCCTGGAACACCCCTCCCAGCTTTCGCCGCCATCTGCCACACCTTGATGAGGCCGTCCCGGTCGTCGGTGTACTCCAGTTCCCAGGTGGTGGCGTGGAGGAGGCAGCTTGTGTGCGGCGACGTGGAGTGCGGGAGTACGTGACGGGGCGGCTGGCAGTGGTCGGGCTGCCGCTGGAGGGTTCGGAATGAGCCGCGGCCGGGGCTGGGGTATGTCGGCTCGCAGCCGTCCGGGATGCAACGGCGAGGCCTGGCAGGCGGCGGCGATTTCGCCGGTTCGCCTGCCAGGCCTCACTAGTGTCCTGATGTCAGGTTCTTACGAGTTTCCTCCGCTAGGGCAAGGAATCCCCATCGGGCGTATACGGAACCGACCGGCAGAAGTCGGCGATTCGCGTCGTCATCTCCTGGAAGTCCTCCCGCGTGCGGCCGATGTAGTCCCAGAGGGCTTCGTCCGACGCGGTGAGATTGTCCGCGGTCAGCATCGCGGAGATGACGACCACCAGCTCACTCCGGTCCAGCTTCAGGACGTATTCTCCGTCGATGTATTCGGTCTTCATTCCGTCTACTTCTCCACGTACTTCGTTCCCACGGCGTTGTCCCAGGACTTCTTAGAGTAGTTGTAGGCGTGGATGTTGGTTCGGGTCTTGATCACGATGACCTGCCTGGCCTCGTCGAAGAAGATCTCGTTCCCGGTCTCGATGTCCTTGTACTTGAAGATCCGGGGCAACGCGAGGTACTCGGCCAGCGCCTTGGGGTTCGTGCCGATGCCGTTCGGCGCGTGGGACACATCGCCCTCGTTGTACCGCCTGATGTTGTACTCGACGCCGTCGGTGACAGCCGGCCCGTGGGCGTCGAAGATCTCGTCCAGGACGTCCTCAGATACCTCCCAGCAGCCCGCATTGTGCACCAGAACGGGGACTGCGCCCGCGAGAACGTAGTAGGTGTGGATGTCGTTGACGGTGAGGTTGTACGCGGGCTGCGGGGACGTCCAGTGCCGCGTGCCGGTGATCCGGACGGCCGATCCGTCCGTGGTCCGGACGGTGTCGCCGGCGACGAGGTCGGCGGTGTTGAGCCAGCTCTGTTTGCTTTCCGACCAGTACAGATGGTGGTCGGTGGAGGTGATGGCTCCGGTGACGCCGTTCGGCCCCGTGACCGTTAGTTCGGTGAAGTCACGGTCGTCGGGGGTGTAGAAGGCGGCTCCGACGTTCTCCGGCCCGGTGGTGCCGGTGGCCGGGTCGGTCGCCAGCACCGAGTCGCCGGTGCGGATCTGGTCGATCGGACGGCTCGTGCCGTCGGCCATGAGCACACGGGTGCCGGCAGGGAAGCTGTTCCGCTTGCAGATTCCGAGCACCGCCGACGCCAGGGCGTCGAATCGTTGAATCAGTGTTCGGTCGACGTTGATGTCGCTCCGGAGTGCTTCGAGCGCGGCGTCGGTGCCGATTCCGGTCTTGAGCGAGTTGCGGAACCTGGCGACGGCGTCGGCTGTGGCGGTGAGCTTGTCGAGGGCCGCCTTGCTGTAGCCGTCGAGTGAGGCCTGAACGGCGAGTTTGGCGTCTTCGATACCGATGCCGGTGGTGAGCGCGTAGCGGAACGCGACGACGGCCTTGACGCTCTTGGCCAGGACGGGGAGGAACGGGGCGGCGTTGGCCGCGGCGAAGGCGCAGGACTTGTTGAAGCCGGGGTCGTCGTAACACTTGACGAAGTCGCCGATCGTCATGTCGTACAGGATTTGGCCGGTGTCCACCTTCGGCCGGTACTTCTTGACGTACTCGGCGTAGGTGATGTCGACGGTCTGCGTGTACTGGGCGTCCACCGGGGAACTGCTGAGGAGGACGGTGTTCCAGACGGTGTACTTGCCGCGGCAGGCGGCGATCGTGAGGTTCGGTTCGGGGCAGGTCTTCAGGATGTAGTCGGTGGTGCCGGTAGCTTTGACCGTGAGGGTGACGGTGCAGACCGACTTCCCTGACGCGTCGTTGTGCCAGACCGTGGGGTCGAGGGGCTTCATCACGTGGCCGTAGGCCGACAGCATCACGTCGCCGGCTTCGCAGCGGTCCAGGTCGTTCTTGACGATCTCCGTGTTCGGGTCGCCCTGAGGGATGGCGTCGATGAAGGAGATTCGGCCTTGGTCGTCGACGGTGGCGGTTGCGTTCTGCAGTTTCCCGTCGGTGCTGTCGTCTTGCTGTTTGGTGAAGACGGCGGCGATGGCTTCGTCGGCGGCCTGCTTCGCCTCGTCGCGGCTCTTGGCAGCGGCGGCGGCGGAGGCATTTGCCTGGTCGGAGGCGGTTTTGGCATCGGCCGCGTACTTGCTGGCCTGGTTGGCGTAGCCGGTGGCCATGGCCGCCGAGGTGGAGGCGCTGCGGGCGGCGGCGTTGGCGGTGGCCGCGGAGGCCTGGGCCTGTTTGGCGTAGCCGGCTGCTTGCTGGGCGCTTGCCTGGGCGGCTTGTGCGGATTGGGCGGCCTGGGTGGCGAAGCCCTGGGCCTGTTGGGCGGACTGGCTGGCCTGGTTGGCGTAGCCGGCCGCCTGGTCGGAGGCGCCGCGTGCGTCAGCGGAGGACTGAGCCGCCTGGGCGGCGTACTGGCGCGCCTGGGCGACGGAACCGTCGATGGTGGCGAGGTAGGACGCGACGGTGGCCACGTGGGTGGCAGTCAGCGCGTCGCGCTGCTGGGCCGTGAACAGGCCCGACTGCAGGAACGGCACCAGGCGGTCGGCCGGGCCGGACAGGACGGCCTGGGCGGCTGCCTTGACCTCGGGGCCGCCGTTGGCGAGGGCTTGGCTGACCTGGACGCGGTTGTCGTCGTCGCGGGCCTTGTACTGGCCGGTGGCCAGGAAGGCGCGGACGTCGTCGATGGTGCCGTCGAGGGCCTTGCCGGCGGCTTCCTTCACACCCGGTCCGCCGGCAGCCATGATCTGGGACAGTCGGACGCGGTCGTCGTCGTCCTTGCCCGGGTACTGGCCGGTGGCCAGGAACGCCCGGACCTGGTCGGGGGAGCCGACGGACGCGGTCTCGGCGGCGAGGCGCTTCTCCAGCTTGCCGGGGGACTTGGCGATCGCCATGACGCTGGTGCGGTCGTCGTAGTCGCGGGCGGTCGTCAGACCGCTGCTCAGGAAGTCCTGGACGGCGCTGTCGTCACCCTCCAGCGCGCTCTGGGCGGCAGTCCTCGTCCACGGGCCGGCGGAGTCCAACAGCCGCAGTGCGGCCTGGCGGCCCTTCAGCACGGCGGTCTTCGCATCGGCCCCGGCCGCGGTGGCGTCCTTGATGAGCTGCTCGGTGTCGGCGGCGAGCTGGGTTGCCTTCCCGGATTCCCAGGCTGCGGTCTTCGCCTTGAGGTCGGCGGCGCGGGAGGCCTCGTCGGCCTTGCCCATCTCCTCGGCCTGCTGGGCGTCGAGGCGTTCCTGGTCGGAGGCGCGGGCGACGTCGGCGACGTTGTGGGCCTGCTTGGCGGAGTTCGCCGCCGAGTTGGCGTAGGAGTCGGCCGCGTCGGCGGCCGCCTGCGCGACGTTGGCCGCGGTGTTCGCATCGCCGGCGTGCTTCGCGGCTTCCTCGGCTGCGGTGGCTGCGGCTTCGGCGTGCGCGGCTGCGTCGTTGGCGGCCCGCTGGGCTTCGGAGGCTGCGGCGGCGGCCTGGTTCGCGATCGCGACGGTGGCCTTCGCCGCGCGGGTGGCCTCGGTGGCGGCGCTCCTGGCCCGGGCCGCGGCCTGACGGGCCCGGGCGGCGTCCGCGCTGGCCACGCCGGAGTAGCTGGCGGCCTCTGCGGCGGCGTCGGCGGCGGCCTGGGCGTTGATACCCGAGGCGGCGGCGGCCAGCGCGGCGAGTCCGGCCTGTGATGCGGCCCGGCCGGCCCAGGCGCTGGCCTCACCCGCGGTGTGGGCGTCGACGGCTGCGTTGCGGGCGGTGACGGCGGCATTGCGAGCCGTGTCCGCCTGGCCGGCGTCACCGGCGGCGCCGGCGGCGGCGGCCATCGCCCTGGCGGCCGCGTTGCCGGCCTTCGTCGCGGCCGACGCGGCATCGGCCGCGGCGTTGGCGGCCTGCCGGGAGGCCTCGTTGGCGGCCTTCGCCGCCTTCGAGGCGGTCTGGGCGGCGTTCGCGGCCCGGTTCGCCGCGTCCGCGGCGCGGCCGGCGGCGTTGGACGCCTGTCCGGCGGAGCCCTGGGCGGCCTTGGTCTCGTTGGCGGCCCGTTCGGAGGCCTCCTTCGCCAGCTTGGTGGCGTCCAGGGCCTTGCCCGCCGCGTCCTGGGCGGCCTGGGCCTGCTGCCCGGCCTGGCCGGAGGCGTTCTTCGTCAGGTCGGCGAGCTGGGAGACCGTCAGGGTCTCCTGGTCGTGCGCGGCGGCCGTCTGGTAGCCGTACTGGAGGAACAGCTGGACGTCGTCCATCGAGCCGTCCAGCGCGGCGCCGGCGGCCTTCTTCACCTCGGGCCCGCCAGCGGCCATCAGCTGGGAGAGGTGGACGCGGTCGTCGTCGTCGCGGGCCTTGAACTGGCCCTCGTTGAGGAACCGGTTGACGTCGGCGATGGTGCCGTCCAGCGCCTTGCCGGCGGCGTCCTTCACCCCGGGGCCGCCGGTGGCCATGATCTGCGACAGCCGGACCCGCTGGTCGTCGTCGAAGGCCTTCTGGGCGCCCTTGTCGAGGAAGTTCTTCAGGTCGGCGGCCGTGCCCTTGAGCGCGTCCGTTCCCGCTTCGCGCAGTCCTGGGCCGGACTTCGCGATGAGCGTTTCGATCTGCGCCCGCATATCCTGGTCGGCCGCTGCGACCTGGCCGGTAGCCAGGAACGCCTTCAGGTCGTCGGCGGAGCCGGTCAGCGCGGTCTCGGCGGCGTGGCGTACGACCGGTCCGCCGGCCTGCCAGGCCGCGACCGCCTTCACCCGGTCCGGGTCCGCGGCGGTGGCGGGCGCCGTGTCGGCCGCCACCGCCGGTATCGTCAACAGCCCTGCCAGCAGGCCTCCGACCACGAGCCCGGCCGCGAGGCGCGACCTTGTGACCCGTGGGGTCAATGACACCCTCATCGGAATTCGCAATCCCATTCTGTTGTCGGGCACCGGAGTGCCGTACGACCGCCGACGATCCGCCGACGGCTCTGAAAATCACTCACGACCACACGCCTAGGCGCGGCGCGCGCACGACCCGACCCGCCGCCCCGCAGAGGCAGACAGGGCGGCGGGCCGATTCTTCGTTGCGTGCGGTGCGTCCCCGCCCGGCGGTCCCGCCGGAACAGCGCGGCGTGACCGGGACGGAGGGGGAGTCAGCTGGTGCTGGTGGCGGTGATCTCCTTGACGCCGACCGCCCCGCCGGGGACGTCGCTCCAGGCGGTCCAGCGGCCGACGTTGTAGTCGGCGTCGATGCCGTAGACCTTGTCGTCCTCGTTGACCGCGTAGACGTGGACGACGTTGTTGGAGGTGGTGCTGGTGATGGCCTTCAGGCGGTTGTCACTGATCTTGGTCCACTGGGGGTCCCAGAAGCCGGTGTCGTAGTGCCCGCTGGTGTTGTAGAACGCATCGGCGCCGGCGATCGCGAGGTCGATGGTGTGGCCGTGGGTGCTGGCGCTGATGGCCTTCACATTGGGCAGGCTGCCGGGCAGTTCGACCCAGTCGGTCCAGCGGCCGGCGGTGTAGTCGGCGGAGCGTGTGTAGACTTTGTCGTCCTCGTTGATGGCGAAGACGTAGGTGGTGTTGTTGTAGAAGGCGCTGGTGACGGCCTTGAGGTGGTTGTCGCCGATCTTGTCCCACTGCGGCCGCCAGGTGCCGGCGTTGTAGTCGCCGGTGGTGGCGTAGAGCGAGCCGTCGCCGCCGACGATCACGAGGTCGACGAGGTTGCCGCGGGCGGTGGCCGAGATATCCTTGACACCGGCGGCACCGCCGGGGACCTCGCTCCAGTTGCCCCAGTTGCCGCCGACCTTGCCGTCACGGCCGTAGACGTGACCGTCGCCTGCGACCGCATAGACGTGGACAGTGTCCCCGATCGCCACGCTGTCGACCTTGAGGAGCTGGCTGTTGCCCATCGGGGTCCAGGTACGGGTCCAGCGGCCGGCGTTGTAGTCGGCGGTCGACTCCGACAGCGTGTTGTCGGAACCGATGATCTGCACGTGCGTACCGGCCTGCACGTCCGCGGTACGGAACCGCAGCTCCTTCACCCACCCACCGAGGTCGTCGACGCGGGTGGAGGTGGCTCCGGGGCGGGTCTCGGTGGCGGGCGTGCCCAGGCAGCCGCCCTGCCAGGAGCGGGAGGCGACGGCGGCGATCTCGGTCGTGCCGTTGCGCTCGCGCAGCAGCGGGGCGCCGGCGTCGCCCTGGCACAGCGGCGCCTGGCCGGCGGCCGGGGCGGTGTCGACGGTGGTGGTGGCCACGGCGCCGACGGTGTGGGTGGTGGTGTGGACCTTGAAGGGCGCCCACTCGGTGGCGGTGCGGCCGTAGCCGGGCACGCGCAGGCTCTCCCCGGCCGCCGGGGCACCGGTGGCCAGGGCCGCCGGGGTGACGCCGTCGATTGGGCTGGCCAGACGGGCCATCACCAGGTCGCGATCGCCGCGCGGGACGAGCTCGGCGATGGCGACGGTGTGGCCGGAGACGGTGGCGGTGCCGGCGGTCGCGGGGGCACCCTCGGCGGGGCTGTCGCCGAAGCAGCCCGCTGCGGTGAGCACCCAGTTGCGGTCGACCAGGGTCGCCGTGCAGGAACGCGCGCCGGCGCGGCCGGACTGTCCGAACGTCACCGTGCCGACGGCAGGGAAGTCGCCGGAGGCGGCAGGCGCGGCAGGTCCGTCGACCGAGGTGAGCTCCAGCAGGGTGGTGGCTTCCCCGACGCTCTCGCCGACCGGCGTCCAGACGTTTTTGGGGACGTCGATGCTGGTGACGTTGCCTGCGGTGTTCAGTGTGGCCTTGACAGTGTGGTTGTCGCCTCGGATGTCGTAGACCTTCGGGATCTCCACCGCCAGGTAGCCGGTCGGCCCGGTGATCCGGAAGCAGACCTCGCTCGGGTTGGCCGCTCGGCTGAGCACGTGCACCAGACCGGGCCCCGACGCGCAGTCGGCGAGGACGATGTGCCCGTCACCGGACTTCAGGGTGATGTTCCGGTCGGCGTAGACCTTCGCCGCGTCCGGGTAGGCGAAGCCCTCCACCGTGCTCGGCGGGGTGGCATCGGCGGCTGTCGCCGGTATCGGGGCGGCAAGCACGGGTATTGCCAGGGCCGCGCCAAGAGGCCAGGCCAGTCTGCGAACGGTACGCACAGGTGCTCCAGAGATAGGTACGCTCGGGAGCGACCAGCACCCCCGAGCTGGCAAAGAAGAGATCAAGTTGACGCTATCGGCCGGAAAACCGGCACGTCAAAGCATGTGGCGGCACCCGGTTGGGCGCTGACCGGTAGTCAAGCGACGTACGGAAAAACATGACTGAACGACCCAGAATCTGACATTCTAAATATGGGCATTTAGGATGAATGGGAAGGCGACGGGGGCGGCACCTGACCATTACGGTTCGATGACGTTTCCTCCTCAACTGCCATGGCAGGCCCTCCCCCGCCGCCTCGACGAATTTACGGCCAGGGCAAAAGCCGCAGAGCGCAGACGACCTGGCAACTGCCGGCGATACCGATCGACACGGACGTGCCGGACTGGGCGTCGCTCGCTCACAGGGCGGCCGCGGCCCGGACGACCGGCTGCTCGCGGTACGCGGTCCGGGCCGTCGCGCTGTCGGAGGCCTGCTCGTTCATGGCGGTCAGGGACAGCGTGGGTTCGAAGCCGGCGCTGACGGCGGCCCAGCGGTCCCAGTCGGTGCCTGCCTGTTCTGCCACGGGCGTGCGGTCGACGTCCAGGTCGAGCAGGCCGCGCGGCCCGCCGTCGCGGCGCCCGGCCGGCTGCGGCGGCCGCGGTCGGCCGTCGAGCAGGAGCGGGTTGCGGATCAGCCGCGGATCGGCCTCGTGCCCGGTGCGGACTGCGAAGCCGTCCGTGAGGTATCCGCCGTAGACGTGCCACCACTCCCACTCGCCCTGCCAGACGTCGCCCGGCGGGATCTCGGTGTCGTTCCAGAACGGCGCCATTGCGGCAGCACGTGCTTCCGTCACGTCGGCGGGGTCGGTGGGGGGCAGGCAGACGGTGACGATTTCTCGGGACATGGACCAGCTTTCGTGCGCGGTTGCCCGCCGTAGCCATGGCCTGCGGGTCCGTGAAAGGCGTTTTCGGACTACCCGGCGGGCAGGGCCCGCCTCCCTGGCGGGCACGTCGAGCGCCCGGCGAAGGGCTTCGTCCTCCTCCGGGGCGAGGGCGGCGGCGAGTTCGGCGTCGAGCGCCCTCGTCAGCGTCGGATCGGCCCCCCGGCGTCCGGGCCTGAGCTTGATTCTGTCGGGGATCTTGGTGTTCGGCTGCGGGTGATCATGGTGGTGCGTCAGTCTCGCGGTGCACGATGCCCGC
The DNA here is from genome assembly GCF_040684355.1 of Kitasatospora sp. NPDC091276. Classification (NCBI taxonomy): domain Bacteria; kingdom Bacillati; phylum Actinomycetota; class Actinomycetes; order Kitasatosporales; family Streptomycetaceae; genus Kitasatospora; species Kitasatospora sp. NPDC091276. Next base: position 15,790 of record NZ_JBFBFU010000028.1, on the reverse strand, counting down.
GAGATTTCCGAGGAGTGCGAGATGTCGGTCCGTCCCCGTCCGGGTTCCGAGGTCCCGGAGTTGACGGCGAGGATGGCGCGGGCCAGCAATTCCGGTGGTACGACGGCGATGTGGGTGCGCGACCGTCTCGACGGCCTGTGGCAGGACGAGGACTTCGCCGACTGGTATCCACGGGACGGCCGGTCCGGGCTCTCGCCGGCCCAGTTGGCCACGGTGAGCGTGCCGCAGTTCCTGCTGGGCCTGTCCGACCGTGATGCCGCCGAGGCCGTGCGCTGCCGCATCGACTTCGAATACGCGCTCGGCTTCGACCTCGACGACCCCGGCTTCCACCACAGCGTGCTCAGCGACTTCCGCGACCGCCTGCTCCAGGACGGCCGGGCGGACCGCCTCCTCGACCTCGCCCTGGCCCGGCTGAGAGAGGCCGGCCTGGTCCGCGAGCGCACCACCCAGCGCACCGACTCCACCCACGTCCTGGCCACCGTCCGGGACCTGACCCGCCTCGAACTGGTCACCGAGGCTGTGCGCGCGGCCCTGGAAGAACTCGCCCGTACCGCCGACCACGCGCTGGACGGCCTGGTCGGCGATGACTGGGGCCGCCGCTACGGCCGACCGGTGCGCCTGGGCAAGAACCCCACTCGGCCCAAGACCAGGATCAACACCACCGGCGAAGACGCCCGCCGCCTGCTCGAACACCTCAGCCGCAACCACCCGTCCCTGCTCGGCAGGCCCCAAGTCCAGGTCCTGCGGCAGATCCTGGTGCAGAACTACTACTGGGATCCCGCGGGGCGCCTGCGGTGGCGCGACGAGGACGACGGCAGCGGCCTGCCGCCCTCGGCTCACCGGATCGTCTCGCCCTACGACCCGACGGCCCGCTACGCGCGCCGCGGGCAGGTCACTCGCTGGACGGGGTTCCTCGCCCACGTGACCGAGACCTGCTCCGGCGACGGCCCCAACGTGATCACCGACGTGGCCACCATGCCCGCCACCAGCGCCGACACCGAGGTCCTGCCCGGCATCCACACCCGCCTGGAGCGCCGGAGCCTGCTGCCCGACCAACACCTGGTCGACGGCGTCTACACCTCCCTGCCCCACCTGGAACAGGCCCAGCGTGAACACCGTGTCACCGTCGTCGGACCACTGCCGGGCGACCCCGCCCGCCAGCACCGCCGCGGCGAGGGCTTCGCCCGCGACGACTTCCGCATCGACTTCGACCGCAAGGAGGTCGCCTGCCCGCAGGGGCAGACCAGCGCCGGCTGGCACGGCAACTACCCGACCTCCTCACCGACCGCCGCCCCGCTGATCGTGGCCCGCTTCACCAAAAGCCAGTGCCAGCCCTGCCCGGTCCGGGCCAAGCGCACCAGCTCCCGCGACGCCCAGCGCACCGTGGGCTTCCCTCCGCGCGAGCTGCTCGAACCGCAGTTGCGCAACCGCGCCGACCAGCAGGATCCGGCCTGGCACGAGCGATATGCGGTCCGCTCCGGTATCGAGGGCACCATCTGCGAGTTCGCCCACGGCCACGGCGTGCGCCACTGCCGCTACCGTGGGCAGACCAAGGCGCACCTGCAGCACGTACTCACCGCCATCGCCGTCAACATCGAACGCCTCAGCAAACAGACCCCCGACGAAAGCGCGCCTCCACGACCGCCGGCAGCCTTCCAGGACCACCTCGACCAGCGGGGCATCCCGCGCCTACGTTCCTGGCGAGCCGTCAGCTGACACGGCGGCGACCAAGATCCCCGGCAGAGTCGAGCTGAGCGCCGTGAGAGGCTGGCTTGTACGAATCGAGGGGATTTTCATGGGGTTTGTTCGACGCTTTTGCGGCGTGGTGTCAACTGTCGTGCTGGCAGCCGGGTTCATTGCTGTCAATCCGGCTGCTGCCGCGCCGGCTGCGCCGTGTTCTGCGGGCCGGGTGCTGAACGTGGTCGCGCACCATGACGACGATCTGATCTTCCTGACGCCGGATCTGATCAACGACCTGGCGAATCCGGACGTCTGTGTGCGGACGTTGTTTCTGGTGGGGTCGTACTACAGCCGGGACGGCCTGGCGTCGCATCAGACCGACGCCGCCAAGTACACGTACATGGAGAGCCGTGAGCTCGGCGTCCGGCAGGCCTACCAGGCGGCGGCCGGCCTCCCCGACGGATGGCGGCACTGGCCCTACTCGGCGGCAGGCGTGCAGACGACCGCGTGGACGCTTGGCGACCGGGTGTCGACGGTCGAGCTGCGGGTGCCGGACGCCAGCGCGTCCAACGAGGCGGGCACGATGTTCAAGGGCCAGCTCTGGGCACTGTATGCGGACGACCAGCAGGCCTGGCCCATCCCGGGGGTGGACGCCCCGGCGCAGCAGCGGCTGGACCGCGAGCAGGTCCTCGCCTTCGTGCAGGGCGTCATCGACGACTTCCAGCCGACGGTGGTCAACACCGAGGACCCGTCGGCCGACCACCAGAAGGCCTCCCAGGTCGACCCGGCCTCCGGCGCCGGCTACTTCCACTCCGACCACGTCGCGGCGACCCGGCTGCTGATCGGGGCCCTGAACCGTCGGGGCACGTCCTGGCCGCGCGTCACCTACTACCGGGACTACCTGGCGAGGGAGTCGGGCCCGAACCTGGACGCGGCGGGAACTGCTCGCAAGAAGCAGGTCTTCGAGGTCTACTGCCGCTACGACGACGAGATCTTCCGCAACGGCCGGTGCGGCGATGACTACGCTGAGCACTATTCGCGCCAGTACTACGCCGACTCGCCGTGGCGCGGCTACTACCAGTGGCCGATGTCCTACGGCTTCGAGGACCCGAAGCTCGACCAGGCCTACCGGGTCGTGAACCGGGCCACCGGCCTCGTCCTCGATGTGTCCGGCTCCTCGACCGCGGACCAGGCAGCCCTGGTCGGGTTCCCGGCGACCGGGAACCCGAACCAGGCCTTCGTCTTCCGGGCCGCGCTGGGCGGCTGGAACCTGCGCCCGGCCCACAGTGGCTCGTGTCTGGACGTGCCCGGTTCGAGCACCGCTGCGGGCGCTGCCTTGGTCCAGTACCACTGCACGGCCGTCATCCGGAACCCGGCCGATGTCGGCGACATGGTGCGAATGAACCAGGCCTTCCGTGTCCGCGGCGACCACGCAGGCGGCTACCGGATCACCCTCGCCCACTCCGGACTCGCGCTGACCGCCCCGGCCTCGGCTGGCGGATCGGTCACCCAGGCCCCCGACACGGGCGCCGACGGCCAGCGCTGGGACCTCGTCCCCGCCTGAAATCTGCCCGCGCCCGAAGCCCGTACAGACCCGGGCCTGGGCACCGGTTCGCGCTGGATCAGGTCTTCGATGCGGGTGGCGCCGGCTGGGACGGTGGTGAGCGTGTCGGCGACGGTCGGGTTCTCCTCGGAGGCGAGGCGCAGGTTCGCCACCGCGCCGCGTACCCCGGCGGCCGCGGTGCCGACCAGGACCACCAGCAGCCGCGGGAAGGCCCGCCAGCGCCGCTCCCAGGCCCGGCTCCGGCTGTCCTGGCCCGTCTGTTCCCAGATCCGGGCGCAGGCCGCCAGCTGCGCCGCGGTCTGCTCGTCTCCGGTGTCGGGGCGGTGGCGTTCGATGGAGGCGCGCAGGCGGTGCCGCTGGTCGCCGGTGCCGGCGGTGTAGGCGAGGTGGGCGGCGGGCCGGTACACCCCGCCGCTCTCGACCGGCAGCTCCGGGTGGGGGAGGAGGTCGAGCGGTCCGCAGGCCTCGCCGTGGGTGCGGGCGTGGGTGACGAAGGCGGTGTGGATCCGGCTGACGTCGAGCAGGTGCTCGCGCCCGTGCCGCACCGCCGGTTTCTCCGAGCCGGGCACCGGCGTGGTCGGGTGCAGGGTCTCGGGGAAGGTGGCGGTGACGGGCACCGTCGTCCTGGACGACAACCGGCTGCGACGGCTCATGGCCAAGCATGACCCGGCCGTCTATCCCGGCCAGTACATCACCTGTGTCCACGACCACACCAAGGCCCTGTGTGAACGCGCCCGGAGCCGCCGCAGCGAAGGACTCCCCGACCACGGTGGCTGCAAGCCTCTGGCCTGCCGCAACGTCGCCCTCACTCCCGAGAGCACCGCTACCTGGCAGCGCGAGATCGACCGCGTCACCCGCCGCCTGGCCACCCGTCCGGCTCTGCCGCCGCTCCTGCGGCACCGGCTGGAGGGCCGCCGGACCGAGATCACCGCGTTCCTGCTAAAGAACAGCACCACCGGGGAGTCCTCGTGAGCCGCCCCGCAGACATCCCTGCCGAGGTTCACGTCCGACGCGTCCTGGACCAGTACGTCAACGAGTGCCACGACAACGGCACCCGTCCCAGCGTCCTGGCCCTGGCCGCGAAGTTGGACCTGAGCAACACCACCTTCCGACGGCACTTCCCCGACCTGGCCAAGGAAGTCTCCACCGCCCGCTCCGGACCGACCCCCCACCCCAGGGCCGAGACGCGGCCCAGCCCCTACGAAGTCCTCGCCGCCCGAAACGCCAAACTCCGCCGCGCCAACCGGTCACTGGGCGAGAACTTCCAGTTCGCAGCCGCCCAGATCCAGCACCTGGCCGTCGACAACGCCCGCCTACGCGAAGCCCTGGGAGCCGCCAGCAACGTCACACGGATCGGCTCGCCTGGACGTCCTCGCCAGTCATAACCGCGCGGAGGCTGACGCGATGACGTTGGAGGTCGACTTCGGCAACCCGCACCGTGATCACTTCGCCCTCGCTGACGAGCTGGTCAGGGCTCTCCACAGGCTCATTGGTCAGCTCGGACAAGTGAAGAAATCCCTCCACGCAGTCGGCGAGCCGCACGAATACACCGAACGGGATGATCTTCGTGATCGGCCCGCGGAGGACCCGGCCGGTCTGGTTGGCGAAGCGGATGAGCGGATCTTCCAGCAACGCTTTCAACGACACGATGACCTGCCCCCGGCGAGTCTCGGAGACGATCACCTCGGTGGTGACACGCTGCCCTACTTCGACGGCCTCCGAAGCATGATTGATCCGCGACCACGACAGCTCTGTCACACGGATGAACCCAGTGCACAGACCATCGGGCTCACCGTCCAGATGGACAAAGACTCCGAAGTTGTGAACCTCCGACACCGTCCCGGACAGGATCTGCCCCGGCCGGATGCCGAGGAGAAACGACCTCAGCTCCGGGTTCTCACAGGCCCTCGCGGACAGGTGAAGCTGCCCCTCCCGCCACCGTCCGATCTCCTCCGCCTCGATCTCCTCGCCCACGCTGACGATCTCCGCGGGGTCGTCAAAGCGACGCATCGACAGCTCGTGCTGCGGAACCCTCCCGACCTCGACGTTCCGCCCCTCCGGGCCTTCGAGGGCCACGAGTGCATCCGCCCCGTCGAACCCGATGACCTTCACCCGTCTTACCGGTCCCGGCTGGAGCCGGTCGAGCAAAGACTGCAGGCGAGGATCGGGGGCTGACTCGGACATGCGCGAAGCCTAGCCCCCAGCGCACCAGCAGCCGAGAGGGCAGCGGGTGTCGGCGTACGGCCTCAGTTCCCCAGGTGCGTACAGGCGAACGTCCCCAGTTGTCAGGCCACCTCGGCGTCTCGCTGAGTGGTCGGCTCCGGAAGTCCTTCGGGGGTTGACGGCGGAGGTGGGGCTGTGGCTGGCGTCTGGTCAGATGTCGGGGACGGCGAGGTGGAGCCGGCAGGCACAGTCGAGTGCGTCTGCGGCGGCTCCCATGGGGCGGCCGGTGGGCACCAGGGAGTCCTCGTAGCGATCGCTGCTGGCGTAGTAGGGGGCGAATCCCCATCTGCCGACGGCGCCGGTGTAGCGCAGGCGCATCGGCTTGCCCCGTTCGCCGTCGGCCAGTTCGGCCTTCACGCAGGGGAAGGCTCCGTGGTGGCGGACATGCAGCTGTTCCATCTGCGGCCAGGCGGGTGCGGCCGTGCTCACCGCCTCCACCGTGCGCCGCTGGCGATCACCCGGGCCACCGGCCTGCCGCACGCCGTGCCTTGCCCGTTGCCGTCGCCCGCCGTGTGCATCCGCAGCCGGCTCCCGGACGGCGTCGGCCAGTTACCCGGCGACCTGCCGGAGGTTTCCCCGCTGCGGCACCTGCTCCTCGGGGACTGGCGCGGTGGTAAGCACCGGGCTGACGCGGAGTGCCAGCCGCAGCACCTCGGGATCGAGCCCGGTCTTGGTCGGGTTAGCTTGCTAGCATGCTAGCAACGAGTTAGCCTGGTCTCGTGGGCGATGAGGAAGTCAAGCAGTTCAACGTGTACCTGCCGATCGGGCTGATCAAGCAGGTGAAGTACCGCGCCATCGAGTCGGGCATGTCGCTGTCGGCACTGGTCGCCGAGGCGCTGCGTGCCTACCTCGACGACGCCCATGGGCAAGAGCGCCAATCGACCGAGAAGGAGGCCTGACATGGCGACCGAGGGAATCGAGGCCCTGTTCCTGGAGACCCACAACTGGGGCAAGGCGGCACGTTTCTTCCAGGCGCTGGGCTACGACCTGGAGTTCGAGACGGGCCACAGCTCCGGCCAACTCCGCAACGGCGACGGTCCCTACGTCTTCATCGCGGAGGTCCCCGAGGACCGGGAGCCTCAGGTGCAGGTTGTGCTGAAGGTGCCGGACGCGGACGCGTTCCGTGCCGATCCGTCCGTCGAGGTGGTCACGCCGTTCGAGGACACCCACTTCGGGACCAGGTTGATGACGGTCCGCGACCCCGACGGGCGGCTGTGGAGCCTCCAGGCTCCGGTCAAGAACTGACTGCGACGGAGAGGGGGAACACCATGGCAGACGAAGCGACCGCGGCGCCGGACAGCACCGCGGTGCGGACCGCCCTCTGGCGGTCGATGCACGTCCAGGTCGACCGGCCGCCCCACGTGTTCGAGGACGAGATCGGCCTGGAACTGGCGGCCCCCGACGGCGACTGGCGCCACTGGCCCGACATGGACCCGCACCTCACCAGCGGGTTCCGGGCGGCCATGGCAGCCCGCGCCCGGTTCATCGAGGACCTGGTCATCGAGCAGGCCGACCGCGGCGTCACCCAGTACGTCATCCTGGGAGCCGGGCTGGACACCTTCGCCCAACGCAGGCCGGAGACCGCCTCCCGCCTGCGGGTCTTCGAGGTCGACCAGCCCGGCCCGCAGGCGTGGAAGCGCCGTCGGTTGGTCGAACTGGGCTACGGCATCCCCGACTGGCTGCAGCTGGTACCGGTCGACTTCGAGGCGAGCGAGGACTGGCTGAAGAAGCTGGTTGCCGTCGGCTTCGACCCCGGTCGGCCGGCGTTCATCGCGTCCACCGGCGTCACCATGTACCTCACCGAGGACGCCACCGCGGCCACCCTGCGCCAGATCGCCGGGCTCGCCCCCGGCTCCACACTCGCGATGACCTTCCTCCTGCCGCCCGACCTGCTCGACGAGGCCGACCGCCCCGGCCTGCGGGCGAGCAGGGAAGGTGCGCGCGCGTCCGGAACGCCGTTCATCAGCTTCTACACCCCGAAGGAGATGCTGGCCCTCGCCCGCGAATCCGGTTTCGCGGACGCCCGACACGTGTCGGGGGCCTCGCACGCCGGGCGCTACTTCCCCGATCGCACCGACGGCCTTCGCCCGTCGACCGGAGAGGACATGCTGCTCGCCACCACCTGACCCTCGTCGACCTGTCGAATCGGGCAAGGACGGTCCAGCCAGTCGTCCGCCTCGGCGGCGGCCTGGGACCCGACGGCGATGCCGTCGAGTCCCTTTCATCACGTGGCCTCACCGACCAAGCAGCAGAGTGCTGGGGAAGGGTCCTCGACACGCATCAAGAAGTGGCCACGTTCATCCGTACGTGGCTGCGGGACGTTCAGCTGTACGCCGACAGCGGGCCAAGATCCGACGCCGCGACCCACCTGGAGCAGGTCATCTTCATGTGGTCAGTGGTCAGTGCTGAACCACGTCCACATGGTCGAGGTCGACCGCTCGACCATGGCGCCGGAGCGGGTCGCCGCGAAGTTCACCGCCTACCGCGAGCTGTTCCGCACCAAGGTCCGCGACAACGACCCGGCCCTCGCCGAGAAGGGGCCGGCCGACCGGACGGTGCACTGTTGGCGCCGCACCTGGCCCGGCCACACCCGTGCCGGGTACCCGCCCGTCGCGCTGGTCGTCACCGACGCCGGACCCGTCGCCCTGGCCAACCGCCAGGAAACCATCGGGGACCTGTCGGCCGACTGCTGGCGCGGCCGGTGGTGCAGGGAGGTCCGCGACGACAACGAGGACGGGTGGCGCGAGTACGACGACGCCGTGCCCATCGTCGCGACCACCCTGGAGCTGCTGGCCGAGCACGGGCCACTCGGGCCCATCTGGTGGCGCTTCGGCCGCCCGGGCCGGCACTCCCTCATCGAGGCGCTGGAGAACCCGAACAACCGGGCCGCCTACGACCTGCGCCAGGCCGCCCGCGAGGACGAGGAGCACCAGGCCCACCAGGAGCCGATGGACTCCCTGGCCTGCATCGACTGCGGCGGCGTTCCCGAAGAGGAGAGCACCTGGGAGTACGGCCGCCAGGGACAGGTCGAGTGGACCCGCCGCCCCGGCGGCCGCTGCTGGCCCTGCCACCAGGACCGCGAGGAGCGCCTGGAACGGGAGGCCCAAGAACAGCTGGAGGCCGCCCGCACGGCCAACGCCGCGCTGCGCCCGTGCTGGACGTGCCGGGGCCCGATCGGCGGGAAGGAAGGTTCGGCGCTGCACGGTCAGCCCGAGCAGCCTGGCCCCGACCGGCTGGAGTGCCCGCAGTGCGTCAGCGACCGGGAGGCGGAGAAGCTGGGCCCGCTGGTGCTGCCGGTCCCGACCAAGCGGGAGCTGGTGGCCGCCCTGGTCTCCGCCCCGGCCGATCCGTGGTGGGAGGACCGCGTGCTGCACGCCAAGCTCTACCCGGCGGGGGCCGTCATTGTGACCTGTTGGCCGTGGTGGGCGTGTTTTGGCCTCTCTCGCGCAGTTGTCTGGACCTTTGGTTGGACCTGTTGGGGGTGCCAGTGGGTGGCTGGGGTTGTGACTGTGTGTGGTGGCGGGCGGGGGTTGAGGGTCCGGGTCGGTCGCTGGCGGGGTCGGTTCGGTGTGGTGGGTTGTGTTCGGTGTGAATTCGGCCGGGTGTTCCGTGCTGCTGCTTTTATGGATTGGTTTCTTGTGACGCTGTGAATTCGGGTCGGAATTGCGGTGGCCGGGGGTGGTGGCGGGGATGGTGTTCGGTTTTGGCGGCCGGTTCCGCTGTCCACAGGTCCGGCGCCGGAGGCTGCGGGGCATGACGACCAGTACCTGCTCGGCTGTGTGCCGGGACCACGCCGATCTGACCGCCCGCCACCGAGGTTGTTGACCTGTCGAGGCCTACGGCACCGTCCGGGACCAGCTCCTGGCCCTCCTCGCTCGGCACGTCGACGGCCAGCCGCTGCGCCTGGAGCGCCGGCTGCGCCAGGACAAGACGACGGCCCGAGCGGTCGAGCGGCTGGCTGTCTGGCTCGGCGTCAGGCCCGGCACGGTGCGGCGGCACGCCCGCGGAACCCACTGGCCCGCCGGCGCCCGGCTGCACCGTGCGGTGGCGTACCAGCTGCGGCAGGAGTTCTGTGTGGTCGAGCTGGCCGTGCAGGAGGCACGGCCAGCCAAGGAAGCGGCGTGGGACGCCCGCCGACGCCCGGCTCGGGAGTAGGCGTGGGTGCTGTCGCGCCCCCTGTGTCGGCGTACGGGTCAATCTGCACAGTCGGGTACGCGCGAACGTGCACCGGTGCGGGTGACTGTCCCCGGGCAGAGGGCGCCGGGTAGGTTGATCGTTTGTGCCGTTTGGGTGGTTCAGCCCGCCACCGCGGTTCGGAAGAAAAGCCGAAGAATCTTCTTCGTGCCGGATGTCGAGGACCTGCGCCCGGCTCCGACTGAGGGGTGGAAGCGCGCCGAAGGGGTGCGCGGGACACAAGGGGACACCTGATGAAGTACGTCGCGATGATCTACGGCAACCAGGCCAAGTGGGACTCCTTCCCGGCCGATGCCTGGCCCGAGGCGATCGCCAAGCAGGACGCGTTCAACAAGAAGTACCGCGACAGCGGTGAACTGCTGGGCGCCTACGGCCTCGCGGACGCGGCCAACGCGCAGCTTGTGCGCCGCAAGGACGGCGTCCCGGTGGTCACCGACGGGCCGTACCTGGAGACCAAGGAGTACATCGCCAGCTTCTACATGCTGGACTGCGAGTCCCTGGAGCGCGCGCAGGAGATCGCCGCCGACATGCCCTTCGCGGACACCGAGCCGGTCGAGCTGTGGCCGGTCCTGCACGACGCCGCGACGGACCTGTGACCGAGCGGCCCGGCGTCGAGGACCTGCTGCGCGAGCTGGCGCCGCAGGTCCTCGGCGCGCTCGTCCGCCGCTACGGCGTCTTCGACACCTGCGAGGACGCCGTCCAGGAGGCACTGCTGGCCGCCGCCCTCCAGTGGCCCGCCGAGGGAGCACCGGACAACCCCCGCGGATGGCTGGTCACCGTCGCCTCCCGCCGACTGGTCGACCAGGTACGCAGTGAGCAGGCGCGGCGGCGCCGCGAGGACCGCATCGCCCTGGCCACCCCGCAGTCCGAGCTGCTGAGCCGCGCCGCCGACGCCGACGCCGAACCGGACGCGGACCGGGACGACTCCCTGGCGCTGCTGTTCCTATGCTGCCACCCGGCACTGTCGGAGCCCAGCCGGATCGCCCTGACACTTCGCGCGGTCGGGGGCCTGACCACCGCGCAGATCGCCGCCGCCTTCCTGGTGCCCGAGGCGACCATGGCCCAGCGCATCAGCCGCGCCAAGCAGACCGTCAAAACCTCCGCCGCGCCGCTGCGCCTGCCGCAGGCGGCCGACCGGGCCGAACGGCTGGAGGCGGTACTCCATGTGCTGTACCTGATCTTCAACGAGGGCTACACCACCACCGACGGCGCCGACCTGACCGCGCCGACCCTGTCGACCGAGGCGATCCGGCTCACCCTCCTGCTGCACCGCCTGCTGCCCAACCACACCGAAACGGCCGGGCTGCTCGCCCTGATGCTGCTCACCGACGCGCGCCGCCCCGCCCGCACCGGCCCTGACGGCGACCTGGTGCCGCTGGCCGAGCAGGACCGCACCCGATGGAACCGCCGGCTCATCGCGGAGGGCGTCGACCTGATCAGCCGCACCCTGCCCCGCGGACAGGTGGGCCCGTACCAGTTGCAGGCGGCCATCGCCGCCGTCCACGACGAGGCCGAGCACGTCGACGCCACCGACTGGCCGCAGATCCTCACCCTCTACGACCTGCTGGAGCACCTCGCACCGAACCCGATGGTCACCCTCAACCGCGCGGTCGCCGTCGCCATGGTGCACGGACCCACCGCCGGGCTCGACCTGCTGGTGGCACTGGAGTCCGACAAACGGACGGCACGCCACCACCGCCTGCTCGCCACTCGCGCCCACTTCCTGGAACAGCTCGGCGACCATCACGCAGCAGCCCACACCTATCGCGAGGCAGCCCGACGCACCACCAGCACACCGGAACGGCGCCACCTCACCACCCGCGCGGCACGCCTCGCCCCCGAGTAGAACTGACCAGCAAAGCCAAAGCACCAACGGGACTCAGGCACCACCGCTGTGCACGTCCGGGACTATCACGATCTAGGTGTACGACACCCGGTTGGACTAGGTGTTGATCTTGCTGTCGGGCGTGGGCCGGGTGGCCTACGCCCGTCCGGCTGACAGGCGTCCGTCGAAGGTGATGTCGAAGGCATTGAGCGGCCATCCAGCGGTTGCTCCAGCGTTGGCGGCCACGGCCGGTGGGGTCGAGCGCGAGGGTGGCCAGGTAGAGCCGTTTGAGGGCGGCCTGCTCGTTGGGGAAGTGGCCGCAGGCGCCGGCGGCCCTGCGGTAGCGGGAGTTGAGACTCTCGATGGCGTTGGTCGTGCAGATGATCTTTCGGATCTCGGCGTCGAACGCCAGGAAGGGCACCATCTCGGACCAGGCCCGCTCCCACAGTCGCACGACGGCCGGGTAGGGCGCTTCCCAGGCGGCGGCGAACTCGGCGAACCGCTCCAGGGCCGCGGCCTCGTTCGGCGCGGTGTAGACGGGCTTGAGGTCGCGGGCGACCGCCGCCCAGTCCCGCTTGGAGGTGTAGCGGAAGGAGTTGCGCAGCAGGTGCAGCCGTAAAGAATCAACCTGTTGCTTCTGCCTGTGGGCGTCGTTGACTTGGTATGGGCATATCGGAGGGAGAGCGCGGCCAGCTCGCCGCGCGGTTGGAGGTGTTGCTGCCGGTTCTGAACGAGCGGCAGCGGCGTCTGCTGCTCGCGGCCGAGGCGAGGCTGATCGGGCACGGCGGTGTCCGGGCGGTCGCACGGATCAGCGGGGCCAGCGAGACCACGATCCGCAGTGGTGTCTTCGAGCTGGAAGCCGGCCAGGAGTCGATCGATGGTGGCCGTGTTCGGCGTCCCGGCGGCGGACGCAGGCGGGCCGAGCAGGTGGACCCTGACCTGCTGCCCGCGCTGATGGCGCTGGTGGAGCCGGATGAACGGGGTGACCCGATGTCCCCGCTGAGGTGGACGACCAAGTCGCTGCGCAACCTCGCCGACGAGCTGACGCGGCAGGGCCACCCGGTGTCTGCCGTGACGGTGGGCCGGCTGCTGAAGGAGAGTGGCTTCAGCCTCCAGTCCCAGGCCAAGGTGCTGGAGGGAACCCAGCATCCTGACCGCGACGCCCAGTTCCGCTACATCAACGAGCAGGTCAAGCAGCACCAGAGCACCGGCAAGCCGGTGATCAGCGTCGACACGAAGAAGAAGGAACTACTCGGCCAGCTGCCCAATCCGGGGCGGCAGTGGCGCCCGAAGGGCGATCCCGTGCTGGTGGAGGACCACTGCTTCTTCTCCGGTCCCACTGGCGACGCCGCCATCCCCTACGGCATCTACGACGTGTCCGCGAACACCGGCTGGGTCAACGTCGGGGTCGACCACGACACCTCCGCCTTCGCTGTGGCCTCGATCCGCCGCTGGTGGCAGGCCAGGGGCCGCCTCGACTACCCGCAGGCGACCCGGCTGCTGATCACCGCGGACGCCGGCGGGTCGAACAGCTACCGCTACCGGCTGTGGAAGGCCGAGCTCGCCGCCTTCGCCGCCGACTCGGGCCTGGCGATCACGGTCTGCCACTATCCTCCCGGGACGTCCAAGTGGAACAAGATCGAGCACCGGATGTTCGCCCACATCACGATGAACTGGCGCGGCCGCCCGCTGACCAGCCACGAGGTCGTGGTCCAGGCCATCGCCGCCACCCGCACCCGCGCCGGGCTGCGGATACAGGCCGAACTCGACACCGGCACCTACCCGTTGGGCGTTGCGGTGAGCAAGGCCCAGATCAAGGCGCTGCCTGTCGAGGCCCACCAGCAGCAGAGCGCGTGGAACTACACCATCCTGCCTGCCGGCGGCGCGGGTGCCGATGGCGCGGCAGTACGCGACGACCAGACCCGCCGAGAGGTGCTCGATCTGCTGGCCGTCCCGGCCCTGACCGGCATGGAGCCGGAGGAGCTGGCCCGGATCAGCGAGCTTCTCACCCCCGGACTCGCCGCACTGCGCGAGGAGCGGCTGTGGTGCTACCGCGACGGCCGGCGCCGGCGCGAGAGCGCAGGATCCCGCCCGCCGGCGCTCTCCCCGGCGGACAAAGTCCTGGTCAGCGTCCTGTATCTACGTCACATCTGTTCCCAGACCACACTGGCGGACATGCTGGGCCTCCATCAGCGCACCATCGGGCCTGCGGTCAAGGACGTCCGGCGACTCCTGCAGGATCACAAGATCACGGTCACACCGACAACCCTGTGCTTCGACAACGGCCAGCAGATCCGCGACTACCTTGCCACCGACGCCCCGACCACGGCCCGGCAGCGGGCCACCCACCAGCTCGCCCACCCCGCACTCACCGGCCTGAGCCGCACCGAGTTGGACGCGCTCATCGACCGGCTCTCGGTGCAGCAGAGTGCGCTCATCGAGTCCCGGCGCCACCGTCAGCGCGGCGGCCCGCGTCAACCCGGCTCACGCGGCGGCGTGTTCCGCCAAAAGATCACCGACGCCGATCGCCTGCTCGTGGCGGTCCTGGACGCACGGAAGATCGCCAGCAAGCCGGTCCTGGCCGACGCATTCGGGGTGAGCTTGAACACTGTACGCAATGCACTCGCCGACGCACAGCCGGTGCTCGAGGACGCAGGCGTCACGCTTCCAGCCGCCTCGCGACGGTTCGACTCCGCTGCCGAGCTTCTCGAGCACCTCGCGAACCTGACGGACGATCAAGAGGGAATCATCGACACACCGACATCTTGATTCTTTACGGCTGCGGTGGACGATGCACGTCTGCACCACGGTCTGCGGCCAGACCTGGGCGACCGCGTCGGGCAGCCTGGCCAGGCCGTCGCAGATGAGGATCAGGCAGTCCTTGACGCCCCTGTTCTTGATCTCGGTGAGCACGGGCTGCCAGTACTTGGCGCCCTCGCCGCCGCTGGAGGTCCACAGGCCCAGGATGTCCCGGTAGCCGTCCGCCGTGACGCCGAGGACGACGTAGACGGGCCGGTTGGCGACCTGACCGTCGCGGACCTTGATGTTCACGGCGTCCACGAACAGCACCGGATAGACCGGGTCGAGGGGACGCGTGCGCCAGTCGGCCATGCTCTCCAGGACCCGGTCGGTGATCGTGGAGACGGTCTCCTTGCTGGTGGTCATGCCGTAGACCTCGGCCAGGTGCGCGACGATCTCCCCGGAGGTCAGGCCCTTCGCGGTCAGGGAGATGACCAGGTTGTCCAGGCCTTCGGTCCGGCGGGCGTGCCGGAGCACGACCTTCGGTGTGAACGTGCCGGCCCGGTCCCGCGGGACCTCGAGCGTGACCGGCCCGGCCTCGGTCATCACGGTCTTCATCCGGTAGCCGTTGCGCGCGTTGCCGCCTTTGCGCGCCGAGCGGCCCTGCCCCGCGGTCGAGGCCAGGTGCTCGTCCATCTCGGCCTCCAGCGCTTCCTGGAGCAGGTGCCGGGTCAGCTGCTGCAGCAGTCCGCCCTCGCCGAGCAGCTGCATCCCGCCGGCCCTGGCCTGCTCGGCCGCCAGCTCGGCGACCGACGCCACCACATCCGACGCACCCGTGTTCTTCCTCGGACCCATGCCCAAGGCATCGGCAGTTTCCGGCTCCGACGAAACCGACCCGTCAGGAACCGACCCGATCTGGTGTTCCGTCAGCGAGCTCATCAGTGTCTCCCTTGATCAGGGTGTCCACCTGATTCATGACACTCCCTCATCAGCGGCCTGTACGCCGGAGGCCGGGACCTTGAGGGTAAGGATGTTCGCGCGGTCGAGGAACTTGTCGCCGTCGGTGCCGGCGCCGCGGAACAGGGCGGCGATGCGGGTGGTGAAGGTGGTGGCGCGCAGGCCGAGGCCAGCGCCAGCGCCTGGCGGATCGGCTTTGAAGATCGGCGGCTGGCCGTGCAGGGACGAGCGCGTTGGTCCGGTGTGGGCCGCCGTGCCCCACGCAACCGCAGAAGTGGCCGGGTCCCGCACGCTCGTCGACGTGCGGGGCCCGGCCACCAGCGTACGGCGACGACTTCGCCCTGGTGCCGACCCCGGCTTGGGACGGCGCCCGCCCGCTTCGCAGGGGACACGGCTCTGTCCTCCGTCCTCCGCTTGGAAGCGTGTGCCGCGTCCGGGGGCCGATCGGCCGGCGTAGCCGGCGTACAGGTGAAGGTCCAGAAGGTCGGTGGGTGGCGGCCTTGGAACCATATCGCTACTGAAGTTGAATTCGTGATGTCGGTCTGAGATCTGGTCAGCGATCCATGATCAGGCCGGTGGTGGCGAGGCATCCGTCGATGAGGTGAGGG
>NZ_JBFBFU010000027.1:0-117017 GCF_040684355.1 Kitasatospora sp. NPDC091276 | reverse complement strand
GGGGGGGGCGGGGGGGGGGGGGGGGGGCCGGGGGGCGGGGGGCCGGGGGGGGGGGGGGGGGCGGGGGGGGCCCCGGGGGGGGGGGGGGGCTGGGGGGGGGGGGGGGGGGGGGGGGGGGGGGGCGGGGGGGGGGGGGGGCGGCCCGGCCGCAGCCGCGACGCGGCGGGCCCGCCGGGGGTGCGGGCCTGCGGAGGGTGCGGGCCTGCGGAGGGTGCGGGCCTGGGTGCGCGCCGGGCGGAGGCCGCTCGGCGCAGCGAACCTAAACCGGTTCAGGAGCGCTGTCAACGACTCGCGCAGCAACCACCCCGTCGGGTGGCTCGGCCCCCGGCGGCGAGGTGGACTCGCGCACGGTCAGCCGCGGTGTGGGCATCTGCAGGTCGCGCCCCGGGCCGGGCTCGTCGAGGGCCGCCAGCAGGCTGCGGGCGACCTGCTCGCCGAGCGCGAAGGTGTCCCGGCTGAGCGCGGTCAGCGGCGGGTGGACGATCCGGGCCAGCACCGAGTCGTCGAAGGAGACGATGGACAGTTCGGCGGGCACCGCGACGCCCATCTCCCCGGCCACGCCGAGCCCGGCGACGGCCATCACGTCGCTGTCGTAGACGATCGCGGTGGGCCGCCGGGGCCGGGAGAGCAGGGTGCGGGTGGCGGCGGCGCCCTCGGCGTCGCTGAAGTCGGTGGGCACCGACACGGCCTCCTCCAGTCCGAGCCGGCGGGAGGCGTCGCGCAGCGCGCGGATCCGCCGCTGGGTGTGCTGGAAGTGCGGCAGCCCGGCCAGGTGGGCGATCCGGCGGTGCCCGATGGCGGCCAGGTAGTCGACGATGGAGAGCATCGCCTCCCGGTCGTCGGCCCAGATCCGCAGCGGGCCGCCGCCCTTGCCGGGCCCGCCCAGGATGACGGCGGGCAGGCCGAGTTCGTCCAGCACCGGCAGCCGCGGGTCGCGGACCTGGAGGTCGACGACGATGAAGCCGTCGACCCGGTGCTCGGAGGCCCAGCGCCGGTAGACCTCGATCTCTGCGGCGGTGTCCTCGACCACCATCAGGTGCAGCGCGACGGAGCTCGCCGAGAGCACCGCCTGGAGGCCGGACAGCAGTTGGCTGAAGAACGGCTCGACGCCGATGGTGCGGGCCGGGCGGGCGATCACCAGCCCGACGGCGTCGGCCCTGGCTCCGCCGAGGGCCCGCGCGGCGCTGTGCGGGCGCCAGTTCATCTCCTCGGCGACCCGCAGGATCCGGGCCCTGGTCGCCTCGCTCACGCCGGGGCGGCCGTTGAGCGCGAAGGAGACCGCGCCCTTGGAGACACCGGCCTGGCGCGCGATGTCGGCGATCGTCGGTCTGGCCACAGAACCCGACTCCTCTCTTGACATCCAAGTTTAGGCGGGAGCATAGTCCCTGGCATAGCTAGACCGGTTTAGTAAGACAGGTTCTGGAACTCGGCACCACCCCCGTGACCCAAAACCACCCCCCGAGCTCGGCACGATCCCCCACCCACCCCCAGGACCGGGAGACCCTCATGCGAAGAATCTGGGCGGCACTGACCACGACGGCGTTCACCGCGGCCGCACTCACCGGCTGCGGACTCGGCTCCAGCGAAAGCAAGAACAGCGACAGCGTGGCGAGTGCGGCCGCCACCGGCGAGGTCAAGGGCAAGGTCTCGATCCAGACCTGGGCGCTCAAGCCGAAGTTCACCGACTACATGCAGGGCGTCCTCGACGGCTTCAAGAAGAAGTACCCCGGCGTCGAGGTCGAGTGGCTCGACCAGCCCGGCGAGGGCTACTCCGACAAGGTGCTCAGCCAGGCCGCGTCCGGCGGCCTGCCCGACGTGGTCAACCTCCCGCCGGACTTCGCCTTCCCGCTGGCCAAGAAGGACCTCCTGCTGGACGTCCTCAAGGCCGACCCGAAGCTCGCCGACGAGTACGTCGCGGGCGGCGTCGAGGCCTACCGCTACACCGGCCTGAACGGCACCTTCGGCTACCCGTGGTACCTCAACACCGATGTGAACTACTGGAATTCGGAACTCCTGACGAAGAACGGGCTGGACCCGAAGAAGCTCCCCGCCAGCCTGGACGACCTGATCGCCCAGTCCCGGGTGATGAAGGAGAAGTCCGGCGGCCAGACCTACCTGATGAGCCGCAAGCCGGGCCTCGGCGACCTCTACAACGCCGGCGTGAAGCTCATGTCCGACGACGGCAAGTCCTTCACCTTCAACACCCCCGAGGCCGCCGCGCTGCTCGACAAGTACCGCGACGCCTTCAAGGAGGGCCTGCTGCCCAAGGACGTGCTGACCAACACCTACGTCGGCAACTCCAAGCTCTTCAACGCGGGCACGGCCGCCTGGACCACCGGCGGCGGCAACTTCATCACCAGCCTCGCCACCGACAACCCGACGATCGCCCCGAAGATGGTCTCCTCCCCCACCATGGGCGTCCCGCCGCTGTACGTGCAGGGCCTGACCATCCCGAAGAACACCAAGAACCCGGCCGCCGCCGTCGCCCTCGCCCGCTGGGTCACCAGCGCCGAGAACCAGGCCGCGTTCTCCCACCTGACCAGCGTCTTCCCGTCCACCAAGGCCTCCGCGAACGACCCGTTCTTCAGCAAGAGCGACGGCACCAACGCCGGCGACGCCAAGGTCGTCGCCTTCGACTCGCTCGCCAAGGCCAAGCTGATCCAGCCCGTCCAGGTCGACGACGCCATGAGCACCATCGTCAACCAGCAGATCGCGCTGGCCATCAGCGGCGACGCGAGCTCCAAGCAGGCGCTGGACTCCGCCGTCGAGCAGTGCAACAAGCTGCTCAAGGGCTGACGGCCAGGCGCCACCCCGACCGTACCGGTCAAGCGGCGGGCCACCCCTGCCCGCCGCACCCGGGAATGACCCGCACCACCCCCAGGAAGGCAACGGCATGACCCACCGGCGTTGGTTCACCCCCTGGCTGCTCGCCGGGCCCGCGATACTCTGGCTGGCCGTCTTCAACCTCTGGCCGGCCGTCAACACGGTGATCCTGTCCTTCACCAACGCCAAGCCCCTGGGCGGCGGGCAGTTCACCGGCCTGGAGAACTACGGGCGCCTGCTCGACGACGAACAGCTCGCCGACGCCCTGCTCAACAGCATCGTCTTCATGCTGGTCTGCCTGCCCCTGCTGACCATCCTGCCGCTGCTGCTCGCCCTGCTCGTCCAGCGCAAGATCCCCGGCATCACCTTCTTCCGCACCGCCTTCTACACCCCGGTCATCGCCTCCGCCGTCGTGGTGGCGCTGATCTGGGGCTGGGTGCTGGACGACCGCGGCCTGGTCAACGGCCTGCTCCAGCAGTCCGGTCTGACCGACTCCCCGGTCGCCTTCCTCACCGACCGCTGGCTGCTGCTGTTCAGCGCGATCGCCCTGACCGTCTGGAAGGGCTTCGGCTACTACATGGTCATCTACCTGTCCGCCCTCGCCAACGTCCCGCGCGAACTGCACGAGGCGGCGGCCGTCGACGGCGCCAGCCCGATCCGCCGGTTCTGGCACGTCACCCTGCCCGGGGTGCGGCCGACCATGATGCTCGTCTCCGTCCTGATCTCGGTCAGCGCGCTGCGCGTCTTCTCCGAGCTGTACGTGCTCTCCCACGGCCAGGGCGGCCCGGGCGGGCGGGACATGTCGGTGGTGATGCTGATCCAGATGTACAGCCGCGGCTTCAACGGCCACCTCGGCTACGCCTCCGCGCTCAGCCTGATGCTCTTCGTCATCACCCTCGGCCCGATGCTGCTGCTGATGCGCCTGAACCGGAAGGCGGCCTGAACCCCGTGACCTCCCCCCGTTCGAAGGCCGTCCGCCGCGCTCAAGGTTCCCAGGGCTCGCAGGGATCCCGCGGCTCCCAGGGATCCCGGGGCTTCAACACCCCCTCCACCGCCCAGACCGCCGGTCGCTACCTGCTCCTGGTGCTCGTCCTGCTGCTGGTGGTCGGGCCGTTCCTGTGGCAGCTCTCCACCTCCCTCAAGGGTCCCAACGAGGACGTCTACACCAGCACCCCGAGCTTCATCCCCGAACAGCTGACCTTCGGCAACTACGGCAAGGTCGCCGAGACCATTCCGGTCTGGACCTACGCCCTCAACTCGCTGATCGTCGCCGCCATCTGCATCACCGGCAACGTGGTCGGCTGCACCCTGGCCGGCTTCGCGCTCGCCCGGCTTCGCTTCCGCGGCGCCAAGCTCGTCCTCGGCCTCTTCCTCGCCACCCTGGTGCTCCCCGGCGAGGTCACCATCGTCTCCCAGTACGTGCTGGTGCGCGGCCTCGGTCTGGCCGACACCCTGACCGGCGTCGCCCTGCCCGGCGCGATCGCCATGCTCAACGTGCTGCTGATGCGCACCGCCTTCGCCGCCGTCCCGCTCGAACTCGACCAGGCCGCCCTGGTCGACGGCGCCACCGTGTGGCAGCGGCTCTGGCACATCGGCCTGCCCAACGTGCGCGGCATGCTCAGCGTGATCGTCATCTTCACCTTCATCGGCGCCTGGGACGACTTCCTCTGGCCCCTGATCGTGCTCAACGACCCGCAGAAGTACACCCTCACCGTCGGACTCCAGTACCTCAACGGCACCTTCTCCGCGAACCCGCGGCTGATCGCGGCCGGCACCATGATCGCCTTCCTGCCGATCGTCGTGGTGTTCGGCGTCTGCCAGCGCTTCTTCTTCAAGGGCGTCGAGGAGGGAGCCGTCAAGGGTTAGGCCCCGGCCGGACGTGTCCGACGATTCCTGACCCCACCGCCCGTTCGCCCCACACCCGTTGAGGACTCACCCGCCCATGAGCAACCCCGCACCGCAGCGCCCCCGCTTCGGCGTCAACTACACGCCCAGCGCCGGCTGGTTCCACCACTGGCTCGACTTCGACCTCGACGCCGTCCGCGCCGACTTCGACTCCATCGCCGCACTCGGCCTGGACCACGTCCGGGTCTTCCCGCTCTGGCCGCTGTTCCAGCCCAACCGCACCCTGATCCGCCCGCGCGCCGTCGAGCAGCTGGCGGCCCTGGTGGACGCGGCCGGCGAACGCGGCCTGGACGTCGCGGTGGACGGCCTCCAGGGCCACCTGTCGAGCTTCGACTTCCTGCCCTCCTGGACGCAGACCTGGCACCGGCGGAACATCTTCACCGACCCCGAGGTCCTCGACGGCCAGGCCGCCTACCTGCGCACCCTCGCCGAGGCGCTGCACGAGCGGCCCAACTTCCTCGGCATGACGCTCGGCAACGAGATCAACCAGTTCTCCGGCGAACCGCACCCCGACCCCGACCGGATCACCCCCGGGCAGGCCGACGCCTGGCTGCGCCGGATGCTCGACGCCTGCGAGCAGGGCGCGCCCGGCCGGATGCACCTGCACGCCTCCTACGACGCCGCCTGGTACCTGGACGAACACCCGTTCACCCCGTGGCACTCGGCCCGGATCGGCGCCGCCACCGCCGTGCACTCCTGGGTGTTCAACGGCACCGCCCAGCGCTACGGCGCCCACTCCACCGCCACCGCGCAGCACGCCGCCTACCTGGTCGAGCTCTCCAAGGCCTGGGCGGACGACCCGGCCCGCCCGGTCTGGCTGCAGGAGGTCGGCGCCCCCGCCCCGCACATCACCGCCGAGGACGCCGCTCGGTTCACCGGCGCCACCGTCGAGGCCGTGCTCGACTGCCCGGACGTGTGGGGCGTCACCTGGTGGTGCTCGCACGACGTGGACCGCTCGCTGGCCGACTTCCCCGAGCTGGAGTACAGCCTCGGCCTGCTCACCACCGACCGCGCGGTCAAGCCGGCCGGCGCCCGGCTGGCCGAGGCCGCCGCCGAGGCGCGCCGCTCCTGGCAGCCGCCCGAGCCGCGCACCACCGCCGTGGTGGTGGCCACCGGGGACGAGGTGACCGCGCCCAAGCGCTCGGTCTGCGGGCCCGGCGGCGCCGTCTACGAGGCGTTCATGCGCCTCGCCGAGGCGGGCGCCCGCCCGACCACCGTCCTCGCCGAGCACGCCGAGGACCAGGCCCACCTGGCCGCGCGCGGGATCACCGAGGTGGTCCACCCGGACGACGTACGTTCTCTCTGACCCCTGTTGTTTCGCCCTCAGTCACGCAACGGAGCCCGCTGACATGCACGATGACCGCACGCTGGTCGAGTCCCGCCTCAAGCGCGTCCTGGACGAGCGCATCCGCCCGGCCGTCTACCCCGAGTCCGTCCCGCTGGAGGTCGGCATCTGGACGGCACCCGGCGAGCCCGTCCCGGTCGCCGAGGGCCTGGCCGCGCCGCGCACCCCGATCGCGGTCGGCGACGCCTGGGGCGCGCCGTGGGGCACCAGCTGGATCACCGTGACCGGCACCGTGCCGAAGGCCTGGGCCGGGCGGACGGTCGAGGCGCTGATCGACCTCGGCTTCGACGCCAACATGCCCGGCTTCCAGTGCGAGGGCCTGGTCTACCGCCCGGACGGCACCCCGGTGAAGGGCCTCAACCCGCAGAACCAGTGGGTGCGCATCGCCGCCCCCGCGGCCGGCGGCGAGCAGGTGCTGCTGCACGTCGAGGCGGCCTCCAACCCGGTCATCCTGGACTACCACCCCTTCCTGCCCACCGAGTTGGGCGACAAGGACACCGCCGGCGACCAGCCGCAGTACAAGCTGACCCGGATGGACCTCGCCGTCTTCGACGAGACGGTCTGGCAACTGGTGATCGACCTGGAGGTGCTCGGCGAGCTGATGGCCGAGCTGCCGGTGGACGGCGCCCGCCGCTGGGACGTCCTGCGCGCGGTCGAGCGGGCGCTCGACGCGATCGACCTCCAGGACGTCAACGGCACGGCGGCCGCCGCCCGTTCGGAGCTCACCGACGTGCTGGCCGCGCCCGCCGTGCCGTCCGCGCACCGGATCAGTGCGATCGGCCACGCGCACATCGACTCGGCCTGGCTCTGGCCGCTGCGCGAGACCGTCCGCAAGGTGGCGCGCACCACCGCCAACATGACCGCGCTGCTGGAGGACGAGCCGGACTTCCTCTACACCATGTCCCAGGCACAGCAGTTCGCCTGGATCAAGGAGCACCGCCCCGAGGTGTACGCCCGGGTGCAGAAGGCCGTGGCGGAGGGCCGGTTCGTCCCGGCCGGCGGCATGTGGGTCGAGTCCGACACCAACATGCCCAGCTCGGAGGCGATGGCCCGGCAGTTCGTGCACGGCAAGCGGTTCTTCCTGGACGAGTTCGGGGTGGAGAACCACGAGGCCTGGCTGCCCGACACCTTCGGCTTCACCGGCGGCCTGCCGCAGATCATCCGCAACGCGGGCTCCAAGTGGCTGTTGACGCAGAAGATCTCGTGGAGCCAGATCAACAAGTTCCCGCACCACACCTTCCTCTGGGAGGGCATCGACGGGACCAGGATCTTCACCCACTTCCCGCCCGTGGACACCTACAACTGCTCCATGAAGGGCAGCGAGATCGCCCACGCGGCACGGAACTTCAAGGACAAGGGGGTGGCCCGGCACTCGCTCGCCCCGACCGGCTGGGGCGACGGCGGCGGCGGCACCACCCGCGAGATGGTCGCCAAGGCGGGCCGGATGAAGGACCTGGAGGGCTCGGCCACCGTCCGCTGGGAGAAGCCCGCCGAGTTCTTCGCCAAGGCCGAGGCCGAGTACCCGAACCCGCCGGTCTGGGTCGGCGAGCTCTACCTGGAGCTGCACCGGGCCACCCTGACCAGCCAGGCGAAGACCAAGCAGGGCAACCGGCGCAGCGAGAACCTGCTGCGCGAGGCCGAACTCTGGTGCGCCACCGCCTCGTTGCGCACCGGCGCGGCCTACCCGTACGAGCAGCTGGACCGGATCTGGAAGACCGTCCTGCTGCACCAGTTCCACGACATCCTGCCCGGCTCCTCCATCGCCTGGGTGCACCGCGAGGCCGAGGCGACGTACGCGGCGCTGGCCGCGGAGCTGGACTCGCTGATCGACGGCGCCCAGCAGGCCCTCGCCGGGGACTCCGCCGGCGGGCGCGAGCTGGTGTTCAACTCGGCGCCGCACCCGCGCTCGGTCGTCCCGGCCGGCGGGGCCGCCCCGGCCGCGCTCGGCTCGGGCGCCTGCGAGGTCATCGAGCGGCCCGAGGGCGGCTTCCTGCTACGCAACGGGCTGCTGGACGTGGTCGTGGACGCCGACGGCCTGGTGGCGTCGGTGGTCGAGGTGGCGAGCGGCCGGGAGACCGTCGCCCCCGGCACCCGGGCCAACCTGCTCCAGCTGCACCCGGACTTCCCCAACATGTGGGACGCCTGGGACGTCGACCAGTTCTACCGCAACACCGTCACCGACCTGACCGCCGTGGACGCGCTGACGGCGCTCTCCGCCCCCGACCAGGCCGCCGTCCGGGTGGCGCGCTCCTTCGGCTCGTCCACCGTCGTCCAGACGCTCACCCTGCGGGCGGGCGAGCAGCGGCTCGACATCGACACCGAGGTCGACTGGCACGAGACCGAGAAGTTCCTCAAGGCCGCGTTCCCGCTGGACGTGCACACCGAGCGGTACGCCGCCGAGACCCAGTTCGGCCACCTCTACCGGCCCACCCACACCAACACCAGCTGGGACGCCGCCAAGTTCGAGGCCTGCAACCACCGCTTCGTCCACCTCGACGAGCCCGGCTGGGGCGTCGCCCTCGTCACCGCCTCCACCTACGGACACGACGTCACCCGCGCCGTCCGCGACACCGACGGCGGCACCACCACCACGGTCCGCTTCTCGCTGCTGCGCGCGCCCCGCTTCCCCGACCCGAAGACCGACCAGGGCCTGCACCGTTTCCGGCACGCCCTCGTCCCGGGTGCGGCGATCGGCGACGCCGTCCGCGAGGGCTACCGGATCGGCCTGCCCGAGCGGCGCGTCACCGGCAGCGCCGAGCAGGTCGCGCCGCTGGTGCAGCTGGACAACGACGCGCTGGTGGTCAGCGCGGTCAAGCTCGCCGACGACCGCAGCGGCGACCTGATCGTCCGGGTCTACGAGGCGGGTGGCGGCCGCGCCCGGGGCCTGCTCACCACCTCCTACCCGCTGGCCGGCGCCGTCCCCTGCGACCTGCTGGAGCGGCCCTGGGACGGTACCCGCGGCGAGGTGGCCGTGGAGGACGGCGCGGTGCGGCTGGCGCTGCGGCCGTTCGAGCTGGTCACGCTGCGCCTGAGCGCGGCGGGCTGAGCACCGCCGACTGACGGGCGGGCGGGGCCCCGCTGTTCGGAGCCCCGCCGTTCGGGGTCCCGCACCCCGCCCGCCGCGCCCCGCATGCCGCACTACGCTGATCGGCGCCCCGGCCCGCCCGCCGGGGCGCCGCCCCCGCCCGAACCCGCCTGGAGCCCGCCGCGATGACCCTCACCCCGCCGCCCGCCGCCACCCCGCTGTTCGCCGCCGTGGACATCGGCGGCACCAAGATCGCCGGGGCGCTGGTCGACGGCCACGGGCGGCTGCGGCACCGGCACCAACTGCCCACCCCGGCCCGGGAGCCGGGCGCGGCCGTGCTCGCCGTCGTGCACGAGGTGCTGGACCGGCTCGCCCGCACCGCCGACTGGGCCGCCGTGACGGCCGTCGGGATCGGCAGTGCCGGCCCGGTCGACCTCGTCGCCGGCTCCGTCAGCCCCGTCAACATCCCCGGCTGGCTCGACTTCCCGCTGGTCGCCGAGGTCGCCGCGCACCCGGCGGTGGCCGCCCGGCGGCTGCCCGTCCAACTGGCCGGGGACGGCGTCGCGATGGCCGCCGCCGAGCACTGGCAGGGCGCCGCCCGGGGCGCGGCCAACGCGCTGTGCCTGGTGGTGTCGACCGGGGTCGGCGCCGGGCTGGTGCTCGACGGCGCCGTCCGCCCCGGGCCCAGCGGCAACGCCGGCCACCTCGGCCACATCACCGTCGACCTGGACGGCGAGCCCTGCCCGTGCGGCTCGCGCGGCTGCCTGGAGGGCCTCGCCAGCGGCACCGCCATCGCCCGCCGGGCCCTCGCCGAGGGCTGGCGCCCGGCCGGGGAGGACCGCTCGGCCCGGGCCGTCGCCGCCGACGCCGAGGCGGGCGACCCGATCGCGCTCGCCTCCTTCGACCGCGCCGCCCAGGCCCTCGCCGCCGGGATCGCCGCCACCGCGGCCCTGGTCGACCTCGACCGGGTGGTGGTCGGCGGCGGCGTCGCCACCGCCGGCGACGTCCTGTTCGCACCGCTCGCCCGCCACCTCGACCGCTACGCCACGCTGTCCTACATCCGCGGCCTCGACGTCCGCCGCGCCGAACTCGGCACCGATGCCGGGCTGATCGGCGCGGCCGCGCTCTGCCGCTGACCCGAACCCCTCGGAGGCCGCGCCATGTCGCTCCCGCCCTTCGCCCTGCTCCACAACCCGGTCCGCCCGTACGCGTGGGGCTCGCCCACCGCCATCCCCGCGCTGACCGGCACCACGCCGACCGGCGCCCCGCAGGCCGAACTGTGGATGGGCGCACACCCGTCGGCGCCCTCCGAGCTGCTGGCTCCGGACGGCGCCGGCGGGCCGCAGCCGCTGGACGAACTCATCCAGCGGTACCCGAACGCCATGCTCGGGCCGGACACCGTGGGGCGGTTCGGCCCGACGCTTCCGTTCCTGTTCAAGGTGCTGGCCGCCGACCGGGCGCTCTCCCTCCAGGTCCACCCGACCCGGACCCAGGCGGCGGCCGGGTACGCGGCCGAGGAGGCTCGCGGCGTCCCGCTCGACGCACCCGAGCGGGTCTTCAAGGACCCCGGGCACAAGCCCGAACTCATCTGCGCCCTCGGGGACTTCGAAGCGCTGTGCGGCTTCCGAACGGCCGCCGACACGGCCCGGCTGCTGGACGCGCTCGCCGTCCCGCTGCTCGCCCCCTGGGCGGACGACCTGCGCGCGCACCCCGCCGCCGAGGCCCTGCCCGCGCTGCTGCGCCGGGTCCTGGCCGAGGACCGGCCGACCCGCACCCAACTCGGCGACGTCACCAGGGCGTTGCACCGGCTCGCGGCCGAGGGCGGCCCGTTCGCCGAGGCCTGCGCCGGCTACGCCCGCGCCGCCGCGCAGTACCCCGGCGACCCGGGCCTGATCGCCGCGCTGCTGCTCAACCACGTCCGGCTCACGGCGGGCCAGGCCCTCTACCTGGACGCCGGGGTTCCGCACGCCTATCTCCGGGGCGTGGGCGTGGAGTTGATGGCCAACTCGGACAACGTGCTGCGCTGCGGGCTCACCCCCAAGCACGTCGACGTCGACGGCCTGCTGGCGGTCACGTCCTTCCGCACCGATGAACCGCAGGTCCTCACGGCACTCCCGGGCGACCGATTCGAGGAGGAATTCCCCTCCCCCGCCGAGGAGTTCAGGCTCTCCCGGCTGCGCCCCGGCCCGGCCGCCGTCCGCGCCGAGCTGCCCACCCCGCAGATCCTGCTGTGCGTCGAGGGCCGCGCCCGGTTGCACGCCCCCGGCTTCGCGGACCTCGACCTCCCCCGGGGCGCGTCCGTCTACCTGCGGCCGGGCGCCGGACCGGTCGAGCTGACCGGCCGGGGTGCGGAGCTGTTCCGGGCCACCACCGGCGCGCCGGCCCAGGCCGGCACCGGGTGGCCGAACAGCAGGTCGTAGCCGTCCGGGAGCTGCTCGACCACGCGGTCGACCAGTTCCCCCGGGGCCAGGTCGGCGAGGGTGCCGAGCACGGCCCCGATGTCCCACGGCCCGGTCGCCTCGGTCGCGCCGTCGATCCAGCCGACCACGCCGCGCACGAAGCGCTCGGCGGTCAGCGGTTCGGCGGCGGGCCCGGCATCGCGCAGCAGCGGGGCGTACGCCTCGGGCAGCGCGTCGGCGAGCTCGGCCCGTTCGGCCCCGACCAGGTGCTCACCGAGCAGCGCGAGCACGACCCGGATGGCGTGCTCCGCCTCCGCCTCGCTCGGGTACTCCCCGCAGTCGACGACGCGGGCGCGGAAGTCCTCCGGGGAGATGGTCATCGCGTCCTCCTTCCGGTCGGCGGGGACCGGCTGCGCTCCGCCCGGAGGCCGGAGGCCGAGAGCCGCCGGCCCTCTCGCGGACGATCCCTGGCCCGGAGGCCCGGAGGCGGCGGACGGCTGGTGTGGCGGACGGCCCGTGGCGGACGGCTGGTGGCGGGGAGGTCCGGTCGGCTGCGCCGTCACGGCCCGTGACCGCCCGGGGTTCGCCGGTACCCGTGCTGCTCAGCGTACTGCGGCACGGCGGCAGGGAGACCGGCCGGACGGATCGACGCCGTTGTCGATCACGCCGCCGGCCCGCGCCCTGCCCGGCGCGGGGCCACCAGGGGGCCGGGTGTCAGGCCACCGACGCCCGACACCGTCTGCGGGTGCGGTGCGGCAGAGCGGCGCCCGAGCGGGCCGCCACGCGCTGCGGCGGAGGCGCCGTGACCGGCACGGCCGGTGCGGCGGGCACAACGGGCAGGGTGGACACAGCCGGCGCGGCCGGCGGGACCGCGACGGCCTGCACGGCATCCGGCATAAACGCCTCGAGAAAACGCCGCTCGTTCGAACTGAGTTTGCGCGAGCGGCCGGATTCACGGTCCCGCGCGACCACCACGGTCCTGGCCCGCATAAAGGTGATCGGGTCACGGCAGACATTCACTACGACATGCGTGGAACTCCGCCCGATCCGTTCAACCGTCAACTGCACCGACAAAGGCTCGGGCCGGTGGTACAACTGCTCCAGGAAATCGATCTCGTGCCGCGCGATAATGAATCCGGACGGGAACAGGGCGTCCCGGACGGCGGTCTCGTGGTGGCAGAACATGTCGTAAATCCCCTCCTGGACGTAGCCGACCAGCCGGGCGTTGTTGATGTGCCCGTTCTCGTCGACGTCGCTCCACCGGGTGGGGCAGGACAGCACGTGCACGCCCGGGTGCAGCGCGCTCACTGCTGCGTCAGCCCGGCGCCGGTCGCGGCGGGGAGCAGTGCCCGGCGCAACCTCGCGTAGTAACCGGACTGCTCCGCCGCCATCCGGGCCGCCGTCCAACCCTCCTCGGCCGCTTCCGCGGCGACCTGGACGACCAGGCTGTCGAGCACCGCGTCGACCGACCGGCAGAGTTCGGCGACCGCCGCGAGGCGCTCGGTGACATCGGCGCCGACGGCCGCACCCCGGGCCGGGAAAGCGGCCAGCGATTCCGCCGCGAGTTGCAGGTCGTCGACGGTGTCCGGCATTTTCTCCGGCATGTTTTCCGGCATCAAATTCGACACGTTTTTCTCCATGACTCATTCCGGCCATTACGGCCCGGTAACTAGTGTTCGAATACACCGAATCGGTGTCGGCCCCCCGACGCCTTCGACGCTATCCCAGCCGACACGGTCGACGGATGGTTTACGGACGGCGACGGGAAACTCACTCCTATTGGAGTAGTTTGGCGGGGTACACAATATGCCCCATCATCCGAATGCCGTCGGCAGAACGGGTGGCATCGCCGACCCGAACCCCGAAACCGACACCTGCACGTCGCGGATCTGCTACCAGCCTCCCCACCACCTCGCCTTGTAGAGATGCGTCCCGCGCAGCATCCGCGTCCCGTCCGGCCGGTGCAGGGTGATCACCGAGGTGCACCAGGAACACGGCCCGCTGTGGTCGGGGGCCACGGTCAGCAGCCGTCCGGTGCCGGGCTCGTCCCCGACGCTCTTCACGTCCCGGACGGCTGCGGGGTCGCCCAGCCGCACGGCGGTGAAGCGGTCGGCCGCCGGGTCGTACCGCCACAGGCCGGTCAGCGTGCTCACCCAGAACCGTCCGGGCTCGGCCAGCACCGGCGCGAGGTCGTGCCCGCCGTGGTCGGGCAGCGGCGTCGAGCGGACGGCGGTCAGGGTGGGCGCCGCCGGGGTGCCGCCCACCCGCAGCGCGGTCAGCACGTCGTCGCCGAGCACCCAGAGCAGGCCCGTCCGGCCGTCCCAGTGCACGCCGTGCGCGCCCGGGAGCGGGTAGCCTGCGTGGGCGGTGGCGCGCGGCCCCTGCGAGGCCGCGTACAGCCGCACCCACCCGCCGCCGCTCGCCGCGACCGCGACGTTGCCGTCCGGCAGCAGCTCGATGCTGTGCGGATTGACCGCCCCGCCCAGGTCCGCCGCCCAGCGGGTCGCGCCGGTGGTGGTGTCCACGACGGCGGCCAGGCCGCCGGAGGCGGTGGTCAGCAGGTAGCGCCGGCCCTGCCGCACCCGGCTCTTCGCCTCGTCCGGATTCGTCCAGCTCCGCGCGGGCGTCAGGTCCGCGAGCCCGGCCGCCCGGTCGGCGCTCCAGCCCCACACGACCGGCAGCCGCCCCGGGCCCCGGTAGGCCATCAGCTCCTCGGCGCTCTGCAGCACCAGGACGCTACGGGACTCCTGGTCCACCACCACGACCGCCCACCCGGGCGACCTGGCCTGCGCGCCGGTCGCCGGCACGCAGAACAGCAGGACGCACAGAGCACACAGGGCCACCAGCGTTCTCCTCAGCACGCCCCCACCGTGCTTGTTCCCGGGCCGCTTTGCACGGCGGAGCGTCCGAACGGCCGTGGCGAGCACGGTGGCGGATCCGGGGTGGCGAATCCGCCACCGTGCTCGCCACCGTCCGGATCCGCGCGGGTGCCCGCCCTCACGCCCGGACCCGCGCGGCCGCGTTCACTACCTCCCGGAGACGACGTCCGCGACGCGGGCGATCGGCGAGGTGGTGGCCCGTCCGCCCGCCTCCTGGCGGTCCGCCGCGTGGTAGGCCGCGTACATCGCGTGCACCCCGATCCAGCGCAGCGGCTCGGGCTCCCAGCGGCGCACGGTGTGGCCCACCCAGGGCAGCCCGGTCAGCCCGGTGTCCCGCCCGAGGACCAGGTCGCGCAGGGTCCGGCCCGCCAGGTTCGTCGTGGTCACCCCGCTGCCGACGTACCCGCCCGCCCAGCCGAGGCCACTCGCACGGTCCAGCTCCACCGTGGCGCACCAGTCCCGGGGGACGCCGAGCACGCCCGCCCAGGCGTGGTCGATCCGGGCGCTCGCGGCCGCCGGGAAGAAGCGGTTCAGGATCTGCCGGAGCTGGCGCACGGTCTCCACCTGGGTGCCGCCGTCCGCATCCGTCCGCGAGCCGAACCGGTACGGCACGCCCCGGCCGCCCAGCGCGATCCGGTCGTCCGCGGTGCGCTGCGCGTACATGTAGGCGTGCGCGAAGTCGCCCAGCACCTCGCGGCCCTGCCAGCCCGCGTCCGCCCAGAAGGCGGGCGGCAGCGGCTCGGTGGCGATCATCGCCGAGTTCATCGGCAGCCAGGTCCGCCGCTCGCCGCGCAGGCCGGCCGTGAACCCCTCGGTGGCGCGCAGCACGTACTCGGCGGTCACCGTGCCCTGCGGCGTCACCGCGCGCGGCCGGGCGTACGCGGTGCCCGGCAGGATCGCCGTCACCGCCGTCCCCTCGTGCACCGCCACCCCGAGGTCCCGCACCACCCGCGCCAACCCGCGTACCAGCTCGGCCGGTTGGATCCGCGCACCGTACGGCGTCCAGGTGCCGCCGAGGGCGCCCGCGACGGCGATCCGGTCGGCGGCCTCCTTGGCGCCCAGCAGCTCGACGCGGCCCTCGCCGTACGCCCGCTCGGCGGCGGCGAAAGCCTTGAGCCTCTCCAACTGGGCTCTGTTCCTGGCTACTTCGAGCACCCCGCCACGCACGATGTGCGCGTCGATCCGCTCGGCGGCGGCGACGTCCACGACCTCCCCGACCGCCTCGTCCATCGCCCGCTGCATCGCCGCCGCCGCGCCCGGGCCGTACCGCTTCGCGAACGCGCCCCGGCCCGCGAAACCGTTGTACAGCCACCCGCCGTTGCGGCCCGAGGCGCCGTAACCGCAGAACCGGCGCTCCAGCACCGCGATCCGCAGCGACGGCTCCGCCTTCTTCAGGTAGTACGCCGTCCACAGCCCGGTGTACCCGCCGCCGACGACGCACACGTCCACATCCGCGCTCCCGGGCAACGCCGGCCCCGGCTCCGGCAACCCGCTCGCCGCGTACCAGAACGACACCTCGCCGTTGACCGCCACCAGAACCTCCCACACCCGTCGCCGACCTGCCCGGACGCTACGCCGCACCGGTCACGCCGGAACACCCCCACACTGCCAAGATCCCCCCGCCCGGCCAGCCACCCTGTCAGACCGCCAGCAGCTCCAGCACCCGCGTCCAGCTGTACGCCCCCGGCGTGAACTCCGCGATCCGCACACCCATGCTCCGCAGCCTGGCCAAGCTCTCCCCGTACGCCGGATGCGCCGCCTGCGCCGCGCTCAGGCAGGGCTGCACCGCCACCGGGACCCGGGTGTCCGCCCCCGCGGCGCGCAGGGGCGGACACCATCACACAGCGCCGGCCGGATCGCCGTTCATACCCCGCAGGTCGTAGACCGTCAGGACCACGGCTCCGACCTGCCCTCCTCCTGCGCGCGGACGACCGTCGCCGGTGCCGCGTGGTGCCCTGGTGGTCCCGGGCGCGCCGGCCCGACGAGAGGAGACGCTCCGTGAACCCGTCCACCCCGTACAGGATTCGACCACTCCGGCTCAGCGCAGCGGCCGTCGCCGCGGGCGCCCTGCTGTTCGGCGTGGCCGCCGCGCCGGCAGCACAGGCGGCGGGCCCCCGAGCCGACCTCGTCCAACAGCGGCTCGACGCGCTGGTCCGGCAGGACGGTGTGCCCGGCGCGCTGGCCACCGTGCGGGACCGGAACGGGCACACCCGCACCTACACGGCCGGGGTGGGCGATCTGGCCACTGGCGCGGCGGTGCCCGTGGACGGGCAGGTCCGGGCGGGCAGCAACACCAAGTCCTTCACGGCCGTCGTCGTCCTGCAGCTCGTCGCCGAGGGCAAGGTCGATCTGGACGCCTCCCTCGACACCTACCTGCCGGGCCTCGTCCGCGGCACCGGCGCCAGTGGCGAGATCGACGGGCGGAAGATCACCGTCCGCCAGATCCTCCAGCACACCAGCGGCCTGCCCGACTACACCCACTTCCTGCCCGACCAGAGCCTCTCCCAGTACCACGAGCCCCGCGACCTGCTCGACCTCGCGCTCGCACAGAAGCCCGACTTCGAGCCCGGCAAGGGCTGGAAGTACTGCAACACCGGTTACCTGATCGCCGGTCTGATCATCCAGAAGGTCACCGGGCGGCCCGCCGGCGAGGAGATCACCCGGCGGGTCATCGACCGCATCGGCCTGCGCCACACGTACTTCCCCGCCCAGGGCGACATGACGGTGCACGAGCGCCACCCGCACGGCTACTTCACCGAGGAGCCCGGCGGCCAGCCGCTGGACGTCACCGAACAGGACATGTCCTGGGCCTGGACGGCCGGCGCCCTGGTGTCCACGAACAGCGACCTCAACCGCTTCTTCCGTGCCCTGCTCGGCGGCGAGCTGCTGGCCCCGGCCCAGCTCGCCCAGATGCAGGTCACCGTCCCCGCCGAGTACATGGGCCCCGGCGGCCGCTACGGGCTGGGCCTCGCCAGCCGCCCGCTGTCCTGCGGCGGCGTGTACTGGGGCCACGGCGGCACGCTCCCGGGCTACGTGACCCGCGGTGGTGTCACCGAGGACGGTCGCGCCGCCGACATCGCCGTCACCACCCTGCCCTCCGCCGACGTCAAGCAGCGCGTCGCCGACGCCGTCGACGCCGCGCTCTGCCGTTGAGGCGCTGAGGCGCTGAGGCGCTGAGGCGCTGAAACATCCAGGCCCGGAAGCGGCCCCGGGCGACGGCCGTGCCCGCCCCCGCGTCACGGGGCGGGCACGGTCGCTCATCCGCAGTCTCAGCCGATGGTGGAGCCGGTGACGGGCTCGGAGAGTTCGACGGTCCTGCCGTTCAGGCCGGCCTTGACGAACTGCCAGGTGAGGCCGTTGATGACGCCCTGGCCGAGCGGGGCCAGCTGGGCGAACGCGGGCTGGCTGAGGTCGAGGTGGCCGGCGTCACAGGAGGGGCACTTGTCCCGGACGGGGACGGTGACAGTCTTGCCCTGGTAGCTGACCTTGACCGAAATGCCCTGACACAGGGGGTCGTTGTTGGGGTTGGCGCTGGTCCACCAGGTGTGGGAGACCGCGACGAGCATCTGGTTGGAGGCGTTGATCTGGGTGCCGCAGGCGCCGTAGCCGGCGTCGTTGTAGTAGGTGGCCTTGCCGGACATGGGCGTGTTGATCGGTATCGCCGCGCTGGCGGTGCCGGCGGTGAGGGCGATGAGGGCGGCGGCCGCGAGCGGGGCGCCCGCGAGGATCCTGAGGTTCTTGCTGATGGCGCGCATGGTTCCCTCCGGTTCTCTAGCCATGGGCATGACAGGCAGAAGTCGCCGAAGCCGCAAGGGGGTTCAGCGAGATCGCCCGATGCCCGTCCGAGTGAAGAGAACGTATGCGCCCGACGGCGGCATGGTCCAGACCGCCGCCATGTTGACATGAACACAAGGCAGGAATCTTTACCAATACGGCCGAAGGGGCGAAGATACGTGACCGCACCGCGCCGCAGGGTGTTGACAGGCCACCACGCCCACCCCCGGAGGCCCCGCCCCATGCGCACCGCACTCGCCGCCCTGCTCCTCGGCGCCGCCCTGATCCCGGCCGCCGCCGCACCCGCCAACGCCGTGTCCGCCAACGGCGCGCCCGCGCCCCGCGCGGTGAACCAGGGCTACAGCATCCCCGTCGGCGCCGTCACCGACCTCGGCGCGCTGCCGGTGCTCGGCAGCCTCGGGCTGGACTTCGCCCGCCTGCTCGGGCAGTAGGGTCGCGCCCCCTCGAACCCGGCGCCGCCAGACCCGGACCCCTCACACCCGGACCCCTCACACCTGGACGCTGAACAGACCGCCGGACAGCGGGTGTTGGTCGGACCGGGCGGACGTGATGTAGAGCGTCCGCCCGTCCGGCCCGCCGAAGGCGCAACTGGTGACGCGCGGCACCGGCAGCTCGACCGACGCCAGCACCTCGCCCTCGGGCGAGAGGCAGCGCACCGCCCAGCCGTCCCAGAACGCCACCCACAGGTTGCCGTCGGCGTCGAGCGTCATGCCGTCCGGGTAACCCGGCAGGTGGGAGACGTCGAGCGTGCGGATCCGCTCGCCGAGGGGGCCGTGCTCGGGGTAGGGGTAGAGGGCGATGCGGCGCGTGGTGGTGTCGATGTGCCAGAGCCGGTCGGGCTCCGGCCAGGCGAGGCCGTTGGGGATGTCGAGCCCGCCGAGGATCGCCCGGACACCGCCGTCGCGCTCCAGCCGGTACAGCGATCCGGGCTCGCGCGGCTCCCCCCGCCCCATCGAGCCGGCGACCGGTCGGCCGTACGGGTCGGTCTTGCCGTCGTTCATCCGGCGGTCCGGGCGGTCGGCCTCGACGGCGGCGACCAGCGTGGTGCGGCCAGTGGCCGGATCGAACCGTTCGAAGCCGCGCTCGGTGGCGAGCATCAGCCCGCCGTCGCCGTACGGCATCAAGGTGCCGGGGGTGGCGTCGAGTTCGACCGAGCCGATCGCGCCCGAGGCCGGGTCCAGGGTGAGCACCCGCCGGTCGGGGATGCCGATCCAGCGCAGCAGTTGCGCGGACTGGTCCCACAGCGGGCCCTCGCCCAGCTCCAGGTACGGTGTGTCGGCGACCGGTTCGGCACGCACAGCGGGGCCCTCCTCGAACAAGGTGTCAGCGCAGCGGGGCTTCGGGCAGCATCGCGGTCGTTCCTCCGTCCACGGCGAGGCGGGCGGCACTGACGATCGAGGATTCCCCGCCCGCCAGGAAGCCGACCACCCGCGCGACCTCGGCCGCACTGCCGAACCGCCCCAGTGGGGACGACCGTAGCATCGCGGCGCTCGGCTGCGGAGCCGTCCACACGCGCCGGTTGCGCTCCACCGGGACGAAGCCGGGAGCGACCGCCGCCCTGGCCCGCCCGGCGCCCGGGCCGGCCTCGGAGCACTCGCCCAGTCCGTACGCTCCGTCACCGCCGGACGGTCGCGCCACCCGTCACGTGGTCCGCACCGGCACGCGGGCGTGCAGCAGTTCCAGCACGGGCACCGACCTCCCCTTCGCCAAGGCCCGAGGGCGCGCCCTCGGCCCGCTCCGAACTTACTTCCGCTCCGCAAGTTAGTAACCGCCGCGAGCCCGTCACAAGGTCGAACTCCCGCCCGCAACACACCCGCCACCCCCGCGACATCCGCCGCAACACACCGCAACGCGTCGGCAACACCCTTTCCCAGCAGTCAAGTTGACGATTGACAGCGCGCCCCGCCCTTCAGCACGATGAGCGCCGAGCCCACTCGCGGCAAGCCGGAAGGAGGGCCGATGCACACCGCTGTCCGCCGTGTCCCGCAGACCGCCCCGCAGACCGCCCCGCACACCGACCGGCCCGTCGACCCGCCCACCGACCCGCCGGCCGACCCCCGCCGCCGCGACCCCTGCGCCGCCGACGACCGCGCCAACTGACCGCTGCAGCAGGCCTTCGACCAGTACTACGGCGTCCTGGAAGGCCTGACCGGCCTCTTCCCCCCCTGCCCGTCACCGGGGCCGCTACGACGGCGGCTGGGACGAACTGCGCCGCAGCCGCTTCGCCCGCCAACTCGCCGCCGGACACTTCCCCGAGGGCACCCGCAGCTACTTCGGCCGCTTCCTCCACCACCCGAACCTGCCCGACGACTGGAGCCCGGACGTCGAGCGCGAGATCGCGCTCATCGGCGGCCCGCAGAGCCTGGTGCGCTACCCGCGCAGCTGGGGCCTGGCCTCGGCCGGCCGTCGAGGCACGGCGGCCGGCCGCTGCGGTCGCTGGACGGCGCCGAGCAGTACCGCGAGTTGGCCTCAGTGCTCCCGGTGCTCCCGGTGCTCCGGGTGGTCCCGGCGGATCTTCCCCGGAAGGCCCGCCGGGACCACCCCCACCCGGGTTAGGCTCGATCCGCGCGGCGGCCGTCCGCGCACCGACCGAGGGGGAGCGTGTGATCGGGGACCTGCTGCCGGACGCCGTCGTGACCGAGGTGTCCTACGACGACCCGCCGGAGGCCCGGCTGGAACCGGCCGAGGAGGCCGCCGTCGTCCAGGCGGTGGCCAAGCGCCGCCGAGAGTTCACCACCGTCCGCCACTGCGCCCGCACCGCCCTCACCCGCCTCGGCATCCCCTACCGCCCGCTGGTCCCCGGCCTGCGCGGCGCCCCGAGCTGGCCCGACGGCGTCGTCGGCAGCCTCACCCACTGCGAGGGCTTCCGAGCGGCGGCCGTCGCCCACTCCGGCGACCTCGCCTCGGTCGGCATCGACGCCGAGCCCGCCCTGCCGCTCCCGGACGACGTCCTGGACGTCATCGCGCTGCCCGAGGAGGGGAAGCGGATCGTCGAACTGCTCGCCGAACACCCCGGCACCCCGTGGGACCGCATCCTGTTCAGCGCCAAGGAATCCGTGTACAAGGCGTGGTTCCCGCTCACCGAGCAGTTCCTGGACTTCAGCGAGGCCGACCTGGTCCTCTCCCCCGACGGCTCCTTCACCGCCCGGCTGCTGGTCCCCGGCCCGAACGTCAACGGCCGCCGCATCGAGGGCTTCGAGGGCCGCTGGGCCGTCGGTGACGGCCTGCTCGCCACCGCCATCGCGGTCGCCCGGTAGTCCGGCGCACCGACGACCGCACTCGGCATATCCTCGACCCCGTGACCGTGACCTATGTGATAGCTGGCACCCGGATCCACACGCTGGACGACTTCTGGGACGTGGTCGGTGAGACCATCGGCAGCGACGGCTACTTCGGCCGGAACCTCGACGCCTTCGCCGACTGCCTGCGCGGCGGCTACGGCACCCCCGAGGACGGCGACTACCTGATCGAGTGGCGCGACCACGCGGTCTCCCGGCGCAACCTCGGCTACCCCGAGACGGTCCGCCAGCTGGAACTGCGGCTGGCCCACTGCCACCCCGCCAACCGCGAGCACGTCCGCGCCGACCTCGCCGCCGCCAGGGCCGGCAAGGGGCCGACGGTGTTCGACTGGCTGGTCCGGATCATCGAGGAGGAGCACCCGGGAGGCCTCCGACTGGCCTAACGCCGCAACGCGGTCCGCGCACGTCGCCGCAACGCGGCACGCCCGCGCCTCACCGCAGCACGTCCGACAGCCGGACGAAGCGCCGCCCCGCCGCCAGCAGCCCCGGCACCGCCGCCACCACCCCGGGGGCGGTGCCGCCGCCCGGGTGGTTCATGTGGCAGATCACGATCGCCCCGGGCGGGGCCGCCGCGATCTCCTGCCGTACCTCGGCGGCGCTGAGCGTCGCCCCGCCGTCGCCGTTCACGGTGAAGCCCGCGGCGCGTTCCCCCAGGTCGGCGACCACCCGGGCGGCGACGTCGTCGTAGTGCGCGGTGCCGGAGCGGAAGAAGCGCACCGGGCGGCCGAGCAGCCCGGCGAGCTTGTGCGCGTTGCCAGCGACCTCGTCGTACACCTCGCCGACGCCACCGGTGCCGGCGATGCCGTAGGCGGAGCGGCCGGTGACCGAGAGCGGGCGGTGGACGGTGCCGTGGTTGCCGATCTCGAAGAGCGGGTCGGCGGCGAGCTGCTCGAACACGTCCGGGTTGGCGTCGATCCAGCGGGCGTTCAGGAAGAGCGTGGCGGGGACGGAACGTTTCCGCAGGAAGTCGATCAGGTCGGCGTCGTACCCGTTCCCGCCGGGGCCGCCACAGGCGTCGAAGGTGAGCGCCGTCGCGCTCTCGCCGGCGGGCAGCTCGGTGATCACCCCGGCGACCTCCATCCCCCACTGCTTCGGCTCGGTGCCGCCGTACCGGGCGACCAGCTCGGTCCGGGTCGGCTCCGGGCGCCCGGGCGCAGCGGTCGGGTTGGTCGGGGTGGTCGGGGCGGGCGTCGGGGGCTCCGACGGCGTCGCCGCCGATATCGCCGAGGCCTCGGCGGCCTCGGAAACCGAAGCGGAAGCCGCCGGGGCCGCCGCCCCGCCGCCCGCCGAGGGCCCGCACCCCGCCAGCGTGCTCCCGGCCACCGCCGCCAGCAGCGCCCGCCGACTCAGTGCCACACCCGTCTCCTCCGCGATGATCCGATCCGCTCGCTATGAATATGAACGGACTATTCATCACCGCCCGCAACTCGCCGACCCGGCCGACGGCGACCCCCTTCACCGACCCGCCCCCCGCCCGTGGGCCCCGGCTCACCCCTGATTCACCACCACGGGTAAGGAGCCGAACGGACCCCGCCCGATCTGCCCCGGAGGACCCGATGCCCGCCGACCACGACACCCCACGCCCCGCCCGTCGCGACCTCCTCCGCACCGGCCTCACCACCGGAGCCGCCGCCGCCCTCGGCCTGGCCGCGACCACCCCCGCCGCCGCCTCCGCACCCGGCGCACCCGGCACCGAGCGGACCCTCACCCTCACCGGCCACCTCCCCACCGGCTCCCCCGACTTCGTCCACCTCCCCGTCGAAGTCCCCGCCGGTGTCCGCGAGATCGCCGTCAGCTACGGCTACGACAAGCCCCCGGTCCCGGCCGGCACTCCCGGCAACTCCTGCGACATCGGCATCTTCGACGAACGCGGCACCGACCTCGGCGGCCCCGGGTTCCGCGGCTGGTCCGGCGGTTTCCGTACCGAGTTCAGCCTCGCCCGCGACACCGCGACCCCCGGCTACCTCCCCGGCCCGATCAACCCGGGCACCTGGCACCTCGCCCTCGGCCCCTACCAGATCGCGCCGCAGGGGCTGGACTACCACGTCCAGGTCACCCTCCGGTTCGGCGCCCCCGGGCCGGCGTTCACCCCGCACTACCCGTCCGAGCGGGCCCGCGGCCGCGGCCGCGCCTGGTACCGGGGCGACTGCCACCTGCACACCGTGCACTCCGACGGACGGCGCCTCCCGGAGGAGGTGGCCGCCGGAGCCCGCGCGGCCGGCCTCGACTTCATCGTCTCCACCGACCACAACACCAGTTCCTCGCACGCGGTCTGGGGCCCGCTGGCCGGCCCCGACCTGCTGATCATCCCGGGCGAGGAGATCACCACCCGCAACGGCCACTGGCTGGCCCTCGGCCTCGAAGCGGGCCAGTTCGTCGACTGGCGCTACCGCTCCCGCGACGAGGAGCACCCGCGCTTCGTCCGTCAGGTCCACCGCTCCGGCGGCCTGGTGGTGCCCGCGCACCCGTACTGCCCGTACGTCGCCTGCCAGTGGAAGTTCGGCTACGAGCAGGCCGACGGCGTCGAGGTGTGGAACGGGCCCTGGACGTACGACGACGAGTCCGCGGTCGACACCTGGGACGGCCGGCTCGCCGTCGCCCTGCGCGAGGGCCGTTCCTGGCTGCCCGCCCTGGGCAACAGCGACGCGCACAGCGCCCCGCAGGTCATCGGCTCCCCGCACAACGTCGTCCTGGCCGAGGACCTCACCCGGGACGCGATCCTCGACGGGCTGCGCGACGGGCGCAGCTGGCTCGCCGAATCCGCCTCCGTCCAGCTGGAGTTCACCGTCACCGGGCACGGCCGCCGGGCCGGCATCGGCGAGGAGCTGGCCGTCCCGGCGGACGCCCCGCTGGACGTCCGGCTCGCCGTCTCCGGCGTCCCCGGCGGGACGGTCCGCCTCCTCACCGACGAGGGCCAGCTGCACCAGGAGTCACTGCCCGCCGACGGCTCCGGCACGGTGGTCTGGCGCACGACGGCCTCGCTCGCCGCCTACGTCCGGGCCGAGGTCCGCCACCCGAAGCCGGACGGGTCGCCCGGCAAGGGCAACGCGATGGGCCCGGACCTCCCCTGGGGCCCGATGGCGGCCCTCACCAACCCGATCGTGCTGCGCGTCGAGGACCGCTGAGCGCCCCGGTGCAGGAGTGGGGACGACTCGGGGCACCGGCGTGGACTAGGTTGATCCCCGAAAGCACCAGTCGTAGGGACGAGGCGGTCGGCTGTCCGTATCCGGGCCGGCCGGCCCGTCCGCACTCCGACCGCCTCGCCCCGGCTACCCGTCCGTCCCCGGCCCGCGAAGGGATCAGCAGCTGTGAACCGTACGACCGTAGGTGGGCCGGAGCTCGGGGGCGGCCGGGGCGCCGGCGGCGTCCTCGTGCTCGTCGACCCGGCCGGGGCCGGCCAGAGCCCGGTCGCGAGCCGGCTCGCGGAGGAGCTGCACCCGAGCGTCCACCTGCGTGCGCACGACTTCCTGCGGGTCATCCGGCGCGGCCAGCTCCCGCCGCACCTCCCCGAGGCCGAGCGGCAGAACACCACCGCCCTCGCCGCCGCCGCGCAGGCCGCCTTCGCCTACGCGACCGGCGGCTACCAGGTCATCGTCGAGTGCCCGGCCGCCCCGCCCACCCTCGACACCTTCCGCCGCGAGAGCCGCACCACCGGCGCCGCCCTCCACCTCGTCGTCCTCCAGCCCACCCCGGGCGCCGTCCCCGGCCCGCACACCCTGGACACCAGCTCCCTCACCCCCGCCGGCGCCGCCGAGTCCATCCTCGCCGCCCTCACCCGCCGCACCCACCTCCTCGGCTGGTGACCCCGCCGGGTGCCCGAGGCCCCGGCCCCGGGCACCCGGCCCCGCTACAGGACCGGCGCGGCGCCCCGCGTCAGGTCCTCGAAGACGTCCAACAGGTACCCGCTCACCAGGGAGCCGTCCAGGGCCAGCTTCGGGTTGACGACCAGGTTGGTGCCCCGCGTCATCGCCAGCCGGACGAAGCGGTCGAACTGCTCGTCGCTCAGGATCCCGGCCACCGTGAACGCGGGCAGCTCGACGCCGCTGCGCGCCCAGTTCCGCACGTAGGAGTCCAGCTCCAGCGGATCGGTGAGCAGTGTGATCACCCCGTCCACGACCACGGGGTCCCCGGTCTCCGCGTCCACCAGGTACGCCAGTGGCGCGTAGTACCGCCGGCAGTCCGAGTAGGCCTCCCCGATGGCCTGGGTGTACCGCACCGCCTTGGCCCGGACGCACGGGATCGGCTCCTCCCCTTGGCGGAGCAGCCTCGAGTAGGGGGCGAATCCGGAGCCGTCGGGCGTGTAGCACCAAGGGTCCCCCGACCTCCGCGCGGCGGCGAAGTCCGCGTTCATCCGCTCGGCGCCCTCCGCCGCCCTCCGCTCCGAGCGCCGGGCCACCCGACCGCGGTCGGTGACGTAGTTCGCGCCGCCGTCCTCCAACGAGATCCGGACACACCAGCCGCCCCGGGAGAAGTCGTCGTACTCCGACTTCCAGGCGATGCGGGCGACCGGCAGCTGCGCCCTCGCGATCCCGCCGAACATCCACTGGCCGCCCTGGAGGGCGGCGATCCAGCCCGCGTAGTCGAAGTTGCGCAACCGCGGATTCTCCCGGAGGAGTTCGCCGTCGACCCCGCCGAGCACCCGGTCCGTCGGCCGCAGGCACTCCTGGTGCACCAGGCCGATGTCCTCGGGGCGGCCCTCCTCGTCGACCTCGATCAGCGGTGCGCCCGCCTCGGACACGGCGTCGCCGCAGTGCCGGCAGCCGAAGGCGTCCTCGACGCGTTCGGCGAGGTTCGCGCAGTGCTCCGCGTGCGCGCGGGCCGCCGGTGCGTCACTCGGGTCGTCCGTGAACGTGGCGGGGATCATGAGCACCCGCCGGTCCCGGTACTCCTCCGCACGGTTTTCGAGGTGCCTTTCCAGTCCCGCCCAGGTGGCCCACCGTCCGACGACCCTCCACCGCTCCCCCGGCGCCCACTCGACGTGCCCGTCCGCGAAGGTGACGCGCTTCGCCCCGGCCTCGTCGAACCTGCGGAAGTCCGCGATGACGAGTTCGCGCCCCTCGAAGGAGGCCTCCGCGAGCACCACCTCCCGGCCGAACGCCAGCCCGGCCACCGTCTCCCGGTTCAGCAGCCCGCTCGCGCCGGGCCCCGGTGGCTCCGGGTGGTCCCGGACGTACTTGCCCATCCGTGCCCGCAGACCCTCGGCATCGATCGCGAGCCTGTCCCGTGCCAGCGACACCGCCAGCGCGATCAGGCCGCCCCAGAGCAGCCGCGGTCCGATCGCCGACCGGACGCTGAGCATCAGCAGTGCGGCCGACTCCAGCGAACCGCCCTCCCGCACGTCCAGCGAGCTGACCCTGATCCGGGCCAGGATCTCCCGCAGCTCCACCGCCGTGATCGCGCGCCCGGTCGCCGTCTCGTAGTGCGCCCGGACAAGCCCCTCGGTCTTCTCCAGGACGTCCCGCTCGGCCCCGTTGAGCGGAAGCTCCGCGCTGCTCGACCGGCTCAGCCGCGCGGCCTCCGTCAACTTGCGCAGTTCCCTGCGCACCCGGGCGGACGCCTCGGTCGAGGTCGCCAGCAGATAGACGTCCCCGGGCCGGCTGTCCGTCACGTACTGCCGCACGAACTGGCCCAGCACCGACCCGAAGTCCGAGGTCGGCGCGGCCGACACGCTGATCGTGTTCTTGGCCTGGACGAAGTACCGCACCCCGGGCCCGACCAGCACGAGGTCGTCGATCTCGTCCTCCGTCTCGAACCGCAACTCCTCGACCCGGACCGCGCCGTCGAGCCCCAGCAGGCTCAGATCGGCGAGGTCGCACAGCATGTGGCACATGGCGAGCGCCGCCACGCGCTGTTGGAAGTCGATGCCGGAATGCGCCGCGGCACCTCCGCTGTTCCCCAAGGAATCCCCTCTCCTGTTCAGACGTCCCGGTAACGGGCCGGGCGGCCCGCACGACACGCCCTGCGCCCCGGCGCCCCGGCGCCCCGTCGGCCGTCTCCCACAGGAAGTCCGCGCGCCCGGTAGCCGCCCCGGGTAGTGCGGCGGTGTTCTGAGCCCCCCGGGCCACCTCCGCGCCCCTTTCCCGCCCCGGACCGGGGTCCATCACGTACCGTGTTCGGATCACCACCGGTTTGGGTACGTACCTCGGCGCGCCCGACGGGCGCCGAACACCGCGGAGC
Organism: Kitasatospora sp. NPDC091276; assembly: GCF_040684355.1. NCBI lineage: Bacteria > Bacillati > Actinomycetota > Actinomycetes > Kitasatosporales > Streptomycetaceae > Kitasatospora > Kitasatospora sp. NPDC091276. The sequence continues at coordinate 89,370 of NZ_JBFBFU010000027.1, read as the reverse complement.
CGGTCACAGCGCCGCCACACCGTCACACTGCGCGTTCAGCGCCCCCGGTCCGGGGTCGTCACTCCACCGCCGAGACCGGGTACATCACACACCGGGAGACCGACCATCATGAGCCACGACCACATCCCCGCCCCCGTACGCCGGACCTACGGTGCCGGCGATCTGTCCCGGGCCGCGAGCTTCGCCGGTGGATTCATCAACTTCGGCTACTGGCAGGACATGGACCTCACCGCCCCGACGACCGAGGACCGGGTCCACAGCCAGGAGCAGCTCTACCGCCGGGTCCTGCGGGAGTTCGCGGAGCCACGTGAGCGGCTGCGGCTGGCCGAGGTCGGCTGCGGGCGCGGGCTCGGCGCGGCGCTCGCCCTGCGCGAGTTCCGGTTCGGGGGCGTGACCGGCGTCGACATCCACCCGGACCAGATCGAGCGCGCCCGCGCCGTCAACGCCAAAGCCCTGGCCACCTACCCCGATCGGCTGGCCTACACCTTCGGATCGGCCAACCAACTCCCCTTCGCCGACGCCTCCCTGGACGGCGTCTACTCCGTCGAGGCCGCCCAGCACTTCCGCGAACTCACCGGCTTCGCCCGCGAGGCCGCCCGCGTCCTACGCCCGGGCGGCCGACTCGTCGTGACCACCTTCTTCGCCGCCGCCGGACCGGACATCACCGAGCGCCTGAGCATCCTCCTCGCCAGCTTCGCCGACGGCCTCGACGTCCCCCATCCCCTCGCCGCCTTCACCAGCGACCTCACCGCGGCCGGCTTCACCACCATCACCACCGAGTCCATCGGCGACGCCGTCTGGCCCGGTCTCGACCGCTATCTCACCGACGCCGTCCCTCCCGGTCACTGGAGCCGCAACTTCCTCCCCGCCTGGCGCAGCGGCCTCCTCGACTACCACGTCGTCACCGCCACCCGGCCCGGGCCGGCGGAAATGGCCCGCCAGCCGATCTGACGAGCCGCCCCGCGGCAGCGCGGCCGACCGCCCCCCCGGCACGTCACGAGGCCCTGACGCCCCCTCCGCCGTCCGTCCCGGCCCGCCGGCGGCACCGGGCCCGGCGGGCGCCCGGCGGCCGCGACGCGCCGGATCAGCCGACCGCCGCGCCCACCCGCGGCGACGGCTCGGCCGCCGGGCCGGCCAGCGCCGCCAGCCGGCGCAGGCTGGCCCGGCGCTGGAGCGCGCCGAGGCCGACGGTCGCCGCGCCGAGGGCCAGCCAGCCGGCCGGACCGGCCGTCATCACCACGCCGGTGAGCAGCAGCGGGCCCACCGACTTCTGCACCGACTGGGCCATCCCGGCCACCCCCAGGTAGGAGGCCTGGGCCCCCGGGGGCGCCAGGACGACCGCCAGCTCCCAGGAGCTCACCGAGCGCATCAGCTCCGCCAGCGTGACCAGCATCGCCGCGGCGAGCAGCGCGAGCGAGGCCGTCCACGGCCCGCCGCCGGTGGCGAGCGCGGTCAGCAGGCAGCAGCCGAGCAGCGTCAGGCCGTACCAGCCCACCGCCGCGGCCGCCCCGCGCGGGCCCTCCGCCCGCGCCGAGACGCGCAGTTGCAGGAGCACCACGAGCACCGTGTTGAGGATCAGGAAGGCCGGGACGACGGCGTGCGGCGCGCCGGTGTGGTGGACGAGCCAGAGCGGCAGGCCGACGTTGAGGATCGAGTCGTCGAGGTTCAGCGGCATGTCCAGCGCGACGAACAGCAGGTAGCCCCGGTCGCGCCAGGGGCTCGGCACGGCCGCCGGGGCGGCGGCGGGCTCCTCCCCGGAGGCCGCCGCGACCAGGCCGCGCCCGGCCGGCTCCCGGGTGCGCCAGACCAGGACGGCAGCGAGGACGAAGGAGAGCGCGTTGGCCACGATCAGCGCGCGGTAGGCGGTCGTGGTGCCCATCGCCAGGCCGATCGCCGCGATGCCCGCGCCGAGCGCGTACCCGGCGTTGGCCACGCTGCGGAACAGCGCCTGGTACGTGCCGCGCCGCTCGCCCGCGATCCGGGTGGCGAACAGCATCTCCAGGGTCTTGGCCGCCCGTTCGGCCAGGCAGGTCAGGGCGACGGCGGGGAGCAGCGGGGCGAAGTCGTCGACGACCAGCAGCAGGCCCATCGTCCCGATCCGCAGCAGGTGGCACCCGATCAGCAGCCACCGCACCGGCAGCCGTTCGGCCGCCCGCCCGGCGAGCGGGGATCCGGCGATGCCCGCCGCCGCGCCCACGCCCAGCAGCACGCCGAGCTGTCGGGCGTCCATTGCGCACACGTAGGTGAAGTACAGCACCGAGGCCGCCGCCCACACCCCGCTCCCGGTCCGGTCGACGCACTGCGCCAGCAGCATGATCCGCGCGTCCCGCCCGCCCGGCGGCTTCCGCAGCTGCGCCATCAGTCCGTTCCCCCGCATGGCAGGCCCCCGTTGCATGATCGGCATCAATCTCGACATCAAGATACTTCACGTCGAGATAGATGCGGAAGCCCCGGCCGCGCGCCCGCCGGAGCCCCGGCCCCCGGGCTCCGGACCTCGACGGCGGGCAGGCGGTGCGCCACACTCTCCCCAGCAGCATCCGCGCTCCCAACGCACCGGCACGACGTCACGATCCACCGCCACATCGGAGAGCCACACGGTGACCACTCGTCAACTGCTGCACATCGCCTTCTCGTCCGGCCGGGCCGGGTCCGGTCCCGCCACCTGGGGCCAACAGGCCATCCGGGACGCCGTGAGCCGGCTCGCCCCGGCCGACGCGCCGCGCTACAACATCGCCGCGGCTGCGCCGCTCGACCCCGGGCTGCCGCTGCCCGTCCTGCTCGCAGGCCTGGAGCGACTGCTCCATCTGCACGACTCGCTGCACACCCGCCTGGTGCCGGGCGAGGCCGGCCGCTTGCGCCAAGTAGTCGACCCCGAGGGCCGGTTGGAGGTGGAGGTACGGCACTGCGCGGAGTCGGCCGATCCGGTCGAGGCGGGCGCGCGGCTGCACGAGGAGCTGGCGGCGCTGCCGTTCGACACCACCGCCCAGTGGCCGATCCGGGTCGGCGTCGTGGAGACGGGCGGGTCGGCCCGGTACGTGAGCCTGGTGCTCTCGCACACCGCGGTCGACGGCACGGGGATGAACCGCCTGGTGGCCGACCTGACCGCGCTCTGCCAGGGCACCTCGCCGGACGAGCTGGCCAAGATCCGCGAGCCCGCCCAGCAACCGCTGGAGGAGGCGGAGTTCCAGGCCTCGGAACGCGGTCGGCGGCGGGACGAGGGCGCCCGCAAGCAGTTCCTGCGCAAGCTGCGGCTGGCCCCGGCCCGGCTGTTCCCCCCGCCCGGTGAGCCGGCCACGCCGGCCACCAGGTTCCCGAACGCCGTCCTGCGCTCGCCCGCGCTGCCCCGCGCGGTGGACCGGGTGGCGGCCGCCCACCGGGTGACCTCCTCCTCGGTGCTGCTGGCGGCGACGGCGGCGATGACGGCCCGGCTGTCGGGCTCGACGGACGCGGTGCTGAACGTCGTGGTGAGCAACCGCTTCCTGCCCGAGCTGACCAACGCGGTGAGCGTGGTCGCGGGCGACGGGCTGTTCCACCTCCCGGACGCCACCGCCGAGTTCGGGGACGTCGTCCGGCGCACCAACGCCGCCGCGATCGGCGCCTACCGCCACGCCTACTACGACAAGCTCCGGCTGGAGGCCGAGATCGGGCGGCTCGCCGCCGAGGGCGTCCCGCTCGCGGACCGGTCCTGCATCTTCAACGACACCCGCGAGCTGGCCACCGCGTCCCCCGACACCGGGACGGGCGAGGACGCGACCACCCTGACCTGGCCGGTGGAGTTCGAGCCCCGCCCCGGCCTGACCTACGCCCTGGACGCGCTGCAGTCCCCGGGCGCGCTGAGCCTGACCATGACGGCCGACCCGGCGGTGCTCCCGCGCCCGGCGATGGAACGCTTCCTCTACGGGATCGAGGAGTTGATCCTCACCGAGGCCCGCGCTCTCGAAGCAGCCTAGGCCCTTGTCCGGAGGGCACCGCGTGATGCGCGGTGCCCTCCGGCGCCCCCTCACCACCCGTTGTTCCCCCGGCCCGCCGCTACGCTGGGCCCATGCGGATCCTCCTCCTCGGCGGCACCTCCTTCGTCGGCCGCGCGATCGCCGACGACGCCCTGCGCAGTGGCGCCGAGGTCGCCCTGTTCACCCGCGGCCGGACCAACCCCGGTCTCTTCCCCGCCGCCGCCCACCTGATCGGCGACCGCGACACCGGCGACTACACCGCCCTGCGCGGCGGCCGCTGGGACGCGGTGGTGGACGTCAGCGGCTACCGCCCCCGCCAGGTCGGCCAGGCCATGGACGCGCTCGGCGACCGGGTCGGCCGCTACCTGTTCATCTCCAGCCACGCGGTGTACGAGCGCGCCGGTCTCGCCCCCGGCTCTGACGAGTCCGTCCCGCGCCGCGCACCGCTGCGCGACGCCGAGCAGCTCACCGAGGAGACGTACGGCCGGCTCAAGGTCGCCTGCGAGGACGACGTCACCGCCCGCTACGGGGACGGGGCGACGATCGTGCGCCCCGGAAAGGTGGCCGGCCCCCACGACGAGCAGCGCGGGCTCACCTACTGGGCGCGCCGGGCCGCCCGGGGCGGGCGGATCGCGCTGCCGGGGCGGCCGGAGCAGCCCGTCCAGGTGGTCGACGTGCACGACCTGGCCCGGCTGGTGGTCCGGCTGCTCCAGGACGGCCGGGCGGGTGCCTTCCACGCCGTCGGCCCGGCCGAACCGACCACACTGGGCGGGCTGATCGCCACCTGCGCCGAGGTCGCGGGCACCGAGGTGGAGGTCGTCCCGGTGCCGCCGGAGAGCGCGCCGCCGCCGTTCTTCCCGCTGGTCCGGGCCGCACCGCTCTGGCCCGGACAGCAGCGCAGCGCCGCCCGGGCCAGAGCGGCCGGGCTGCCGGCGACCCCGCTCGCGGTCACCGCCGCCGACGTGCTCGCCTGGGACCGCGAGCGCGGCGAACCGCCCCTCGGCCACGGCTTCACGCCCGAGCAGGAGGCCCGGGTGCTGGCCGAAGCGACGGGGTCGAGGCCCTGAACGGCCGCCGCCCCGGCACCGCACGCCCGAGCAGGACGGACTGCCGGACGGCCACCCTGTCCTGACCGGTTGTCAGTGTCACGCGCTATGGTCGGCCCCGAACGATCCCACCAGCACCTGCACAGCACCGCCAGGGGGCACCATGACCGCGCACCGCACCACCGCGCACAGCGCCGGCCCGCGCACCACCCCGCTCGACGCACCGCTCGAAGCGCCGCTCAGCACCGCCGATCTCGTCGAGGGCTGGCGGCGGGTGGGCGTCCGCGAGGGCATGGCGGTGATCGTGCACTCCTCGCTCTCCAGCCTCGGCCGGGTCGACGGCGGTGCCGCGTCCGTGGTGGCCAGCCTGCGCGAGGCGGTCGGGCCCGGCGGCACGGTCGCGGTGCCCACCTTCACCACCGCCGTCGTCCGGGACCCGGCACCGGAGCACACCGGCCTGCCGAGCCCCGAGGTCGCCGAACGGCGCGCCGCCGTCCCGCTGTTCCACCCCGGGCTCCCCTCACTGACGGGCGCCGTACCGGAGGCGCTGCGCGCGCTGCCGGAGAGCCTGCGCAGCACGCATCCGCAGGCCTCGGTCGCCGCGGTCGGGGCGCACGCCCGCGAGGTCACCGCCCGCCGCTCGCTGGGCTTCGCGGTCGGTCGCGAGTCGCCCTTCGGCGCGCTGCACGACCTCGGCGGGTACGTGCTGCTGATCGGTGTCGGGCACAACCGCAACACCTTCCTGCACTACGCAGAGACTTTCGCGCCCAACCGCCGCCTCAAGCTCCGGCGCTTCCCGATGGCGATCCAGGGCGAGCGGGTCTGGATCGAGGCACCCGACGTGGGCGACGACAACGACACCCACTTCCCTGCCGTGGGAAAGGAGTTCGAGGAGCGGGCGGGCATCCGCGAGGTGCTGGTCGGCAACGCGCCCTGTCGGCTGATCCCGGTCCGGGAGCTCATACCCTTCGCCGTCCGCCGCCTCACCGAGCTGCTGGCGGCGGACGGCCCCGGAGCGGCGTAGCCCGATCGACCGCCCGCTTCCTCCAGCGGCCGACCGGACCACGCCCGTCACCAGGTCACCAGGTCACATCCGGGGGCTCAACGGACCCAGGAATCAACGCTCCTCGTCGTGCAGCGAGTTGGTCTCCTGGATCTTCTTCCAGGACTTCGGCTCCGCCGGCAGCCGCCCGGCGTCCTGTCCCGCACCGGCACCCGGCGCGAGCGAGGCCGCCACTGCGGCCGGCGCCGGCCCGGCGGCCGGCTTCGAGGCGGTGAACAGCCAGGTGGCGAAGAGGTCCCCGAGCTTCTTCCCGGAGACCTTCTCCGCGTACGCCTGGAACTCCGGGACGGAGGCGTTGCCGTAACGGCGCTCGGTGGGCCAGCCCTTCAGGATCTGGAAGAACTTGTCGTCCCCGACGGCGTTGCGCAGCGCCTGGATGGCCACCGCGCCCCGGTCGTAGACGGCGTTCGCGAACTGGTTGGCGGCGCCCGGGTCGCCCGGCTTGACGGTCCAGAAGGGGTCGTCGGCCGGGTGCGAGGCGTAGACGTAGTCGGCGAGTTCCTGCGCCGTGCCCTCGTCCTCGTGCTCGGACCAGAGGAACTGCGAGTACCGGGCGAACCCCTCGTTCAGCCAGATGTCGCTCCAGTGCGAGACCGAGACGCTGTCGCCGTACCACTGGTGGGCCAGCTCGTGGACGACGACGGAGGTGTTGGAGCCGCGCGCGAACTGCCGGGGGCTGTAGAAGACCCGGGTCTGGGTCTCCAGGGCGAAGCCGGTCTTGACGTTGGGCACGTAGCCGCCGACCGAGCTGAACGGGTAGTCGCCGAAGTAGCCGCTCAGCCAGTCGACGATCTCGCCGGTGCGCTCGACGCTGGCCTTGGCCGCGTCGGTGTCCTCGCCGAGGTCCTTGCTGTACGCGTTGTAGACGGGCAGCCCGCTCGGCGTGGTGTCGGTCGTGACGTCGAACTTGCCGACCGCGAGGGTGGCCAGGTAGGTCGCCTGCGGCTTGTTCTCGCGCCAGCTGTAGCGGGTCCAGCCGGCCTGGGAGACGGCACTGGTCAGGATGCCGTTGCTGATCACCTGGTTGCCGTCCGGCACCTGGACCGAGACGTCGAAGGTGGCCTTGTCGCTCGGGTGGTCGTTGCTCGGGAACCACCACCACGCCGACTCGGGCTCGCCGGCGGCCACCGCGCCGTCCGGCGTGCGCAGCCAGGCGGTGAAGCCGTACTTCTTCACGGTGGACGGGACGCCCTTGTAGCGGACCACCACCGTCGCCTGGCTGCCCTTGGCGAGCGGCCGGGCGGGCGTGACCTCCAGCTCCTGCTCGCCGCTGGTGGCGAAGGTCGCCGGACGTCCGTTGACCCGGACCTCCTGGACGTTCAGCGCGAAGTCGAGGTTGAAGCGGGAGAGGTTCTCGGTCGCCGTGGCGAGGATGGTGGTGGTGCCCTCCAGCTCGTCGGTGGCGGGCTGGTATTTCAGCCGGATGTCGTAGTGCGAGACGCGGTACCCGCCGTTCCCGTAGGTCGGGTAGTACGGGTCTCCGATGCCGGCCGCGCCGGGTTGGAAGTCGGCCGCCGAGGCGGGGACGGCCAGGAACAGGCTCAGGGCGCTGGCAGCAGAGACGATCAGCCTCTTGCGCACGTGGTCCTCCAGGGTCACTGGGACGATGGGTCGGATCGATCCATGTCCCGGTGGCTCCCGCTCCACTCCCCAATTGTGAGATGTTCATGAAAAGAAACAGGCCGACACGGCACCGCCGCGGCACCGTCACACACCCCACCGGCCCCCCGCGCCCCACCCGTCCCTCACGCCCCGACCCCTCACCCCCCGGGCCCACTCGCTCCTGACCCCCTTCACCCGCCGCCCCCTCACCCGCCGAGCGTCACCGGCGCCCGCACCAGCGAGCCGTACTCCGTCCACGAGCCGTCGTAGTTCTTCACGTGCGGGTACCCCAGCAGTTCGGTGAGCGCGAACCAGGTGTGCGCCGACCGTTCGCCGATCCGGCAGTACGCGATCACCTCGCGCTCCGGTTCCACGCCCTTCCCCGCGTACAGCGCCCGCAGTTCCTCCGCCGAGCGGAACGACCCGTCGTCGTTGGCCGCCTGCGACCAGGGGACGTTCACCGCGCCGGGGATGTGCCCGGGCACCTGTGCCTGCTCCTGCGGCAGGTGCGGCGGCGCGATCAGCTCGCCCCGGTACTCGGCGGGCGAACGGACGTCGACCAGCACCGCGTCCGAGCCGGGCTTGGCGAACAGCTCGGCCTTGCCGAGCACTTCGTCCCGCAGCGCCCGCAGCTCCGGGCGCTCGGGCCCGGTCAGCCGGTAGGCGGTGTGCTGGTAGTCCATCACCTCTTCGGTGAGCCCGCGCCCCTCCAGCTCCCACTTCTTGCGCCCACCGTCCAGCAGCCGCACGGGCCCGAAGCCGCGCAGCCGCAGCAGCCAGTAGGCGTACGCGGCGAACCAGTTGTTGTTACCGCCGTAGAGCACCACGGTGGTGTCGTCCTCCACGCCGGCCGCCCGCAGCAGGTGCTGGACGCCCTCCCGGTCGGCGTAGTCGCGGCCGACCCGGCTGTGCAGGTCGGTGGTCCAGTTCCAGCCGATCGCGCCGGGGATGTGGTCCCGGTCGTAGGCGGTGGTGTCCTCGTCCACCTCGACGACCCGGATCGTCCCGTCGTCCAGGTGGCGGGCCAGCCACTCGGTGCGGACCAGCGCCTCGGGGTGTGCGTAGCCGTTGCCGGTCATCCCAGGCCCTCCTTCGCTCTGCCCAGGCTTGGGGCGCCCGACCACGGGCACAGCGAGCCGCGCACGGGCACGGCGGGGCGCCGGCGACCGGGCCGGACAGTTCGACGCTACGCCGACCGTCCGGCCCGGGCCACCCCACTCAGGAGAAGACCACGGAGCGCAGCTTCAGCCGGTCGCCGAGCTTCTTGCCGGGGTTCATGACGTAGAAGACGTCGCCGTCGCAGTCGAAGTCCAGGAAGACCGTGGCCGTCGAGGTGGTGAAGTTCTCCGGCGCGAAGGCCGGGTCCTTCTCGGTGGCCCCGAACAGGTTGATGCACTTGCCGCTCTCCGGGTCGGCGAGCCCGGCCGGCACGCCGGGGCCGACCTTGTAGAGGAAGTCGCCGGTGGCGGCGCCGGCGGAGGTCGGAACCGCGAGGACGAGGGCGACGGCGCTGGCGACGGCGAGTGCGGTGTTGCGGAGACGCATGATTGATGGCCTTTCAGGAGGTACCTGGTGGTACCTGATGCATTGATGCGAGATCACCCTAGAGGCCCAAAATCAGCAGAAACGGTTCTCCCAAGCCACTCTTTCGGGTGGTTTAAGCGATAAAGCCGCGACCTTCATCGGGAAACCGTCACCCGCACCCGCCGCCCCGCGCCCCCGCTCAGTTCGACGGGGCCGAGAAGGAGTACCCCTGGTCGACCAGCACCGGCAGGTACGCCTTCAGCGCCGCCACCGTCTGTGAGCGGTCGCCGCCACCGTCGTGGTTGAGCACGATCGACCCCGGCCGGACGTTCTTGAGGATCCGCTCGGTGATCACCGAGGTCCCGGGCGTGGCCCAGTCCTCCGGGTCCACCGTCCAGCCCATCGGCCGCATCCCGAGCTCGGTGGTCACCCTGAGCGCGACCGGCGACCAGTCCCCGCCGGGCGCGCGGAACCAGGACGGCTGGCGCCCGGTGGTCCGGTACAGCAGGTCGGAGGTGCGCTCCAGCTCGTCCCGCACCGCCTCGTCGGACATGTGCCGCAGGTCGGGGTGGGTCCAGGTGTGGTTTCCGATGTGGTGGCCGCGGTCCGCGATCTCCCGGACCAGCCCGGTGTTCTCGACGGCGCACTCGCCGACCAGGAAGAAGGTCGCCCGGATCCCGTACTGCTGGAGCAGCGCCAGGACGGTCGGCGTGTACCGGGGATCCGGCCCGTCGTCGATGGTGAGCCCCACCACCCGCTGGCCCGGGTCGAGTTGGTTGACCGGCTTGGCCTCCTCCTCCGTGAGCCGCCGGCGCGCGGGCATCGGCGGGGCGGCGGCGGGCGGCGGCGCAGCCGTGGGGGCGGGCGGGGGCGCCGCGGAGGGGGCGGCCTGGGCCGCCTCCGGCCCGGAGCCCGGTCCGGAGGCCTCCGGCGCGGCACCCGGCGTCCGCGCCGTGGCGCCCGCCCCGGCGTCGTCCGCGTCGCTCCAGGGGCTGCCGCAGCCGGCCGCCCCGAGCAGGGACATCCCGGCCGCGACCAGTAGCAGTCGCCGCGAGGGCATTCGTGCGTAAATCTGATGATCTGACAGCATTCTGAATGCTTCCCCCGTGTAGCGCCGCCGCTCCCCGATGGCGCCTCAGACGGGCCCGATCACCACTCCGACGGCGCAAGCGCACCCCGCCCGCCCCCGGCTTCCCCGCGACTTCCCCGACCGGACGCTCGGCCTCCCCTCCCGACCGCTACGCTGTGCCTTCCCCAGTGTGATGATCTGCCATCAGAGGACGTGGCCATGACGACAAGTCAGGACATCCCGGACCAGGACCGGCCCGACGACGACCCCGCCGAGCTGAGCCAGTGGGAACGGTTCGGCGTCGACACCACCGCCCCGCACTCGGCGCGCGTGTACGACTACTGGCTGGGCGGCAAGACCAACTTCCCGCCGGACCGCGCGATGGGGCAGGCCATCGAGGAGGCCGTGCCGAGCGTCAAGCAGATGGCCAAGGCGAACCGCGCCTTCCAGGGCCGGGCCGTCCGCCACCTCGCCCGGGAACACGGCATCCGCCAGTTCCTCGACCTCGGCACCGGCATCCCCACCTCGCCCAACACCCACGAGATCGCCGAGGCGGTCAGCCCCGGCACCCGGGTGGTCTACGTCGACAACGACCCGATCGTGCTCGCCCACGCCCGCGCCCTGATGGTGTCCAGCCCCGCCAGCCGGACCACCTACATCCACGCCGACCTGCGCAAGCCCGAGGAACTGTTCACCGACCCGGCGCTCACCGCCACGCTGGACCTCACCCAGCCGGTCGGCCTGCTGATGATCGCCGTGCTGATGCTCATCGCCGACGAGGACGACCCGTGGGGCCGGGTCGCCGCCCTGCGCGACGCCCTGCCCGCCGGCAGCTGCATCGCCCTCACCACCCCCACCCAGGACTTCGACCCGGAGGCGGTCGGCAAGGTCACCGAGGCCGCCCGGGCCGGCGGCATGACCCTCGTCCCGCGCACCCACGACGACGTCCTGCGCTTCTTCGACGGCTGGGACCTGGTCGAGCCGGGCCTCTCCCCCGTCCTCGCCTGGCGCCCGGACGGCGAGCCGCCGGCCGACCCGAAGGCCGCGTACTACTGGGGCGGCGTCGCCGTCAAGCGCTGAACCCGCGCCGGGCCCGCTCCCACCGGAGCCCCACGGAAACCCACCTCGGGTGGGGCGGGCCGCACCGGGCCCGCCCCACCCGCGCCCTCACTTCAGCAGCCGCGACAGCCGCCGGTCCGCCAGCGGCTTCCCCCCGGTCTGGCAGGTCGGGCAGTACTGCAGCGAGGAGTCCGCGAAGGACACCTCGCGCACGGTGTCCCCGCAGACCGGGCAGGGCAGGCCGGTCCGGCCGTGCACCCGCAGCCCCAGCTTCTTCTCCGCCTTGAGCTCCCCCGCCGCCAGCCCCCGCGAGCGCTCCACCGCGCCGCGCAACGTGGCGCCGAGCGCCTCGTAGAGCCGCGCCGCCTCCTCCTCGGTCAGGCTGGACGCCAGCTTGTACGGGGACATCCGGGCCGCGTGCAGCACCTCGTCCGAGTAGGCGTTGCCCACCCCGGCCAGCACGCCCTGGTCGCGCAGCACGCCCTTGAGCCGGCGCCGGTCGCCGCTCAGCAGGGCGGCGAAGTCCGCCAGGGTGAACGCCGGGTCCAGCGGGTCGGGGCCGAGCCGGGCCACCCCGGGCACCTCGGCCGGGTCCTTCACCACGTAGACCGCGAGGCCCTTCTTCGTCCCCGCCTCGGTCAGGTCGAAGCCGTCGCCGGCCTCCCCGGCCAGGCGCAGCCGCAGCGCCAGCGGGTTCCTCGGGCTCGGGCGCGGCGGTTCGGCGGGCAGGCCGTCCTTCCAGCGCAGCCAGCCGGCCCGGGCCAGGTGGACCACCAGGTGCAGCCCGCCGGCCTCGATGTCGAGGAACTTGCCGCGCCGGGTCACCGGGCCGACCGTCCGCCCCTCCAGCGCGGTGACCGGCGGGTCGTACGTCTTCAGCGCGCTGATCGCGACCGGCTGCACCCGGGCGATGACGCGCCCGGTCAGCCGCTCGGACAGGAAGTCGCTCAGCGCCTCGACCTCGGGCAGCTCCGGCATGCGCCCAGTCTCCCGCAGCCCCGCGCCGGCCGCCCGCCCGGGGGCGTGCCTTTGCCCGGCCCCCGCGCGGGGCGCAGGCTGGAACTACGCGCCGTACCCCGCGTCCCCCATGCGCCCCCGCCACGGAGCACCGTGATGAGCATCCTTGAGGAACAGATCGACCTCGCCGTCCCCGTCCTCGCCGCCTGGGAGCAGCTGCACCGGGTGCACGAGTACCCGCAGTTCGTCGACGGCGTCCGCAGCGCCCACCCGCACGGGCGGAACCTGGCGCACCTCGGGGTGGAGGTCGACGGCACCGAGCGGGCGGTGGACACCGAGATCACCGACCGCGGCCGGGGCCGGGTGATGTCCTGGCGGACGCTCGACGAACCCCGGCTGCACGGCGCGTTCGCGCTGCTGCCGCTGGACGCCCGGCACACCCGGCTGCAGATCCGGGTGGAGTACGACCCGGAGGCGATGCACGAGGCGTTCGGCGGGCCGCGCGGCTTCGCCCTGGCCGGGGCGATCGAGCGGACCGTGCGGGGCGACCTGGAGCACTTCCGGGAACTGGTCGAGGAGCGGGTCGGCGCGGCGGGCAGACGCGGGTGAGCACGGCCGGCAGGCCCGGGCGAGCGCGGCGGGCAGCCCCGGTGGGCACGACGGCCCGACCCGCGTAAGGGCCGCATAAGCCCAGCTCAGCGCCGGTGGTGAGGCTCTTCACAGCGGACCTCCGGCCCGACCGTTTCGCTTTCAACCTGTGGCAGACTCGGATGCCATGGACATCGGCCCGGTCACCAGGACGCTCCGCGCGGCGGTCTTCGCCGCGCTGGTCGTGCTGCTCGCCGGGCTCGGCCAGGTGCTGGTCACCGGCCGCGCGCTGCCGGCCGGCCCGATGGCCCTGGCCTGCGTCGCCGTGTTCGCGGTGGCGTACGCGTTGGCCGGCCGCGAGCGCGGCTACCCGGCGGTCGCGGCGGTGTTCCTGCCGCTGGAGCTGGGCGTCAGCGCGCTGTTCGACTTCGCCCAGACCACCTGCCCGTCCTTGCCGCCCGGCTCCGCGCGCGGCTTCCAGCCGCTGCTGTGCGGCGGCGGTTCGCTGGGCGGGTTCCTGCTCGGCCACGGCGTCTCCCAGCAGACCGGCGTCCTGCTGCTCCTGCTGCTGCACGCCGCGATCGCGCTGGCCGGCGCGTTCTGGCTGCGCCGCGCGGACGCCGCGCTGGCCGGCCTCGCCCGCACCGCCCGGATGCTGGGCGACTTCCTGCACCGGCACCTGCCGGCCGCCGCCCGCTGGCTGCGGCTGCTCGCCGCGCCCGTCCCGGCCCGTCCGGTGGCGCGGGTGCCGTTCCCCCGGGCCAGCCGGACCCTGGTCCCGGCCGAGGACGTCGTCGTCCGCCCGGCCGTCCGGCGCGGTCCGCCGGCGCTCGCCCTGGCCTGCTGACAGGCGCGCGCCGCTCGGCGCCGCTCCCGGCCGGTCCTCTCGCCGCGCGCCCCGCGCGCCCGCACCCCCGCACGCCCGAGAGCACAGGACGACACCTCATGAGCAACACCCGCAAGGCCGCCGCCAAGACCAGTGCCACCGACCGCATGCGCGCCGCCCGCGCCCAGGCCGAGCGCTCCGACCGGATCCGCCGCCGGGTCGTGGTCGGCGGCGCCTCCGCTGCCGTGCTCGCCCTCGTGGCGGGCGTGGCCTTCGCCGTCGGCGGCTCCTCCGGCTCCGCCGACGCGGCCGCGAGCGGCCCGCTGGTCGTCCCCGCCAACACGGGCGGCCAGGACGGCACCGTGATCACCTACGGCAGGGCCGACGCCCCGCACACCCTGGAGATCTACGAGGACTTCCGCTGCCCGTACTGCGAGCAGCTGGAGACCACCACCGGCAAGGCCGTCCAGCAGCTCGCCGACGACGGCACGTACAAGATCGAGTACCACCTGGCGACGTTCCTGGACAAGAACCTCGGCGGCAAGGGCTCGCGCACCGCGCTGGCCGCCGCCGGCGCCGCGCTCAACGAGGGCGTGGACAAGTTCAAGCAGTTCCACGACGTGCTCTACGCCAACCAGCCCGACGAGCGCACCGACGGCTTCGGCGACGTCAACCACCTCCTCGACCTGGCCGGCCAGGTGCCCGGGCTGAAGACCGACGGCTTCGTCAAGGCCGTCCAGGACGGCACCTACGCGCCGTGGGCGGCCAAGGTCAACGAGGAGTTCGACAAGAGCGACGTCACCGGCACCCCGACCGTCAAGCTGGACGGCAAGAAGCTGGACGTCCTCACCGGCGGCAAGGCCGCCACGCCCGAGCAGTTCACCGCGATGGTCAAGCAGGTGACCGGATGACGGCCGCCGCCCCCGCCGCGCGGACGTACGGCGCGAGCCGCCCGTTCGCCTGGCTGCTGCTGATCGGCGGCGCGGTCGGCCTGTTCGCCTCCTCGGTCCTCACCCTGGACAAGATCCGGCTGCTGAAGGACCCGTCGTACGTCCCCTCCTGCAACATCAACCCGATCATCAGCTGCGGCTCGATCATGCGCAGCGACCAGGCCGAGGCCTTCGGCTTCCCCAACTCGCTGCTCGGCCTGGTCGGCTTCGGGGTCGTCATCGCGATCGGCGCCGGGCTGCTCTCCGGGGCGACGTACCGGCGCTGGTTCTGGCTCGGCCTCCAGGCCGGGACGGTCTTCGGCGTCGGCTTCGTGACCTGGCTGATGTACCAGGCGCTCTACCGGATCAGCGCGCTCTGCCCGTACTGCATGGTGGTCTGGGCCTCGATGATCCCGCTGTTCTGGTACACCACCCTGCACAACCTGCGCTCCGGGATCATCCCCACCGGCCGCGCCCTGCGCCCGGTCGTCCGCGAGGCGGCGCGCTACCACTGGGTCGTCCCGGCGCTCTGGTACGCGGTGATCGCCCTGCTGGTCCTCAACCGGTTCTGGTACTACTGGAGCACCCTGCTCTGACCTCGGCCGCCCGGCCCCGGGCCCTACGCTCCGGGGCCGGGCGGCCGACCCGTCAGCCGCCGCCCAGGACAGTTCCTAGAAGCGGAACTCCTCGACCTCGGCCAGCAGTTCGGCCCGGCGCTCGTCGTCGATGAAGGAGGCCCGGAAGGAGTTGGCGGCGAGTCGGCGCAGCGTCTCCTCGTCGAGCGCGAGGGCCTGCTGCACGGCCCGGAAGTTGTCGTCGACGTAGCCGCCGAAGTACGCCGGGTCGTCCGAGTTGACGGTGACCAGCAGGCCGGCCTCCAGCATCTCGCGCAGCGGGTGGTCGGCGAGGGTGTCGATGCACCGCAGACGGACGTTGGAGAGCGGGCAGAGCGTCAGCGGGACCTGCTCGCGGACCAGCCGCGCGACCAGCTCGCCGTCCTCCAGGCAGCGCAGGCCGTGGTCGATCCGCTCGACGCCGAGCACGTCCAGCGCCTCGGTGATGTAGGACGCCGGGCCCTCCTCGCCCGCGTGCGCGACGCGGCGCAGCCCGGCCTCGGCGGCCCGCCGGTAGACCTCGCGGAACTTGGCCGGCGGGTGGCCGACCTCGGCCGAGTCGAGGCCGATGCCCGCGATCCGGTCGAAGTACGGGCGGGCGGCCTCGAAGGTCTCCAGCGCGGATTCGGCGGACTCGTCCCGCAGGAAGCACATGATCAGCCGGGTGCTGATCCCGTGCCGCTCCTCGCTGCGCGCCAGCGCCCGGGTCAGGCCGTCGACCACCACGCCGAGCGGCACGCCGCGCGCGGTGTGCGCCTGCGGGTCGAAGAAGATCTCCGCGTGCCGCACCCCCGCCTCGGCCGCCCGGGTGAGGTAGGCGTCGGCGAGGTCGGCGAAGTCCTCCTCGGTGCGCAGCACGGCCATCAGCGCGTAGTACAGGTCCAGGAAGGACTGCAGGTCGCTGAAGGAGTACGCCTTCCGCAGCGCCTCGGTGTCGGCGTAGGGCAGCGCGACCGCGTTGCGGGCGGCGAGGGCGAAGGCGAGTTCGGGCTCCAGGGTGCCTTCGATGTGCAGGTGGAGTTCGGCCTTGGGGAGCGGCATGGGGGATCTGTCCGAGCTGTAGGGGGCGGGAGCGAAGAGTCCAGAAGCATTCATCCTACGATCCGTTCGATCACGACCGGCCTGACGGGCGCGCCCCCGGCCACCCGAACTGGTGCACCGGCCGGGGGCAGCGGGCACCCTGGAGGAGGGGGCTTCCGCCGAGGAGGTACCAGATGCGGCACGTCGAGGATCCGCACATCCGGCCTGCGGGCGTCTCCCCGCACGCCCTGGGCAACGACACGCTCCTGCACGAGCTGGAACAGCTGCACCGCACGCGCCACGAGACCTTCCTGTACGGCTCGGAGGAGGCCCTCAAGCGGCACACCCTGCGCACCGGGCAGCTGGAGGCCGAGTACCTGCACCGCTTTCCCAGCCGGCTGGTGACGGCCGGGCGGACCAGGGCCGGCGCCCGGGCCCGCGAGGCGGCGGCCCGGGTGGAGTCGCTGCCCGAGTAGACGTGCCCGCGCCACCACCGCCCGGCGGGACACGCCGGGCGGTGGTGGCGTGCCCCCGGGCGGGCCGTCGGGGAGGGTGAGAGGCGCAGACGCACCGGACCCCGACCCCCCCTGGGAGCCCCGCATGCCCATCGCCAGCGTCAACCCCGCGACCGGCGAGATCCTGGAGACCTTCGAACCGCTCGACGCGGCCGGCATCGAGCAGCGGCTGGCCCGCGCCGAGGCCGCGTTCCACGGCTACCGCACCACCCCCTTCGCCGCCCGCGCCGACCTGCTGCGCCGGGCCGCCGACCTGCTGGACCAGGACCGGGAGGCGATCGCCCGCACGATGACCGAGGAGATGGGCAAGCCGCTCGCCGCCTCCCGGGCCGAGGCCGCCAAGTGCGCCACGGCGATGCGCTGGTACGCCGACCGCGCCGAGGAACTGCTCGCCGACGAGCACCCGGCCCCGGCCGACGTCGCCGACTCCGGCGCCGCCCGCGCCTACGTCCGCTACCGCCCGCTCGGGGCGGTGCTGGCCGTGATGCCGTGGAACTTCCCGTTCTGGCAGGTGGTCCGGTTCGCGGCGCCGGCCCTGATGGCGGGCAACGTCGGCCTGCTCAAGCACGCCTCCAACGTGCCCCGGACGGCGCTGGCGCTGGAGGAGCTGTTCCGGCGGGCCGGCTTCCCGGAGGGCTGCTTCCAGACCCTGCTGATCGGCTCGGGCGCGGTCGAGGGCGTGATCCGGGACCGCCGGGTGGCCGCGGTGACGCTCACCGGCAGCGAGCCCGCCGGGCGGGCGGTCGCCGCCACCGCCGCCGACGAGGTGAAGAAGGCCGTCCTGGAGCTGGGCGGCAGCGACCCCTTCGTGGTGCTGCCCAGCGCCGACCTGGACGCGGCGGTGCGCACCGCCGTCCGGGCCCGGGCGCAGAACAACGGGCAGTCCTGCATCGCCGCCAAGCGCTTCATCGTGCACACCGACGTGTACGACCGCTTCACCGCCGCCTTCACCGAGGCGATGCGGGCGCTGCGCGTCGGCGACCCGATGGACGAGGCGACCGACGTCGGCCCGCTGGCCAGCCGCCAGGGCCGGGACGACCTGGAGGAGCTGGTCGAGGACGCCCGCACCCACGGCGCCCGGGTCGAGTGCGGCGGCGGGCGCCCGGAGGGCTGGGACACCGGCTACTTCTACGAGCCGACGGTGCTGACCGGCATCACCCCGGCCATGCGGATCCACCAGGAGGAGACCTTCGGCCCGGTCGCCACGGTCTACCGGGTCGCCGACCTGGACGAGGCGGTGGCGCACGCCAACGACACGCCGTTCGGGCTCAGTTCCAACGTCTGGACCCGGGACGAGGGCGAGCAGGAGCGCTTCGTCCGCGACATCCAGGCCGGCGGGGTGTTCTTCAACGGGATGACCGCCTCCCACCCGGCGCTGCCGTTCGGCGGCGTCAAGCGCTCCGGGTTCGGCCGGGAGCTGTCCGGGCACGGGATCCGGGAGTTCTGCAACATCACCACGGTGTGGATCGGCTGAGCACCCCCGGACCGCCGGGCACGAGCCGGGCACGAGCCGGACGCGGACGCGGCCGGGTCAGGACGCCACGCGGTGCCTGCCCCGGCCGGGCGTCATCCAGCGGGCGACCACGCCGACCAGGGCGAGGACGGTCGCTCCCCAGACGATGGCCATCAGCACCAGCATCGGCAGCCAGCTCACCTGGGCGCCGACCATGGCCAGGCCGAGCGAGAGCGCGACCATGAACACGACGGCGGTCGGGTTGAGGCCGAGCAGCCAGTGCCAGGCCCGCTGCACCGGGCTCCGGTGCGGCGGTGGGGCCTCGGGGTCGGTTTCGGCGTCGAGTTCCTTGTACGTCAGCAGGTCCATCGGGATCGCCTCCGGTTCTCGGGGGGCTGCCGGATCCGCGGGGCTCAGGAGGCCTTGCGCGGAGCCGTGGACTTTCCGGTCGCGGTCTTTCCCGCCCCGGCCTTCGCGGTCGTGGACTTCGCGGTCGCGGTCTTCGCGGTCGCGGTCTTCGCGGTCGCGGACTTCGCGGTCGCGGTCTTCTTCGCCGGGGCGGTCCTCTTCGCCGGGGCGGCCTTCCCGGCGGCGGCCGCCGATCCGGCGGGCTTCTTCACCGGGGCGCGCTTGCGGGGCGCGGGCTGCTGCTCCTCCGGCCGGTCCTCATCGGGCCCGGCGGCGTGCCCCCGCCCGCCCTTGGCCCGCTTGAGGCTGCTGCGCAGCGCCTCCATCAGGTCGATCACGTTGTCGGGCGCCTCGCCCGGCTCCTCCTCGTGCGGGAGCTCGACGCCCTCCAACCGGGCCGTGATCACCTGCTGGAGCGCCCGCTGGTAGTCGTCGTGCAACTGGGCGAGGTCGAAGTCCTCGGAGAGGGTGTCCATCAGCGACCGCGCCATCTTGAGCTCCTGCGGCCGGACGGTGACGTCCTCCTCGGGCGCGATGCCGGCCGCGGGGCGGACCTCGTCGGGCCAGATGCAGGTCTGCAGCACCAGTGTGCCGTCGTGCACCCGCAGCACCGCCGGGGATTCCCGGGTGCGCAGCGCGATCTTGGTGACGGCGATCTGCCCGGACGCGGTGAGCGCGTCGCGCAGCAGGGCGTACGGCTTGGCGGCGGCCTGGTCGGCGACGCCCACGTAGTAGGCCTTGGAGAACATCAGCGGGTCGATCTCGTCGGCGTCCACGAAGGCCAGCACGTCGATGATCTTCTTGCTGGGCAGCGGCAGGTCGGCGAGGTCCTCGTCGGTGAGCGTGACGGTCCGGCCGTCGGGGGACTCGTAGCCCTTGGCGATCTCCGCGTACGGGACTTCCTTCTCCTCCCGCTCGCAGTACCGCTTCATCCGCACCCGCCCGCCGTCCTTGGCGTGCACCTGGTGCAGCGGGACGTCGTGTTCCTGGGTGGCCGAGTAGAGGTGGACGGGGATGCTGACCAGCCCGAAGCTGATCGTCCCCTTCCAGGTGGTCTGCATGGGGGTCGCTCCTTCCCGGAGTTTCCCGTTGCCGGAGGTTCCCGCCCGGCCCGGCGCCCTCCCGCCGAGGACGTGCCGAGGACGTGCCGAGAATCCCACTGTGCCCGGGTTTGCCCCGATCGGCCACACCGGGCCGACAATGGGCCGAGGAGGTCGATGCCGATGACCGTCCGGAGCCGTGCGCAGGGCGCACCGCCGCCGCCGCCGGAGCGGACCGTGTACCGGGTGGTGTACGCGGTGCGGGGCGAGGCCGGCGTGCGGCGGGCGGAGGTCGAGGTGGTGCCCGGATACTCGCAGGAGGACGACATCCCCCGGATCCTGGCGGCGCGGCTGACCGGCCGGCCCGCGGACGCGGCGCGGATCACCGTGCTGGACCTGCGCGGGCCGTGAGCCGCGACAGGGGTCCGAGCGCCTCCGACGCATTGGCGGTGCGTCAGATTTGAGCTTTTCGCACCGCTTTTCCACCCGCTCTGACCTGGCTTTTTGCGTCCGGTTACCGAACATTTACGGATGCTCTGTTCCGATACGCGGCCGTAGAAGTTAGGTTGCACCGCAATGCGCGGGTCCGTCCCCCACCCTCCGGCGCAACGAGCCGAGGGTCGCGCCGCGCGCGGGAAAGGCACAGGGCTCATCTGATGAGTGCGGACACCACCAGGCCTGCGGCAGCCGCCCAGGTCCCCCAGCAGGCCGGGCCGCCCGGGCACGGCGGCGAGGGCCACCTGAAGGCGGGGCTCAAGAACCGCCACCTGTCGATGATCGCCATCGGCGGGGTGATCGGCGCCGGCCTGTTCGTCGGCTCCGGCGCGGGCATCGCCACCACCGGGCCGGGCATCCTGCTCTCCTACACGCTGGCCGGCGTGCTGGTCGTGCTGGTGATGCGGATGCTCGGCGAGATGGCGGCGGCCGACCCGCAGAGCGGCTCGTTCTCGGCGTACGCGGACCGCGCGCTCGGCCGCTGGGCCGGGTTCACCATCGGCTGGCTGTACTGGTTCTTCTGGGTCGTGGTGCTCGCGGTGGAGGCGACCGCCGGCGCGAAGATCCTCAACGCCTGGATGCCCGGCGTGCCGCAGTGGGCGTTCGCGCTGCTCGTGATGGCGGTGCTGACCGCCACCAACCTGTTCTCGGTGGCCTCCTACGGCGAGTTCGAGTTCTGGTTCGCCGGGATCAAGGTGGTGGCGATCGCCGCGTTCCTGGTGATCGCCACGCTCGCCGTCTTCGGCCTGCTGCCCGGCACCCACGCGGTCGGCACCAGCAATCTGACCGGCCACGGCGGCTTCCTGCCGCACGGCGTGGGCGCGGTGTTCACCGGCATGCTCACGGTGGTCTTCGCCTTCATGGGCAGCGAGATCGTCACCCTGGCCGCGGGCGAGTCGGAGGACCCGGAGCGCGCGGTCAGCAAGGCCACCAACAGCGTGATCTGGCGCATCGGGATCTTCTACCTGGGCTCGATCCTGCTCGTGGTCACCCTGCTGCCGTGGGACTCGGACGCCGTCAAGGGCAGCCCGTACGTGGCGGTGCTGGAGCACGTGGGCATCCCGGGCGCCGGCCAGGTGATGAACGTGATCGTGCTGACGGCCGTGCTGTCCTGCCTCAACTCCGGGATGTACACGGCCTCCCGGATGGCCTTCTCGCTCGGCCAGCGCGGGGACGCGCCCAAGGCCTTCGCGACCGTGACCAAGCGGGGCGTGCCGCGGGTGGCCATCCTGTCCTCGGTGGTCTTCGGCTTCGTCGCGGTGTTCTTCAACTACACCTCGCCGGACACGGTGTTCGCCTTCCTGCTCAACTCCTCCGGCGCGGTTGCGCTGTTCGTCTGGCTGGTGATCTGCTTCTCCCAGCTGCGGATGCGCCGGATCATCGAGCGGGAGACTCCCGAGCGGCTGACCGTCCGCATGTGGCTGTACCCCTATCTGACCTGGACGGCCATCGGCATGATCGGGTTCGTGGTGGCGTACATGTTCACCGACGCCGACGGGCGCAAGCAGATGTACCTGTCGCTGGTCGCCGCGGCGATCGTGCTCGCGGCCTCGGCCGTGGTGGGCCGACGGCGGCGGGCCGCGGTGGCGGCGGACTCCTGACCCGTCCGCGCCGCGCGACGGTGCCGGGCCCGGGAGCCGTTGCGGAGGCTCCCGGGCCCGGTGCCGTTCGAGGGATGCGACCCACAGTTTGACAATGGCACGTCAAAGGGGATACCTGGGCATGGCGCTCCCCCACGAGCGCTCCCCCACCCCCCGGGAGACCCCTTGCCACCCCTCCCCGCCCCCGCGTCCGCACGCCTGCGCTTCGGCCACCGGCTGCGCCACTGGCGCGAGGCCCGCGGACTCAGCCAGGCCGAACTCGGCCGCCTGCTCGGCTACCACAACTCACTGATCAGCCGAGTGGAGAACGCCCGCCGCTGGCCACCCCCGGGACTCCCCGCCCGGGCCGACGAACTCCTGCTCACCGGAGGCGAGTTGGCAGCCCTCTGGCAACCCGTCCGGCAGGAGCGGGAGCACCTCGGCGAACTCTCCGCCCCGGCCCTGCCACCCCTCGGCGAGAGCGGCACAGGGCCCCCGACGGGCCGACCGGACGCCGCCACCTTCGCCGTGCTCGGCCACCTGCTCGACGTCTACCGCGCGGCCGCCACCCACACCGGCGGCGAACAGCTCGCCAGCGTCCTCGAACACCACGCCCGCACCCTGGCCGCCTGGCAGCACGCCGCCCCGCGCGAAACCGCCCCCGCCGTCCGCTCGCTCGCCGCCCGCTACGCCGAACTCGCGGGCTGGGCCCACTTCGAGGGGGACCGCCGCACCCGCGCGCTCGGCTGGTACGCGGCCGGGCTGGAGTGGGCCCGCGCCGCCGACGACCAGCCGACCGCGGCCGCCCTGCTCGCCCGGCAGAGCACCCTGCACTGGTGGAGCGGCGACCCGGCCACCGCCCTCGCCCTGGCCGAGGCCGCCCACGCCACCGCCCGCACCCTGCCCGGCCTGCGCGCCTGGGCCGCCCTCGCCCAGGCGCACGCCCACGCACTGGCCGGCGCGGCGCCCGAGACGTGGCGGGCCCTGGCGGACGCCGAACGGCTGACCGAGGCCGCCCTGCGGGCCGGCGAGCCGGCGCCCGGGGCCGCCCGGGCCGCCCTGGTGCTGGGCGTCGCCCACGGCACCTGCCACCGGGACCTCGCCGTCCGCACCGGCCACACCGCCCACGCGCACGCGGCGGTGGCCCACCTGGGCGCCGCCCTGGGGCGCCTGGACCAGGCCGCCCACCCGCACGACCACGCGTTGGTCGCCGGCCGCCTCGCCGGGGCGTACGCCCGGGCCGGGCGCCACGAGGCCGCGGCCGCCGTCCTCTCCCGGCTACCGCCGGACGCCACCGGCCGGATCGCCTACGAGCGGCGCCGGGCCCGGGCCTGGCTGGGCGGTTCGACGGCGCACCGGCCCCCGGCGGACGGCTGACCACGGACGGCTGACCACGGACCGCGGACGGCGGACGCGCCGGAGCGCCCGGTGGGGATCCCCCGGGCGCTCCGGTTCTTCGGCTCTTCGACTCTTCGGCTCTCCGGCGGTCGGCGGTCGGCGGTCGGCGGTCGGCGGTCGGCGTCAGAGCCCGGCCGCCGCCGCGGCGATGTCGGCCGCGTAGGTGCTGACCTTGGTGTAGACGCCCGGGTAGCCGGGCCGGGCGCAGCCGCTGCCCCAGCTGACGATGCCGACCTGGACCCAGCGGCCGGCCGCGTCCCGGTGGACCATCGGCCCGCCGGAGTCGCCCTGGCAGGTGTCGACGCCTCCCTGGTCGACGTAGCCCGCGCAGAGTGAGGCCGCGCTGTTCAGGCCCGGGTAGGCGTTGGCGCAGGCGGCGTCGTCGACGAACGGCACGGTGGCCTTGAGCAGGTAGCGCTGCTGCGCGCCGCCCTCGGTCGCGGCGCCCCAGCCCATGATGGTGAAGGTGCCGCTGTCGTAGGCGGTGGAGTCGGTGGTCGGCAGCGTGCTCACCTGGCTGCCGCCGACCGGCGAGGCCAGCTTGATCAGCGCCCAGTCGTCGCCGCTCTCCGCCCCGGAGAAGCCGGGCGCCTGGTACACGTACGACGAGCGGACCTTGACCGCGCTGCCGCTGCGCAGGTCGACCGCGCCGGCGGTCGCGGTGATGCTGGTGTCGGCGCCGGTGCCGTTGACGCAGTGGGCGGCGGTGAGCACGATCTGCGGGGTGTAGAGCGCGCCGCCGCAGCCCATCGAGAGCCGCACCACGAACGGGAACTCGCCCTGTGCCGCCCGCGTGCCGCCGACCACGCCCGGCGAGGGCGCCGAGGGTGCGGGCGAGGCGGCGGCGGGCAGCACGAGCGCGCCGGCGCCGAGCACCAGGGTGGCCAACAGCACGATGAATCTTCCGAATTGATGCTTCATCAGGCTCCTCCATCGACAGGTCGGGGAGCACCGAGGGTGGCCCCGCAGGCGTCACGAC
This sequence comes from Kitasatospora sp. NPDC091276, assembly GCF_040684355.1. Classification (NCBI taxonomy): domain Bacteria; kingdom Bacillati; phylum Actinomycetota; class Actinomycetes; order Kitasatosporales; family Streptomycetaceae; genus Kitasatospora; species Kitasatospora sp. NPDC091276. The sequence goes on along the minus strand of NZ_JBFBFU010000027.1, from coordinate 65,255 downwards.
AGGAGGGGCCCGGCCCTGCCGGTCGAAACTGGCAGGAACACGGCAATGCGGGGTTCCGGAGGAGGAGCCCCTAAGGTGATCGCCCATGCGAGATCTTGTGGCGGGGATGAAGTACCTGGTCGGGGGCCAGAAGTGGGTGGGCCGGCACGGCCGCTGGTGGGGCTTCGGCATGCTGCCCGCGCTGCTCACCCTGGCCGGGTACGCCGTCGCGCTCGTCTTCCTCGGCGGCTGGTCGAAGGACCTCGCCGACTGGGCCACCCCGTTCGCCGACCGCTGGAGCTCGCCCTGGCAGGGCCTGCTGCGCGACGCGCTCGCCGCGATCGCCTTCGGCGGCGGCCTGCTGCTCTCGCTGCTCACCTTCACCGCCGTCACCCTGCTGGTCGGCCAGCCCTTCTACGAGGCGCTGTCCGCGAAGGTCGACGAGACCGAGGGCGGTGCGCCCGCCCCGCCGGAGTCGCCACTGTGGCGCGAACTGGTGATCGCGGTACGGGACAGCGCCCATGTCCTGGTGCGGGTGGCCGCGTTCGGCGTGGTGCTGTTCGCCTGCGGCTTCATCCCGGTGATCGGGCAGACGGTGGTGCCGGCGCTGGGCTTGCTGGTGTCCGGCTTCTTCCTGACCGTCGAGCTCGCCGCCGTCGCCCTCCAGCGGCGCGGGGTGCCGCAGCGCGAGCGGATCCGGCTGCTGCGCGCCCGGCTCGGGCTGGCGCTGGGCTTCGGCACGCCGCTGATCCTGGCGTTCCTGGTTCCGCTGGTGACGGTGCTCGCCATGCCGGGGGCCGTCGCGGGCGCCACCCTGCTGGCCCGGGACCTGGCCCGCGACCTCGCCCTCGACCCGGTCCACGACGCGGCCCCGGCGGGCGAGCAGGAACCGGAACCGGCGGCGGAGCCAGCCTCCCGGCCCTCCGCCGGAAGCCCGCACGCGACCTCCTGAGGCGGTGACCGGCCGGTCACCCTGCGCCGATCCCGGCCGTCCGGACATGTGAGGCCGCCCACACGGGGTTCGCCGTCTACGGCCCCCGATAGTGGATGGCTGCGGCCAGGGCGTCGGCCGGCCACCCGGCACGGGCTCCCGTCCCACGCCGGGCCGCCCGGAACACCTCGAAGAACGCAGGCCACCACACCTCGCACCCGCACATTCCGCCCGCGCCACCAGCCTCCGACCTACAAATACGCAAGTCGGACAAATTCCCCCAAAACCATCACCGCTTCTCGCCACGCCCGCCCTGCGGCTACTACCCGCCGTAGTGGCAACTGCCTTTGCGACCCGTCCCCGGCCCTGCCAAGAATGGCCCGTCGCCAGGCAGCGCAGCCGGCCCCGTCCGCCGCGCAGCCGACCCGCCCCGCCACTTCCGCCGGGGCACCACGGCCGTCCCGGACGGCCGCGCGGGCCCCGCTCACCCGGGCGCCCGTGCGATGCCCCGCACCCGGTGCCACCGGCACGGCCCCCGACGGAAAAGGATTGTCCGCTTCATGCAGCTCAGCCATGCCCGCCGCAACTCCCTGATCACCGGCATCGCCACCCTCGTCGTCGCGAGCGCCGCCACCGCCGCCCTCGCCCTCCCGCAGGCCGGGAGCACCACCGAGGCCGCCGCCCCCGCGGCCGCCGTCACGGTGGACGACAAGGCGGCCGCCGACCAGGCCCAGGCTGACACCGCTGCCGCTGCCGCCGCCGCCGACCAGGCCGCCCAGGAAGCCCAGGCGCAGGCCCAGGCCGAGGCGGAGTCCGCCGCCCAGGCCCAGGCCGAGGCCGACGCGAAGGCCCAGGCGGACGCCAAGGCCAAGGCCGACGCGGACGCCGCCGCCTCCCGCTCCCAGGCGCGCCAGAACCTCACCAGCGCCCCGGCCCTCACCGGCAGCCCGCAGCAGATCGCCGCGCAGCTCGTCCCGGCCGGCCAGCTCCAGTGCTTCAGCAACATCGTGTCCCGCGAGAGCAGTTGGAACCACCTCGCCGTCAACGCCTCCTCCGGCGCGTACGGCCTGGTGCAGGCGCTGCCCGGCAGCAAGATGGCCTCGGCCGGCTCCGACTGGCGCACCAACCCGGCCACCCAGATCAAGTGGGGCCTGGACTACATGAACTCCCGCTACGGCAGCCCCTGCGCCGCCTGGTCGTTCTGGCAGAACCACCACTGGTACTGAATCGAGGCCGCCAAGCCTCGGCCCCCCGGGCCCGCGACGCAGCACGCGTCGCGGGCCCCGGCGCGTTCCGGCTGTCGTGGACGCGTCCGGCAGGCCGCGTGAAGATATGGCGTACGGTCGTACGATTTGGCGGTGATTGCCCGGTATTACGCACCGTCAGGGCTTTGCCACGGTCAGCGCGTCCTCTTACGCTCCGGCGTCATGCCCTCACCCCTCATCAGCGTCGTGCTCCCCGCCTACGACCAGCACGAACAGCTCGCGGACTGCCTGGACTCGCTGCTCGCGCAGTCCCTCCAGGACGTCGAGGTGATCGTGGTCGCCGACCGCTCCCCCGACGCCGCGGGCGAGCTCGTCGACGCGTACGCGGCCCGGCACCCGCGGTTGTCGGTCCTGCACCTCAACGCGGCGGTCGGGGTCGGGGTGAGCCGGAACGCGGGGGCGGCGCGGGCGGCCGGCGAGTACCTGCTGTTCCTGGACGCCGACCACCAGCTGCCCCAGGACGCGCTGCGGACCCTCGCCGACCGGCTCGGGCAGACCGGCCCGGTGGACCTGCTGCTGTTCGGCCACTCCCGCCGGCACAACGACCGGGACTGGCCGGGCGGGGCGGAGTCGCTGCTCGCCGAAACCGGCCCCGAGGTGTTCGAGCCCTTCGACCAGCCCGCGCTGTTCGGCGCGCCGCCGCTGGTCTGGGACCGGCTGATCCGCCGCGGCCACTGGGAGGAGCTGCGGCTGGCCTTCCCCGACGGCCGGTACGAGGAGATCCCGGTGGTGCACGCGGCGCTGCTCGGCGCCCGCCGCGTCGCCGTGCTGGCGCGCGAGTGCGTGCAGCTGCGCCGCCGGGAGACCGTCCACCCCACCGGCTCCCCGGGCAGCGGCGTGTTCGACCTCTTCGACCAGTACGAGCGCAGCTTCGCGCTGCTGGAGGACCAGCCGCACCTGTACGCGGTGCGGGACGCGCTGTTCGTCCGGATGATCCGGCACTACCTGTTCGTCTTCGACCTGGCCGGGTGCGTCACCCGCGCCGAGCGGCCGCAGTTCTTCCACCGGGCCGCCGAGCACCACCGGCGCTTCCAGCCGCCCGGCCACCGGCGGCCGGGCGGCCGCGAGGGGATCAAGTTCTCGCTGCTGGCCGGCGGCGCCTACCCGGCGTTCGAGATGGCCAAGCTCTCCCACATCGCCCGCGGCACGCTCACCGGGCGGCGGTGACCGGACTCCGGACGTGTGCGGCCCCGCCTCCGCAGGCGGCGGGGCCTAGGCCCTGGCCGGGTGGCCGCCCGCCGACACCCCATCGGCGGTACCCCGGCCGTGGCCGGTACCCCTGCGGGCGCGCGGCTGCCATGATCGGCCGGAGCCGTCGCCGCACCCGCCCGGAGGTCCCTGGTGAGCCGTCCGTCCGCAGCCCCCGGGGCCGAGCTGGCCCGCGAACTGGCCGCCGTGCTGCGCGGGGAGGTCCGCTTCGGCACCGCCGAGCGGACCGTCTACAGCCACGACGCGTCCAACTACCGGCAGCTGCCGCTCGGCGTGGTCAAACCCGCGGACCTCGACGACGTCCGCACCGCCCTCGCGCTCTGCCGCCGGTACGGCGTGCCGGTGGTGCCGCGCGGGGCGGGCACCAGCATCGGCGGGCAGGCGATCGGCCCGGGCGCGGTGGTGCTGGACTTCCGCCGCCACCTCGGCGCCGTCCTGGACGTCGACCCGCAGGCCCGCACCGCCCGGGTCCAACCGGGCACCGTGCTGGACGACCTCCAGCGCGCCGCCCGGCCGTACGGGCTGCGCTTCGGCCCCGACCCGTCCACGCACAGCCGCTGCACCCTCGGCGGCATGATCGGCAACGACTCCTGCGGCTCGCACTCGCTCGCCTGGGGGCGCACCTCGGACAACGTCGAGCGGCTGGACCTGCTGCTCGCGGACGGCACCGAGCTGACCGTGGGCGGCCGGCTCACCCCGCAGGAGCGCGCCGCGCTCCGCACCCTGCCCGGGCGGCCCGGTGAACTCCACCGGCAGCTCCAGGAGTTCACCGACCGCAACCTCGCCGCCATCCGCCAGGGCCTGCCCGCGCTGCCCCGCCGCACCTCCGGCTACCCGCTGGACGCCCTGCTGCCCGAGCACGGCCACGACCTGGCCCGCGCGCTCACCGGCACCGAGGGCACCTGCGCGCTGCTGCTCGGCGCGACCGTCCGGCTGGTCGAGGAGCCGCCCGCGCGCGCCCTGGTGGTGGCCGGCTACCCCGACGAGGGCGCCGCCGCCGACGCCGTCCCCGCGCTGCTGCCGCTCGGGCCGCTCACCGCCGAGGGCATGTCCGCCGACCTGATCGCCGCACTGCTCGCCGCCGGCCCCCGCCCGCCCGCACTGGACCGGCTGCCCGCGGGCGAGTGCTGGCTCTTCCTGGAGACCGGCGGCGCCACCCCGGTCGAGGCCTACCAGGCCGCCCGCCGGCTCGCCGACGCGGTGCGCCGCGAGCGCTCCGCCTCCGTCGCCCTCGTCACAGACCCGGCCGAGCAGCGCCAGCTCTGGGCCGTCCGGGAGGCGAGCGCCGGCATCGTCACCCGGCTGCCCGGCGGCGGGGAGGCCTGGCCCGGCTGGGAGGACTCCGCCGTCCCGCCCGAGCGCCTCGGCGACTACCTGCGGGACCTGCGCGCCCTGCTGCGCCGGCACAGCCTGCACGGCGTGCCGTACGGGCACTTCGGCGACGGCTGCGTGCACCTGCGGATCGACTTCCCGCTGGACGAGCCCGCCGGGGTACCGGTCTTCCGGGAGTTCCTGGAGCAGGCCGCCGACCTGGTGGTCTCCTACGGCGGTTCGCTGTCCGGCGAGCACGGCGACGGGCAGGCCCGCGGCGAACTGCTGCCCCGGATGTACCCGCCCGACGTGATCGCCCTGTTCGGCGAGTTCAAACGGATCTGGGATCCCGAGCACCTGCTCAACCCGGGGGCCCTGGTCGACCCGCGCCCGCTCGACGCCGACCTGCGCTTCGTCACCGCCCCGCGCCGCCCGCTGCCGCTCGCCCTCCCGTACGAGCAGGACGGCGGCAGCCTGGCCAAGGCCGTGCACCGCTGCGTCGGCGTCGCCAAGTGCGTGGACCCGAACACCGGGGTGATGTGCCCCAGCTACATGGCCACCGGCGAGGAGCGGCACTCCACCCGGGGCCGGGCCCGGCTGCTGGCCGAGATGCTGCGCGGCATGACAGCGCCTCCCGGCCACCAGGGCGGCGCGGCGATCGCCGACGGCTGGCGCTCGACGGAGGTCCGGGAGGCCCTGGACCTCTGCCTGAGCTGCAAGGGCTGCGCGAGCGACTGCCCGGTCCATGTCGACATGGCGACCTACAAGGCCGAGTTCCTGCACCAGCACTACCGGCACCGCCCGCGCCCGCTCGCCCACTACTCGATGGGCTGGCTGCCGCTCTGGCTGCGGGCCGCCGCCCTCGCCCCCGGCGCCGCCAACACCCTCGCCCGCTCCCCGGCCGCCGGGCCGCTCAAGCGGCTCGCCGGGATCGACCGGCGCCGGGTGCTGCCGGTCCTCCCGCCGGAGACCTTCACCCGCTGGTACCGCCGCCACCGCGCCGCGCACCCGGCCCCGGCGGGGGCACGGCCGGTGCTGCTGTGGCCGGACACCTTCTCCGACCACCTCCAGCCGAACGTGCTGCGCTCCGCCGTCGAGGTGCTGGAGCACCTGGGCTTCGACGTACGGCTGCCCGCCGGCCCGGTCTGCTGCGGCCTGACCTGGTACTCCACCGGCCAACTCGGCACCGCCCGACGGGTGCTGCGGCGCAGCCTGCGGACGCTGGCCGGCACCGGGCTGCCCGCCGACACCCCGGTGGTCGGCATGGACCCGAGCTGCACCGCCGCCCTGCGCGAGGACCTGCCCCGGCTGCTCGGCCCGGACGGCCGCCCGCTCGCCGAACGCACCCGCACCTTCGCCGAGTTCCTCGACCAGTACGCCCCCGACACCCCGCTCCCCCAGGTCCCGCTGGACGCCGTCACCCAGACCCACTGCCACCAGCACGCCGTCCTCGGCAGCGCCGCCGACCGCCGGATCGAGGACCGACTCGGCCTGCACAACCGGGTGCTGGACTCCGGCTGCTGCGGCCTGGCCGGCAACTTCGGCTTCGAGCGGGGCCACTTCGAGGTGTCCGAGGCGATCGCCGAGCGCGTCCTGCTCCCCGAAGTCCGGGCCGCCGCCCCCGACACGGTGGTCCTGGCCGACGGCTTCAGCTGCCGCACCCAGATCGCCCAACTCGCCCAGGGCCGCCAGGCCCTGCACCTGGCGGAACTGATCGCCCGGGCGCTTCGGGAGCGCGGTTAGGGCGCGGCGTGCTCGCCGAGGAAGGCCCCGGCGCGGCCGCGGCCTCCTCCTTCGTCGGGTAGCCGCAGTCGGCCGCGTCCGATGCCCTGACTGATCGCAACGGCCCTGATCCGCCGGCCCGATCCGCCGCCGTCGTCAGACCCCGACGCCGTCAGGCCCCGGCCTTGGCCGCCTCCTCCGTGGCCGCCTCCTCCGTGGGCGCCTCCTCTGCGCAGACCGCCGACACGAACTCCGCGACCCGGGCCTGCGGCAGCCCGCGCGCGATGTCCGCCTCGCTGATCATCCCGACCAGCTTGTGCTCCGGGTGGTTGATCACCGGCAGCCGGCGCACCCGGTACTGCTCCATCACCCGTAGCACCTGCTCCGCGTCCTCGTCCGCCTCCACCGTCATCGGCCGGCCCAGGGCCAGCTCGCCCGCCGTCACCCCGGCCGGGTCCCGGCCCTCGGCGACACAGCGCAGCACGATGTCGCGGTCGGTCACGATGCCCAGCAGTTTGTCGTCCTCCCCGCAGATGGGCAGCGCGCCGACGTGCCGTTCCCGCATGATCCGGGCGGCGGCGGCGAGCGTCTCGTGCTCGCGGATGCACTCCGCGCCCGGGTGCATGATGTCGCTGGCTCTGGTCATGGTCCCGCCTCCTGGCCTGGCTTCCGCCCCCCTGTCCATCCTGGTCCGGGCCCGCGGAGGCCGCCACCGGGCACCGGTCAGGCCGCCTGGTCCGGCTCCGCGCGCCCGCCCGGCGCGTCCGCGCCCGGAAGCGGCGACTGGTCCAACAGTTCCTCCAGCGGCGGGAGTTCGTGCTGCGACCGGTCCTGCTCGACCTCCGCCTTCGCTGCCTCCTCCCGCTCCACGGCGGCCCGTTCGGCGGCCTTCGCCGCTGCCGCCGCGGCATTCACCGCGGCCCGCTGCTGGTTGTCCGTCGCACTGTCCAGGAAGCGCAGCAGCTCCACCGGGAAGGGCAGCACCAGCGTCGAGTTCTTCTCCGCCGCCACCTCCACCACCGTCTGCAGCAGCCGCAGTTGGAGCGCCGCCGGGGTCGCGCTCATCACCGCCGCCGCCTCCGACAACCGGGCCGAGGCCTGGTACTCACCGTCCGCCGTGATGATCCGCGCCCGCCGCTCCCGCTCGGCCTCCGCCTGCCGCGCGATCGAGCGCTTCATCGACTCCGGCAGCGCGACGTCCTTGATCTCCACCCGGTCGATCTGGACGCCCCAGCCCAGCGCCGGGCTGTCGATCATCAACTCCAGCCCCTGGTTGATCGGTTCGCGGTTGGCCAGCAGGTCGTCCAGCTCGCTCTTGCCGATGATCGAGCGCAGCGAGGTCTGCGCCACCTGGGAGATCGCGAACTGGTAGTCCTGCACGTTGACGGTCGCCCTCACCGGGTCCTCGACCCGGAAGTACACCACCGCGTCCACCCGGACGGTCACGTTGTCCCGGGTGATGCCCTCCTGCGCCGGGATCGGCATCGTCACGATCTGCACGTTCACCTTGCGCAACTTGTCCGCGATCGGCAGCAGCGCCACCAGCCCTGGCTCGCGCACCTCCCTGCGCACCCGGCCGAAGCGGAACACCACTCCCTTCTGGAACTGCTGGACGACCCGGACGCTCAGGCCCGCCCAGATCGCCCCCAGCCCGACCAGCCCCCCGATGGCACCCAGCACCGCATCGACGATCATCGCGGCCTCCTTGCGGCCTCGGCGAGGCCTCCTCGCGCGCCAGCCAGCCCCGGCCGTCGCCGACCCGGCCCAGCCGGGGGCCGCCGGAGCAGCTGATTCCACGCTACGCCTGCCCGGGCAGGCCGGCGCAGGGCCGACGCGGGGCCAGAGCCGGACCGTAGGATCGTGGCCATGCCGCAGTCCGCCGCCGACGACCCCGGCCACCCCCGCCACCCCGCCGAGGCCGCCGCCCGCGCCACCTCGCTCACCGCGCTGGACCGCGTCGTCACCGACTGCCGGGCCTGCCCGCGCCTGGTCCAGTGGCGCGAGGAGACCGCCCGCACCAAGCGCCGCGCCTACCTGGACTGGGACTACTGGGCCCGCCCGATCCCCGGCTTCGGCCCGCCCGACGCCCCGCTCGTCCTGGTCGGCCTCGCCCCCGCCGCCCACGGCGCCAACCGCACCGGCCGGATCTTCACCGGCGACCCCTCCGGCGACCTGCTCTACGCGGCGCTCCACGACCTCGGGCTCGCCAACCGCCCCGAGTCCGTCCGGTACGGCGACGGCCTGCGCCTGTACGGCGTCCGCATCACCGACCCGGTCCGCTGCGCCCCGCCCGACAACAAGCCCAGCACCGCCGAACGCGACACCTGCCGCCCCTGGATCACCCGCGAACTCCAGTTGCTGCGCCCCACCGTACGAACCGTCGTCGCCCTCGGCGGCTTCGCCTGGCAGGCCCTCCTGCCCGCCCTCGCGCAGGCCGGCTGGCAGGTCCCCCGGCCCCGACCCGCCTTCGGTCACGGCGCCCTGGCCGTCCTCCCCGCCACCGACGGCGGCCCCGCCCTCCAGCTGTACGGCTGCTACCACGTGAGCCCGCGCAACACCAACACCGGCCGCCTCACCACCCCCATGCTCCGCGCCCTGCTCCGCACCGCCGCCCGGTCGGCCGGGCTGGAACCGGCGCCGGAGTAGGCCCGGCGGCACCGACCCCCGTACGGTGCCGCCGGGCCCGCCCCGACCGGCCGGGCCTTCCCCGAACCGGCCGGGCCCGCGCTCAGTCGAACCGCCGGGTCGCGGTGATCCCGCCGTCCACCGGCAGGGTCACCCCGGCCACGTACGACGCCCGGTCGCTCAGCAGCCAGGCCGCCGCCTCCGCGATCTCGGTGTCCGAGCCCGCCCGGCCCAGCGGGGTCGAGCGGACCACCAGGGCGTCGAACTCCGGGCCGGACGCGAAGAACTGCTCCGTCGAGGGCGTCCGCACCACGCCGGGCGCGACGGCGTTGACCCGGATGCCGTGTCGGGCGTAGTCGGCGGTGGCCGCCTTCACCAGGCCGGTCAGGCCGTGCTTGGCAGCCTGCTGGACGCCGTCCCCGAAGCCGCCGACCAGCGCGCCCACCCCGGAGTTGAGCACCACCGCGCCGCCCCGACCGCCCGCCGCCATCGCCCGCAGCTGGGCCCGCAGGCAGAGCCAGCCGCCGCGCAGGTTGAGCGCGTGGGTGTCGTCCCACTCGGCCTCGGTGCGCTCGGCGAGCGGGGCCGGCGACAGGCCGGAGCCCGCGTTGTCGAAGGCCGCGTCCAGCCGGCCGTACGTCGTGAGCGCCGCCTCGACCGTCCGCTCGGCGCCCTCCGCGGTGGTCAGGTCGGCGACGACGGCCACCGCCCGGGCCCCGCCGGCCCGCAGCTCGGCGGCCAGCGCCTCCACCTCGGCGCCGGAGCGGGCGGCCAGCACCAGCAGCGCGCCCTCCCGGACGAACAGCCGGGCGGCGGCCGCGCCGATGCCGCGCCCGGCGCCGGTGACGATCGTGACCTTGTCGTCGAGAAGTCCCATGCGACGAGCCTCCCGGCGCCCCGCCCGGACCACCAGCGGCCAGCCCTTCCCGGGGACGGGCCGACCAGGGACCGGCCGACCGGGGACCGGCCGACCGGGGACGGGCCGGCCAGGGACGGCCAGGTCCTGGTTAACCCCGCCCGGCTGTGGCAGCGTGACCGCATGCCCGAGACCCCGCTGGGCGCGTTCCTGCGCGCCCGCCGCGCCCGCCTCGCGCCCGCCGAGGCGGGTCTGCCCCCGGCCGGGCGCCGCCGGACGCCCGGGCTGCGCCGCGAGGAGGTGGCGGCCCGTGCGGGCATCTCCGCCGACTACTACGCCCGGCTGGAGCAGGGCCGCCCGGCCCCGGCCGGCTCCACATCCGCCATCCGGCACTGGACACCGACGTCCTGGACTACACGGTGCTCGCCCTGCCCGAGGAGGGCCGGTACGTCTTCGTCTGCCTCGCCCCACCCGGCAGCCGCGCCCGCCACGCCTTCGCCGCCGCCCACGACGCGGCCCCGGCCCACGCGGCGCCGACCCGGGTTCGCCCTAGCCGAACCGCGGCAGCTTGCGCCCCGCCGCCCGGTCCCACACCTGGGGCAGCCGGGCCCGGGCCGTCTCGGCGGCGGTGAGCTGGCGGGCGTAGAGCGCCCCGAGGCCGAAGGGCTCGCCGCTGTCGGCGGCCTGCCCGGCGAGGGTGTCGGCGGCGATCACCGCGTCCTGGTGCTCGCCCAGCAGTTCCTGGACGGCCTTCATCCGGTCCGTGTACCGCTCGGCGGCCGCGCCGACCGCCGGGGCGGCGGTCTCGCCGGCGTAGCGGGCGCGTTTGGCGGCCTTGCGGGCCTCGTGCAGGGCGCGGTCGCGCTGCTCGGCGGGCCCGGCCCCGGCGTCGAGGGCCGCCCGGACGCGCTCGCCGGTGCGGTGCTGCTCGCGCTCGGCGATCCGGGCCAGCTCGGGGACGGCGTCACGGCCGGCCCGGCGGCGCAGCGGGGGGTCGGCGAGGAGGGTGGCGAGGGCGTCGGCGAGGGCGCGGCGGCGCGGGCTGTCGAGGGCCGCGAGCACCTCGGGCCAGGCCTGCCGGTACTCGACCCGCCCCCACCGCTCCAGCTCCGCCGCGACCCGCTCCGGCCGGCAGACGGCGGGCAGTGCCCGGGCCTGGGCGGCCAGCCGCTCGGCGAGCACCTCGCCGTCCCGGGCGCGGCCGAGGGCGGCCGCGAGCCAGCGCAGTTCGGCGACCAGGTGGTCGGTGGCCCCGGGGGCGAACAGCCGCCGGAAGGTCCGCAGGGCGCTGCGCAGCCGCCGGCAGGCGACCCGCATCCGGTGCACCGCGTCCGGTTCGTCCGCCCGGACGGCGTCGTCGAGGCCGGCCAGCACCGCCGCCTGGGTGCCGAGGCGGTCCAGCAGCACCTGCCCCACCGTGGTGGCGGGTCGCGCCATGAGCGCTCACCCCCTCATCGGGGTCACCGGGAACGCATTCCAGGCTACGGGCCCCGGGGCCCGACGACGACCAGGACCGCGACGGGGACGAGCAGGCCCGGGCGGGGACGAGCAGGCCCGGGACGACCGCGCGGCGCACAGGACGCCGACCCGCACGAACAGCGAAGCGATCCCGGCTGAGCGCGCGTCAGGCGGGTGAACGAACGGCCTCCGACGGACAACGCTTCCACTCCCCGGGTACGCGCCCTCGTGCCGGATGTAAGCGTCGTGGCATACTCCGGGACGTGACGACCTCCACCCATGCGATCAGGGCCCTGCGGGCCGCGGTGTTCACCGCGCTCGCCGTGCCGCTGTCCGCGCTGGGCCAGGTGGTCATCACGGGTCGCCCGCTGCCGCTCTCGCTGGTGGCGGCCGCGACCGCCGTCGTCTTCCTGGTCGCGGCCGCGCTGGCCGGCGGGGAGCGGCGGCTGCTGCACATCTCCGGTGTGCTGGTGCCGGTCGAGCTGCTGCTCAACACGACGTTCAACCTGGGGCAGGCCGGCTGTGGGCCGATCCTGTCCGAGCACGTGCCCGCGCGCGGTGTGAACCTGCTGGTGTGTGGCGGCGGTTCGGTGGACGGGTCGCTGCTGGCCGGTCCGCTGGGCCACGTGGGGCCGCTGGCCCCGGCGGCGACCCAGGTGCTGCTCCTGCTGGTGCACCTGGTGATCGCACTGGCCGCCGCTGCCTGGCTGCGGCTGGGCGACGCGGCCCTGTCGGGCCTGGCCCGGTCGCTGCGCGCGCTGCGCCAGTCGCTGGCCCGCCCGTTGCGCGCCCTGGTCCTGCTGCTGCTCCCGGCTCCGGTTCGGCCGGTGCTGCGGGTGCCGCTGCCGGTGTCGGACCGCGTGCGGCCGCGCCGCGAGGACGTGGTGCTGAGCCCGGCTCCCCGGCGTGGTCCGCCGGTTCTCGCGCCTGCCTGCTGACCCGCCCGAGGCCTTTGGGGCCGCCGCGCACGTTCGTCCGCAGGCAGCGCGCACAACTCCCGCGTTCACCCGATCCCGCCGCACCCGGTGCGGTTTCCCGCGCGCATCCACGCGCCGCGTACAGGAGTTGACCTTCCATGGCTCAGACCCCCAGCAAGCAGCAGGCCAAGCGCATCAGTGCCCGTGAGCGGATCCAGGAGGCGCAGCGCATCGAGCAGGCGGCCTCGAAGCGCCGTCAGCGGATCGTCGTGGCGGTGTCCGCCGTCGCGGTGCTCGCCCTCGCGGGCGGAGCGGCGGTCGCGATCAACTCGGCGTCCGGCAAGAAGGACTCGAAGGCGGCCGCCGATGCGTCCGCGCCGACCGAGCTGGTCGTCCCGGCAAACGCCTCCGGCCCGGACGGCACGGTGATCACCTACGGCAAGGCCGACGCCCCGCACACCATGGAGGTGTACGAGGACTTCCGCTGCCCGGTCTGCAAGCACTTCGAGGCGGCGAACGGCGAGGCGGTCAAGAAGCTGACCGAGGACGGCTCGGTCAAGGTGGAGTTCCACCTGGCGGCGTTCCTGGACAACGCCCTCGGCGGCAAGGGCTCGCGCACCGCGCTGGCCGCCGCGGGGGCCGCGCTGAACGAGGGCGTGGACAAGTTCAAGCAGTTCCACGACGTGCTGTACGCCAACCAGCCCGACGAGCGGAAGGACGACTTCGGCAACGTCAACCACATCCTCGACCTGGCCGGCCAGGTGCCGGGGCTGAAGACGGACGCCTTCGTGAAGGCCGTCACCGACAAGACGTACGCGCCGTGGGCGGCGAAGGTCGCGGAAGCGTTCAACGGCAGCGGGGTGACGGGCACCCCGACGGTCAAGGTGGACGGCAAGCCGATCACGCTGTTCAGCGGCCAGTCCACGGTGACGCCGGAGCAGTTCACCGCCCAGGTGAAGCAGGCCGCCGGCCTGAAGTAAGCACGGCACCACCGGCCCGGCCGAACCCCGGCCGGGCCGGCTCCTCCCAGCCACCGGAGTGTGCTGCCATGTCCGCCGCTAACTCTGTGCACCTCTCCCCTCCCGCCCCCGGCGCCCCCGGCCGTGCGCCGGTCGGCGCGGGCCGGGCGTTCTCCCTGCTGCTGTTCCTCGGCGGGCTGATCGGGCTGGCCGCCTCGGCCGTCCTGACCTTCGACAAGCTCCGCATCCTGGAGAACCCGTCCTATGTCCCCAGTTGCAACCTCAATCCGGTGATCAGCTGCGGTTCGGTGATGCGCACCGAGCAGGCGGAGGTCTTCGGGTTCCCGAACCCGCTGCTCGGGCTGGCCGCCTTCGGCGCGCTGGCGGCGGTCGGGGCGGGGCTGCTGGCCGGTGCCGCGTACCGGCGCTGGTTCTGGCTGGGCCTGCACGCGGGCACCCTGCTGGGGGTGGTGTTCGTGCACTGGCTGATCGACGAGGCGCTGTACCGGATCGGCGCGCTGTGCCCGTACTGCATGGTGGTGTGGGCGACGGTGGTGGTGCTGTTCTGGTACACGACGCTGCACAACCTCCGGACGGGGGTGATCCCGGTGGGCCCGCGGCTGCGGCCGGTCGTGCGGGAGGCGGCGCGCTACCACTGGGCGGTGCCGGTGCTGTGGGCGGCGGTGATCGCGCTGCTGATCCTCAATCGGTTCTGGTACTACTGGAGCACGCTGGTCTGACGGACTGGCATATTTGACGGATCGTCAGCCTACGTATCCCGTGGAGTGCAGCAGCGCGGTGGCGCCGGTGCGCCGGGCCGCCAGGGCCCGGGTGAGCCGGCGCGCCGCGCAGGGGTGCAGCAGTGCGGCCGCCCGGGCGGGGGTGAAGTACCCGTACTCGGCGATCTCCTCGGCCTGCACCCGGATGGTCGCGCCGGCCGGGACCGTTCCGCCGTCGAACATGAACTGCACGGCGGGGTGGGCGTGTTCGCCCTGGCCGGGGATCGGATCGCGCCACTCGACGACGAGCAGCCGCAGCTCGCCGGCCACCAGCCCGGTCTCCTCGCGCAGTTCGCGGGCGGCGCATTCGGCGGGGCCCTCGCCCGGGTCCATCCCGCCGCCGGGGAACTGCCACTGGGCGCGGTAACTGGCCTTCAGCAGCAGGACGTCGCCGCCTTCGCCGGTGAGCAGCACGCTGCAGCCGACGTAGGCGCGCAGCAGTCCGGCCAGCCAGTCCTGTTCCGAGAGCCAGGTGTCCGTCATCGCGCCTCCTCCACCGGTGCCCCGTCGCGGTGGCCACTCTGCCGCAACCCCCGTGCCGGATCCGGCGGTTCGTGCCCTAATCCACCCGATCGGGTACTCGACGCAGGAACGGACCCAGGGGCTCTCTTCCGGATCACGCCGCGCGCCCGGCGCGGTCCGGAAGAGAGCCCCTATCCGAAGACCGCCCGCCGGTAGGCGTTGCGCAGGTCGGTGAGCGGCTGGATGTCGCGGTCGTAGTGGACCTTGTTGGTGAGCAGCAGCGCCCAGCGGCCGAGCCGCCGGGAGATCCAGATGCCGGTGCCGGTGAAGCCGTAGTGGACGAAGGCGCCCTCGGCGGGGTCGGTGCCGGGGGCGTACAGCCAGGACAGGCCGCGAGCAGGGGCGAGGCCGCCGGTCTGTTCGCGCAGCGACTCGGCGATCCAGGCCTCGCCCCAAGGCAGTTGGGGCGGCGGGGCGAGCAGCGCGGTGAGGAAGCGGGCGAGGTCGCGGGCGGTGGAGAAGGCCCCGGCGTTGCCGGAGACGCCGCCGAGCAGCCGGGCCGAGGGGTCGTGGACGACGCCGCACAGGTGGCTCCCGGCCCGCGGGTCGTACTCGGTGGGCGCGGTGCGGGCGGTGTCGGCGGGGCCGAGCGGCCCGTACCGGGTGTCGGCCATGGCGAGCGGCCGCCAGATCCAGCGGGTGGCGAGCTCGTCCAGCGGCGCGCCACCGAGGTCCTCGACGAGGTAGCCGAGCAGGACGGCGGCGCGGTCGGTGTACTCGACGGCCGCACCGGGGACGCGGTGCAGCGGGGCGGCGATCACCCCGGCCCGGATCGCCGCGAGGTCGGGCCCGTAGAGCTGCTCGAATCCGGTGCGAGGGAGCATTCCGGCGGTGTGCGCGAGGAGTTGACGGACCGTCACCACACCGACGGGATGCCCGGAGGCGGGCGGCCACCAGTGGCCGAGCGGCGCGTCGAGCGGGAGCCGCCCGGCCTGCCGGAGCACTCCGGCGCAGGGCCAGAGGGCGATGATCTTGGTGAGGCTGGCGAGGTCGTACCGGGTGTCCGGCCCGGGGGCGAGCCGGGCGTACGGGCCCTGCCCGAGCACGCCGTGCGCGCCGCCGCCGAGCGTCCCCCCGGCATCGCCGACGGCCCAGACGGCGCCGGCCCCGACGGTGCGCACGCCGTCCCGGACCAGCCGGTCCAGCTCCCCACCGGGCGCGGCCAGGGCGGGGAGCCGGTCGGCTCCTGGCGGTTGCTGGCTCATCGCCCCCCCTCAGAGGTGTCGTGAGCCTACCCGGCGGGCGGGCGGCCGGTCAGGCCTCCGCGGGAAGTTCCTTGCCGAGGCAGATGCTCTGCGGGTGGTCGCGGTAGATGCCGAACTTCCGGATCGCCGCGTACCCCTCGGACCCGTACAGCGCCACGGCCTCGGGCTGCTCGGTGCCGGTCTCCAGGATGACGCGGGTGCGTCCGGCCTCGGCGGCGGTCTGCTCCAGGCGGCGCAGCACCGCCCGGGCCAGGCCACGGCCGCGGGCGGCGGGGACCACGAACATCCGCTTCAGCTCGACGTCGCCGTCACGCAGCCCGTCCGGCCCGGCCTGCTTGGCCCGCCAGCCCCCGCAGGCGACCGGTCGGCCGTCGAGGTAGGCGACCAGGAACAGGCCGCCCGGCGAGTCGAAGTCGTCGAGGTGCAGCACGGTCTCGTCGGGGTCGCCGTAGCGGCGGACGTACTCCTGCTGCACCTCCGCCGACAGGGCCTGGGCGTCGGGGTGGGCGTAGCCGGTGACGCGGAACTCGACGGTTCCGGCCTCCATGGTGGTGCTCTTCATGAGGGAAGAGCCTACGACCTGGATCAGCGGGCCTCGAAACGGGCGACCAGCTCGTTCTTGCCGAACATCCGTGCGGTGTCGACGGCGTTCGGGGTGCCGGCGGTGGGGTCGGCGCCGCCGTCCAGCAGGACGGTCAGCACGTCCTCGGCGCCCTTGAAGACGGCGCCGGCGAGCGGGGTCTGGCCGCGGTCGTTGGCGCGGTTCGGGTCGGCGCCTCGCGCCAGCAGGGCTTCGACGGTGGCGGCGTGGCCGTGGTAGGCGGCGAGCATGAGCAGGGTGTCGCCGCGGTCGTTGGTGAGGTCGGCGGGCGCGCCGGCGTCCACGTAGGCGGCCAGGGTGTCGGTCTCGCCGGCCCGGGCGGCGTCGAAGAGCTTTCCGGCCAGGGCGATCACCTCGGCGTCGGGGGCGCCGGGGGCGTCGGCTGGCTGCTGGTTGGCGTCGTCGGTCATGGCGGGCGGCCTTTCCGGTCTGCGGGCTCTGCGGGTTCTACGGGTTCCGCGGGCGGCAGAGCCACGGTGGAGGAGTGTCGCTGGAGGAGTGCGGCTGGAGAAGCCGCGCGTACCGCACCGTAGCGGCCGGGCGCCGGGCCGGGCCAGCGCGCGTCCGGATGGCGGAGGGCAGCCCTCGAACGGCGGCCATCCGGGCGAACTTCCCCGACCCCCCGGAAACCTCCCGCCCACCCGGCGGGAATGCCTCGCCGCACTGGAACTGCGCGGGACACGGCCCCACCCCGGCCGGTCCGCCCGCCTTCGCCCGAACTCCAGGGCGACGTTGAACGGGAAACCACCCATTTGCACCGTTCCATCATCTATTACTTTTTGTCACGATTAGCGCACTTTCCGTAACACCGTCCCCGTCCCCCCTCCCCGAGGAGCAGAACGTGATCCTCTCGATTTCCGGCATCGTCCTGTTCGGCACCATCGCCTTTCTGTTCTTCCGCAGGGACGGGCTGAAGGTCTCCCACGCCGTCGTCTGCGCCCTCTTCGGCTTCTACGTCGCCGGTTCCTCGATCGCCCCGAGCATCACCGCCGGCGGCGCCAGCCTGGCGAGCCTGCTCGGCGGCCTCAAGTTCTAGCGGTCCACGTTCCAGGCGCTGCCACTCCCCCGCACGGGCCCGGGCGCGGATCCCACCGCCCCGGGTCCCGTCGTACCGGCTCCGCCTCCGCCACCCGACCCGTCCCACTCGCCCGGGGAGTCAAGGAATGCCGCTCCAACGCCATCTCAGCAAGGGCCGCGAGATCGCCCGAACCGCCGGGGACCACGCCTCCGACATGTTCGCCCCGCTCTCCGTGATCGGCCGCGGACTGCGCCACCACGCGGGCTGGGCCAAGGACCGCTGGAACGCCACCCCGAAGGAGCGCCGCGGCCCGACGCTGTTCCTCTCCGCCGCGATGCTGGTCGGCGTCTACCTGCTGCCGCACGGCCTGCTGTTCGCCCTGATCGCCCTGATGGCCAGCTCCGCCTGGGCCGGCCGGGCCCCCAAGCCCGCACCCGCCCCGCCCGCCCCGGACGTCGCCGACATCAAGCTCGGCGCGCTCTACGCGGCGCTCACGCCGTACCTGTGCGGCCCCGAGGACACCAACCCGCTGTACCACTACGAGGGCCACTACAAGCACGCCTTCGACTCCTGGGAGTTCGACGACGAGGGCCGGCTCTCCCGGCTGGAACTCGGCTACCCGGCGTACTTCACCGACACCGAGCCGATCGCGCGGGCCCGGATCGAGCAGGTCGTCCAGGGCAAGGCCGGCCGGGCCCGGGAGTACCGCTTCGACTGGGACGAGGAGTCCAACCGGCTGCGGATCGCCGCGCTCACCCCGCTGCCCGCCGACATCGTCGCCCAGCGCTTCGTGGCCGCCCCCGGCGAGATCGTGCTCGGCTTCACCGACGAGGACGGCACCGCCCGGACCATCCCGGTCGCCCAGGGCGGCGCGATCGCCCAGCAGCCGCCGGTCGTCTGGCGCACCGGCCCCCGCTCGGCCGAGCCGCACCTGCTGGCGCTCGGCGTCACCGGCTACGGCACCTCCAGCCTGATCCGCTCGATCGCGCTCCAGGCGCTCCCGTACGGGGACCTGGTGGTGGTCGACGGCGCGGGCACCGGGGAGCACGCCTGCCTGGTCAACCGGCCCGGCGTGCACACCGTGGAGACCAGCCTGCACGGCGCGCTGGCCGCGCTGGAGTGGGCCGCGCAGGAGACCGAGCGCCGGCTCGCCGCGCTGAATGCCGCCCGGCACGCCGGCACCGCGCCCCCCGAGGACGCCACCCGCCCGCTCTGGCTGCTCCTGGACCACCCGACCGAGCTGAGCGAGCTCGCCCACGCCGAGGGCCGCCCGGACCCGCAGGACCTGCTGGAGCTGCCGCTGCGGCACGGCCGCGCCGCCCGCGTCACCGTGGTGATCGCCGACGACGTCGAGGCCAGGGGCCGGATCACCTCGACCGTGCGCTCCACCACCCGGGCCCGGGTGGTACTCGGCCCCACCGGGCCCGAGGAGGGCCACGCCGTGCTCGGCGCACCGCTGGACATCGTGCCCGCCGCGCACGCCCCCGCCGGCCGCGGCTACGCCCGGATCGGCAACGGCACCCCCGTCCGGCTCCAGGTGCCCGCCACCGTCGACCCGCTGGACGAGGAGGCCCCGGCCCAGCTGCGGGACGCGGTGATCGCCCTGCTGCCGCACCGCGACACCCGCACCGAGGCCGCCGCCGACCTGCCGCCCCGGCCGGAGCGCCCGCCGGTGGTCCTGCCCGCCGATCCGGCCCCCCTGGCCCACCCGGTCGACCTCGCCAAGGGCGAGCCGATGATCCGTTCCCGCCCGATCTCCTGACCGCGGCGGGCGGGGGCGGCGGCGGTCGTCGAATCCCGCCCCGGTAGGCTCGTCACGGAAAGGCCGACCGATCACCAGATGTGAAATATGTGACACCTAGGGTGATATCCACGGCCAGATGTGACAAATCGGGCGCCGATGGGTACAAACAGGGGCGGCACGACAGACGACGCATGTCCCCGGACGGGAATCTTCGTCGGAAGCCGAGCGTTGACCGAACGACGAAGAACAGCGACCACTAGTCCTGTGGGCCATAAGCCCGGGAGGCACGATTCATGAGCGAGCGAGCTCTCCGCGGCACGCGACTCGGGGCCACTAGCTACGAGACCGACCGCGGTATCGATCTGGCTCCCCGCCAGACCGTCGAGTATGCATGTCAGAACGGACACCGATTCGAGGTTCCTTTCTCGGTCGAGGCGGAGATCCCCCAGGCCTGGGAATGCCGCTTCTGTGGCCAGGAGGCGGTACTTCTCGACGGCGACGAGCCGGAAGAGAAGAAGGTCAAGCCGACGCGTACCCATTGGGACATGCTGATGGAGCGCCGGACCCGTGAGGAACTGGAGGAGGTACTGGCCGAGCGACTGGCCGTGCTCCGCTCCGGCGGAATGAACCTCGCGGTACACCCGCGGGACACCCGCAAGAGCGCCTGACCTCGCTCCCGCCACGGCGGGAGGACGCGAAAAGGGACCCTGGTCACCAGGGTCCCTTTCGCGTTCCCGCCTCGCCTTCCCGCGCTCCCGGGAAGGCGAGGCGAGGCCGGCTCTCGCGTTCCCGGGAGGGGCGGTCAGCCCGAGATCGGCGGGCGGTAGGTGGTGTCCGGGCCCTGCGGACCGCGCGGGCCATCACCGGGCTCCACCACCTCGCCCTGGATCACCTTGCCGTCCGGGCGGTGGATGCGCAGCTGCTCCTGCAACCGCATCGCGTCCGCGAACGGATCAGCCCCGGTGGCGACGGTGCTGCGCAGCGCCTTGTCGGCCACCCGGCGGCCACCGGCCCGCCAGAGCGCCCGGGTGGGCGGGAACAGCAGGGTGAGCGCCACCAGGTCCGACAGGAAGCCCGGGACGATCAGCAGCAGGCCCGCCAGCACCGTCAGGCTGGTGCCGGTCTCGGGCTGCTCGGACTTCGGGTCCTTGCTCTGCTCGATCGCCGCGGACAGCGCCTTCAGCCCGGCCCGCTTGATCAGCGAACCGCCGATCAGCGCGCCCGCGACGAGCAGCAGCACGACGACGAATCCACCCAGCCACGAGCCCACTTGGACCAGCAGCCAGATCTCCAGCACCAGCCAGGCGGTGATCAGCAGCGGCAGCACCCGGCGGAGCTTGCCGCGCGGGGCCGGACGGGCGGGGGTAGCTTGCTGGGTCACGGTACGAATCCACTCCAAGCAGTGCTCTGCGCGCCGCACGGGAGGTCCGGGCCGGCTACGGCACCACCTGGTCCAACGATTCCCCCGCGGCCGGTGTTCCGGCGCCGGCCTTCCGTCGGCGGCCGACCAGCACGCCCGCGCCGCAGGCCAGCAGGCCCGCGAGGGCCAGCGTCCACTCCGGCGCGGCGCCGACCCGGTCGGCGACCGTGGTGCCGTCGCGCAGCGGGACGACCGCCGACAGCTCGGCCGCGGTCAGCTCCTCGGTGCGCTGCTGGACCGTGCCGTCCGGGGCGATCACCGCGCTGATGCCGCTGGTGGCGGCGATCAGCACGGCCCGGCCGTGCTCGACCGCGCGCAGCCGGCTCATCGCGAGCTGCTGCTCGGGCTGGCCGGTCTTGGCATAGGTCGCGTTGTTGGTCTGGACCACCAGGACGCGGGCGCCGCTGTCCACGGTGTCGCGGACGATCTCGTCGTAGGCGACCTCGAAGCAGATCACGTCGCCGATCCGGGCCGGGCCGAGCTGCATGACGCCGTTGTGGTCGCCGGGGTAGAAGTCCCGGGCGACCCGCTGGAGCCGGGTGATCACCTTCATCAGCTGGGCGCGGAACGGCACGTACTCCCCGAACGGGACGGGGTGCTGCTTGGTGTAGGAGGCGCCGGGGCCGGTCTTCGGGTCCCAGACGATGCCCTCGTTCTGGACGTGCTGCGCGTCCGGGCCGTCCACCAGGGTACCGACCAGGGTGGGCACGCCGACCGTCTTCACGGCCTGGTCGATGCGCTGGTAGGCGAGCGGGTCGCTGAACGGGTCCAGGTCGGAGGAGTTCTCCGGCCAGATCACGATGTCGGGGCGCTCGACCTTGCCGGCGGCGATGTCCGCGGCCAGCCGCTCGGTCGCCGTCGCGTGGTTGTTGAGGACCATCATCGGGCGGCCCAGGAAGTCCATGCCCGGGTTGGGCACGTTGCCCTGGACGATGGCGACCTTCACGGTGTCGGCCGGCGCGGTCGGCACCGGCACCAGGTACCCGGCCAGCAGCGCGGCCACCGCGCCCAGCCCCGCCAGCGCGGCGGCCCGGGGCGTCTTGCGCGGCCCGCGCAGGCGCAGCGCGGCGCCGGCGAGCAGGGCTCCCGAGAGCGCGACCGCGAAGGTCACCAGCGGTGCGCCGCCGAGCGCGGCCAGCGGCGTGAACGGGGTCGCGGTGTTGGCGAAGGCCAGCCGCCCCCACGGGAAGCCGCCGAACGGCAGCCGGTCGCGCGCCCACTCCTGGGTGATCCACAGGCAGGCCGCCCAGAGCGGCCAGGCCGGCAGCCGGGAGGTGAGGGCCAGACCGCCGCCGAGGACGGCTAGGAACAGCGCCTCCACGACCGACAGGCCGACCGTCGCGTCCCAGCCGACCACCCGCAGCCAGCTGAGCAGCAGCAGGAAGAACGGCAGGCCGAAGGCGAAGCCCGTCCAGGCCGCCTGGCGGACGGTACGGCCCCGGGTGAGCAGGGACAGCGCGGCGACGCCGAGCAGCGACAGCGGCCACAGGTCGAAGGGCGGGAAGGCGAGTGCGAGCAGCAGACCCGCCAGAGCCGCGAGGCCGGTGCGGGGAAGGCCCGCCCGGACCTTGGCGACGGCGCGGGCGGCCCGGCCGGGCCTGGGCGCCGACTCCGCCGGCTCGGGTGCGGCCCCCGGCCGCTCCTGGGTGACGGGCATGGCCACCGGCGCACCATCTTCCTGGATCTTGCTGTTCGGACGCTGTCCGAAGAAGGTACCCCGGAAGGTCAGGGAAGCGTGAGGTCAGGGTGGTAGCAGGGTCAGCGGCTCACGGCCCGGCGGGCCTTGCCGCACACGCCCCCGACCGGGCGGCGGGGTCGGCGGCGTGGTGCTGCCCGCCCAGGGGCTCCGGCGGAAGTCCGGGGCGGGCAGCTCGCGGGGGACGGTGAAGCCGGCGGGGACCAGCGGGGCGGTCGTCCCCCGGGGGTCGACCCACGGCCGCCGGGCCGCCGCTTCGGCCGGGTTCACGCGGGTCTGCTCGGCTCTACTCGGCGGCGCGGTGGACGGTGCGGCCGCGGACGACGGTGCGCAGGCAGGCCGGCAGCGGGTGGCCGGGGGTGAGGTCGGGCAGGCCCGGGGTGCCGGAGCGCGGGTCGGTGGACCAGCCCGCCACCCGGGAGTCCGGGGCCTGGACGACCAGTTCGTCGGCGGCCCAGATCGCGTAGCTGGCGACGGCGCCGGGCACGAGCACGCCGTCCTGGTCGCGGCCGATCGCGCGCCAGCCGCCGCGGGTGTGCGCGGTGAAGGCCGCGCGGACGGAGATCCGGTGGTCCAGGGTCTGGTGGAAGGCGGCCGCGCGGACGGTGCCCCAGGGGTCGAACGGGGTGACCGGGGCGTCCGAGCCGAAGGCCAGCGGCACACCGGCCCGCAGCAGGGCGGCAAAGGGGTTGAGCGCGGCGGCCCGCTCGGCGCCGAGGCGCTGGACGTACATGCCGTCCGGGCCGCCCCAGGCGGCGTCGAAGGCGGGCTGGACGGAGGCGGTGAGGCCGAGCTCGGCGAAGGCGGCGACGGACTCGTCGTCCAGCGCCTCGGCGTGCTCGACGCGGTGGCGCAGCGCCTTGACCCGCCCGGCGCCGACCCGCTCCCCGGCCGCCCGGACGCCGTCCAGGACGGCGGCCACGGCCGCGTCGCCGATGGCGTGGAAGCCGGCCTGGAGCCCGGCCTCGGTGCAGGCGGCGACGTGGTCGGCGACCTGCTCGGCGGTCAGGTAGGCGGTGCCGGTGTGCTCGGCGTCGGCGTAGGGGGTGTGCAGGCAGGCGGTGTGCGAGCCCAGCGCGCCATCCGCGAAGAGGTCGCCGCCGGCGCCCACCGCGCCGAGCCTGCGGGCCGTCTCGACGCCGCCCAACTCACCCCAGTAGCCGAAGACTTCGGGGCCTTCACCCTCGGCGGCGAGGGCCAGCAGGGCGGCCAGGTCGGCCTCGGAGGAGATCTCCGGGCCGGCGCACTCGTGCAGCGCGCCGATGCCGAGTTCGGCGGCGCGGGCGAGGGTGGCGCGCTGGGCGCGGCTGCGCTGCTCGGGGGTGAGGTGGGCGAGCGCGGTCCGCCGGACGACGTGGTGGGCGTCCTTGGTGAGCGGGCCGTCCGCGGCGTGGCCGGGGCGCTCGGCCAGGCCGGGGGCGAGGGTGCGCAGCGCGGTGGTGGCGAGCGCGGAGTGCACGTCGGTGCGGGAGAGGTAGAGCGCGGCGCCGCGGGCGGCGGCGTCGAGTTCGGCGAGCGTGGGCGGGCGGCCCTCGGGCCAGCCGGTCTCGTCCCAGCCGTGGCCGATGAGCACCCCGTCGGGCTCGGGCCGGGCGTCGACGAAGGCGGTGACGGCGGCGAGGGCGTCGGCCAGCGAGGGGCTGCCGGTGAGGTCGAGGCCGGTGAGCGCCAGGCCGGTGGCGGTGGCGTGCACGTGGGCGTCGACGAAGGCGGGGGTGACCAGGGCGCCGTCCAGCTCGACGATCTCGTCGGCGGTGGCGGCGTACGCCTCGGCGGCGCCGTCGCTGCCGACCCAGGCGATGTGCTCGCCCTCGACGAGCATCGCGGTGGCGAAGGGGTCGGCGGGGCTGTAGACGGCGCCGCCGCGCAGCAGGACGGTCCGGGAAGTGCGTTCGGTCATGCCGCTAAGTCTGCACCTGCGGGGTTCGTCCTCAGAGCCTCGGGGGTCGCGCCTCGTAGGGGGTGGAGAGGACGACGGTGGTGCGGGTGGAGACGCCGGCGGCGCTGCGGATGCGGGCGAGCAGGTCCTCCAGGTCTCCCGGGGCGCCGACGCGCACCTTGAGGATGTAGTTCTCGTCGCCGGCGACGCTGTGGCAGGCCTCGATCTCGGGCAGGCCGGCCAGCCGTTCGGGGGTGTCGTCCGGGGCGCTGGGGTCGAAGGGCTTGACCGAGATGAACGCGGTCAGTGCCAGGTCGACGGCGTCGGGGTCGATGATCGCGGTGTAGCCGCGGATCACCCCGCGCTGTTCGAGGCGGCGCACCCGCTGGTGCACCGCCGAGGTGGACAGGCCGGTGGCCTTGCCCAGGTCCGTGTAGCTCATCCGGCCGTCCTCTAGGAGCAGCTGGACGATGCGTTGGTCGAGATCCTCCACAGTGCGCAAACCTACCCGGTCGGGGGCACGGGGGGCGCACGCGGTGTCACATCGGGTGCCCGCAGGTGTCACGCGGGCAAATGCCAGGCGAATGTGGCAGTGGATGTGGCCAAGGACACACCCGGTGCATCACGGTGCACCGGACCGCAGGGTTATGAGCCCGAATCGGAGGGAAGTGCTGGTTGTGGCCCCGGGCGACCACGCCGGGCCCGATCCGAGGGGGATCCTCATGCCGACTGACCAGCGTGCCCTGGGCGCCGACGAGACCGACGATACGACCGGCCGCGACGACCTCGCGGTCGATCACGGCCACGTCCCGGGCATCGACCCGGGCGAGGCCGAGACCTGGGACATCTTCCGGGTGCACTGCCCCGAGTGCCGCCGCCCGATCGCCCTGGTGGCCGACGAGGAGCGGCTGCCGCAGCACGCGCTGCTGCCGACCGCCTGGAACCCCTTCACCCCCGCGCTGTGCCCGGGTTCGGGCACGCCGACCGACGACCTCGCCGAGGTGGAGACCCCGGAGGACGCCCAACCCGGCGTGCTCGACGCGCTGTTCAGGCTCCCCACCGAACTCGACTGGCGCACCCAGCCGTTCTCGCACGCGGTGGCGCACCGGCCGACGCGGACCGCCGTCGTCGCCCCGGCCGTCCCGGTCATCTCGGCCATCTCGGCCATCCCCGAGCAGCGCCGCCGCCTGGTCCGGCGCTGATCCGCCGGCCCGCGCGGGCGGGTTGCTGATCCGCCCGCCCGCGCAGGCGGGTTGACGCAGGATCGAAGACGCCTCCGGCCGTCACTCCGCACCCTGGAGTGACGGCCGGAGGCCGTTTGTGGGGGGGCTCAGCCCCTGGTGAGGTGACGGCCGATCACCAGGCGCTGGATCTGGTTGGTGCCCTCGACGATCTGCAGCACCTTCGCCTCGCGCATGTAGCGCTCGGCCGGGAAGTCCTGCGTGTAGCCGTAGCCGCCGAGCA
Source organism: Kitasatospora sp. NPDC091276 (assembly GCF_040684355.1). NCBI lineage: Bacteria > Bacillati > Actinomycetota > Actinomycetes > Kitasatosporales > Streptomycetaceae > Kitasatospora > Kitasatospora sp. NPDC091276. The sequence continues at coordinate 39,695 of NZ_JBFBFU010000027.1, read as the reverse complement.
CCTGGACCGCGTCGGTGGTCACCCGCATCACGGCGTCGGTGCAGAACAGCTTGGCCATCGCCGCCTCCTTGGAGAACGGCAGGCCCGCGTCCCGCAGCCGGGCGGCGGACAGGTAGAGCGCCCGCCCGGCCTCGATCTGGGTGGCCATGTCGGCGAGCATGAAGGACAGGCCCTGGAAGTCGGCGATCGGGCGGCCGAACTGACGGCGGGTGCGCGCGTAGTCGACCGCGAGGTCGAGCGCGGCCTGGGCGACGCCGACCGCGCAGGCGGCGATGCCGAGGCGGCCGGAGTCCAGTGCGGCGAGCGCGATCTGGAAGCCCTGGCCCTCCTCGCCGATCAGCCGGTCGCGGGAGACCCGGGCGCCGTCGAAGTGCAGCTGCGCGGTCGGCGAGGAGCGCATGCCCATCTTGTGCTCCGGCGGGGCGGCCGACAGGCCCTGTGCGTCGCCCGGGACGAGCAGGCAGCTGATGCCCTTGGAGCCCTCGTCGCCGGTGCGCACCAGGGCGCTGTAGAAGTCCGCCCGGCCGCCGTGGGTGATCCACGCCTTGGTGCCGTTCACCACGTACGCGTCGCCGTCGAGGTCGGCGCGGGTGCGCAGCGCGGCCGCGTCCGAACCGGACTGCGGTTCGGAGAGGCAGTAGGCGCCGAGCTGCTCGCCGGAGAGCATTCCGGGCAGCCACCGGCCGCGCTGCTCCTCGGTGCCGAAGCCGGCCAGCGCGTGGCAGGAGAGGGTGTGCACGCTCACCCCGAGGCCGACGGCCAGCCAGCCGGCCGCCAGCTCCTCCAGCACCTGCAGGTACACCTCGTAGGGCTGCCCGCCGCCGCCGTACTTCTCGTCGTAGGGGAGGGAGAGCAGGCCTGCCTCGCCGAGGGTGCGGAAGACCTCCCGCGGGAAGCGGCCGGCGGCCTCGTCCTCGGCCGCGCGGGGCTGCAGCTCGCGCTGGACCAGGTCCCGGGTGAGGCTCAGCAGCTCGTGGGCCTCCTCGCTGGGCAGCTGGCGCTCCACGGCTTTCACTGGGGACGGGGTCATGGCGGCGGTCGCCTCCTCGATCGGGCACCGGAGCGTGGTGTGGCTGGTCCGGCGCGGGTGTGGCAGGTCGGCCCGACCGGCACCGGATTACGGTGAACGGCCGTTCACAGGCATGGCGATGCGAGTATGCCGGAAACCCGCGCCGCCGTCACGATCACCCAGGAGTAACTGGACGGACTGGTGGGCTACGGCACCGTAGGGTTGCCGTTGTGGCTGCTTCCCGACCCCTCTCCCCCGCCCTTCCACCCGTTCCCGGCGACGCGGTGGCCTCGCTCGCGGCGGAGCTGCGCGCACTGCCGCCCTCCTGCGGGCCGGTGCGGCTGGTCGCGGTGGACGGGCACGCGGGCTCGGGCAAGACGACCTTCGCCGGGCGGCTGGCGGCGGCGCTCGGCGGGGCACCGGTGGTCCACCTCGACGACCTGGCCACCCACGCCGAGCCCTTCGGCTGGACCGGGCGGCTGCGCGAACAGGTGCTGGAGCCGCTGGCGGCCGGCCGGGACGGCGCGTACCGGGTGTACGACTGGACGCTGCGCCGCTTCGCGGGCACGGCCGCGGTGCCGGTCGCCCCGGTGGTGCTGGTGGAGGGCGTCGGCGCCGGACGGCGGGCGGTGCGGCCGTGGCTGGCCCGGGTGATCTGGCTGGAGTTGGACGCCGCCTCGGCCCGGCGGCGCGGCGAGCAGCGGGACGGGCCGGATCTGGCCGAGTTCTGGGCCGGCTGGGCCCGGGCCGAATCGGCGCATTTCGCCGCGGATCCGAGCCGTCCGTTCGCCGGGACGCGGGTCGACGGGGTGACCGGGCGAATCACGCCGGGCACCGTGGGTGAACCTTCAACAAGCCCTTGACCTGCGCTGTCGCCAGGATTTAGGTTCTCCTCAGCCGCCGGAACGGGATGTTCCGGCCGCCTCGGACCCGGCGTCCCCGGCTTGTTCCCCCGTGAGCCGGGGGCGCCGTCCGGTCCTTTCCGAATCGCGCTCCCGCACCCCCGGTCCAGGCCCCCACCCGCTCAACGACCGCTCACACGATCGCATTTGACTCCGTGGGCGCCCTTCCGGATCAGCGCCACGCCGGTACGATTCCTCGCAGGCGCAGATGCGCCCGGGGGCTTTCGACCACCGGCCCGGCTGCACGCAGGCGACCTGCCACCGAGCCCCGGGCCAAGCCGCGGGGGGCGTGAGTGACGACGGTGGACAGTTCGGACAGCAACGCGGGCGGCCCGGACCGGCTCGCCGAACGCGCGTGGCTGCGTGCCATGGACGCGTACACGGCGGGCGCGTACGCCCGTGCCGAGGAGGAGTTCCGCGCGGCCGTCCGGCTGGACCCGGGCATGGCCGACGCCTGGCTCGGCCTGCACGCGCTGCGCAGCGACACCTCGGCGGCGCTGCTGGCCATGTACCGCAACCAGAAGCGGTTCGGCGAGCAGCGGCGGCGCCACCGCCGCCCGCTCAGTTCCTGGTACTGGCTGGGCTGGTGGGTGCAGCCCGTCCTGGAGGACGCCCGCGACCTGGCCCTGGCGCACGCCTCGCACTGGCTGGACGGCCGCCACCTGGCCGAGCTGGACCGGGCGCTGGAACAGTGCCCGGCGCCCAGCGAGGACCCGTCCGCCCAGTTCCTGTACGCCTGCCGGTCCTATCTGCTCAAGGACTGGGAGCAGTTGATCCGGGACACCGACCGGCTGCTGGACGACCCGCTGCTCGGCATCGAGGCCGGGTTGTTCGCCGGCATGGCACGGGTCCGGCTGGACATGTGCGCCCAGGCGCAGGCGCCGCTGGCCGCCTCGCTGGCCCGCTGCCGCTCCGAGCAGCCCCAGCGCAAGGAGCTGCGGTACTGGCTGGCCCGGGCGTACGAGGGGGCCGGGCGCAGTGCGGCCGCGCTGCCGCTCTACCGGGCGGTGCACCGGGCCGATCCGGTGTTCATGGACACCGCCGCGCGGCTGGCCGCGATCGCGGCGGAGGACGGGTTGGCGGACGACCTGCCGGACGCCCTGCTGGACGGCGGCCTGCCGGCGGGCGGGCGGTCGGCCGGGTACGAGGACACCGCGCCGGACGAGGCGGACGAGACGGACGAGGCGGACTTCCAGGACGGGGCCGGGTACGCCACGGCGGGGGGCTTCGGCGACGCGGCCCCCGGGTTCACCGAGGGCGCCGGGTACACCGGCGGGGTCGGATTCGTCGAGGGCGTCGGGTTTCTCACGGGGCCCGGCCCGGGCGACGCCTCCACGGCGGACCCCGCGCCGCAGGCGGCCGGCGAGCGGTCGGGTTCGCCGGGCGGCTCCGCCACCCCGCTGCCGGCGCCGGTCCGCGCCGAGGCCCAGCCCCGCACCGCTCCACTGCCCGCCACCCAACCGGTCGACGACGAGCGCGAGTTGGACGCGGCGCTGGCGGAACTCTCGCTGATGGTGGGCCTGGAGCCGGTCAAGCGCCAGGTGCGGGCGCTGTCAGCGCAGCTGCGGATGTCCAGACTCCGGGCCGCGCAGGGCCTGCCGGTCCAGCCGCCCAAGCGCCACTTCGTCTTCTCCGGCCCCTCCGGCACCGGCAAGACCACCGTGGCCCGGATCCTCGGCCGGGTCTTCCACGCCCTCGGACTGCTCTCCGGCGACCACCTGGTGGAGGCCCAACGGGCCGACCTGGTCGGCGAGTTCCTCGGCCAGACCGCGGTCAAGGCGAACGAGCTGATCGATTCGGCACTGGACGGCGTGCTGTTCATCGACGAGGCGTACAGCCTCTCCAACTCCGGCTACACCAAGGGCGACGCCTACGGCGACGAGGCCCTACAGGTGCTGCTGAAACGCGCCGAGGACAACCGCGACCGTCTGGTGGTGATCCTGGCCGGCTACCCCGAGGGCATGAACCGGCTGCTCGCCACCAACCCCGGCCTCAACTCCCGCTTCACCACCCGGGTCGACTTCCCCAGCTACCGCCCGAACGAGCTGACCGCGATCGGCGCCGCGCTGGCCGGCCGGGACGGCGACGGCTGGGACGAGGACGCGGCCGAGGAACTGGCCAGCATCTGCGCCCACGTGGTCCGCGAGGGCTGGATCGACGAACTCGGGAACGGCCGGTTCATCCGCACCCTCTACGAGAAGTCCTGCGCCTACCGGGACCTGCGGCTCTCACTGCTGCGCGAGCCGCCGGGCCGGGAGGACCTGGCGACCCTGCGCCTGCCCGACCTCGTCCAGGCCTACGGGGAGCTGATCGACGGCCGCGGCTGAGACCAGCTCCCCGGGCTCGCGCCGGGATCAGCCCCGGAGCAGCTCGGCCTCGCGCTCGGGGTCGAGTCCGACCTTCGGCCGGTCGGCGCGCCGCGGGGCGACGCCGCCGATCGACCGCAGCCAGGCCCAGGTGTCCTCGACCGTCTCGCCCACCGGCCGGCAGCGCAGCCCGGCGGCGACCGCCCGGTCCACGGACGCGCCGTGCAGGAAGTCGTTCAGCTCTCCGGGCGCCAGCCAGATCGGCAGCTCCGTCCACGGCTCGACGCCGGCCGCCAGGATGCGCTCGGGGTCGGTCCAGCGCAGGTCCGCGTCCGAGCCGGTGACCCGCACGCAGGCCTCCAGCAGCTCGCCCGTCGTGGTGTGGCCCGCCGGGCTGACCACGTTGCACGCGCCGCCGAGCCGGGCCGCCGACGCGTCCAGGAGCCAGCCCGCGAGGTCGCGGACGTCGATGTACTGCAGCGGCAGGTCGTACGGGCCGGGGGCGAGCACCGGGCCGCCCCGGGCGATCCGGTTCAGCCACCAGGGCAGCCGGCCGATGTTCTCGTGCGGGCCGAGGATCAGCCCGGCCCGGGCGAGCAGGGCGCGCCCGCCGAACTCCGCCTCCAGGGCCAGTTCGGCCCCGCGCTTGGCCTCGGCGTAGGGCACCTCGCCCTCCGCGTCCGGGGACGACTCGACCACCTTCGCCGACTCGTCCGCCCCGCGCGCCAGCGGGTAGTCGTACACCGACCGGCTGGAGACGTACGCGTAGTGGCCGACCCGGCCGGCCAGCAGCCGGGCGCTGTCACGCACCGCCGTCGGGGCTCCGGACCAGGTGTCCACCACCGCGTCCCACTCCCCCGTGGCCAGCGCCGCGAGCCCGCCCTCGGCGGTGCGGTCGCCCAGCAGTGCGGTCACGCCCGCGGGCGCGGGCTGCGTACCCCGGTTGAGGGCCGTCACCTCCCATCCCCTGACCAGCGCCTCCTCGGCGACGACCCGTCCGACGAAATTCGTTCCACCCAGCAGGAGAAGCCTCATGCCGACCACCCTGCGCCCAGGGTGGTCGGCATGGGAACGGCTGAACGCCGAGAGCAGAATCGCCCGCGGCGGACACGCCGTCAGCGGAAGGGGGAACCTCAGGCGGCGGAGCGGTGGTCCGGGTCGTGCATCTCGCCGACCAGCTCCTCCAGCACGTCCTCCAGCATGACCACACCGAGCGTGCGGCCGTCCTGGTCCAGCACGGCGGCCAGGTGGCAGGTCGCCCGGCGCATCGCGCCGAGCGCGTCGTCCAGCGGGAGGCTGCCGCGCAGCACCGTGATCGGACGCCACAGCCGGGCCGGGACGGGCGCGGACGGGTCCTCCACGTCGAGGATGTCCTTGAGGTGCAGGTAGCCCAGGTAGCCGTGGCCGGCCGGGTCGCCGTCGGTGACCGGGAAGCGCGAGAAGCCGGTGCGCAGGGCGAGTTCCTCGACCTCCGCGGCGGTCACCTTGGTGTCCACGGTGACGAGCTGCTCGGGCTTGAGCAGCACCTCGGTGACCGGGCGGTGGCCCAGCTCCAGGGCGTCCTCCAGACGCTCCTGACGGCCCTCGTCGAGCAGGCCGGCGTCCCGGGAGTCGACCAGCAGGTACATCAGCTGCTCGGTGGTGAACACCGACTCGACCTCGTCCTTGGGCTCGACCCGGAACAGCCGCAGCACACCGTTGGCGATGGCGTTCAGCAGGCTGATCACCGGGGCCAGCCAGCGGGCCAGCCGGTCCAGCGGCGGGCCGAGCCAGAGCGCGGCCTTCTCCGGGCCCGCCATGGCCATGTTCTTGGGCACCATCTCGCCCATCACCATGTGCAGGAAGACCACGACGGCCAGCGAGATGCCGTACGAGAGCGGGTGCATCAGACCGGACGGGACGCCGATCGCGTGGAACGGGCCCTCCAGCAGACTGGCGATGGTCGGCTCGGCCAGGGCGCCGAGGCCCAGCGAGCAGACGGTGATGCCGAGCTGGGCGGCGGCCAGCATCGCGGACACGTTGGACAGCGCGTGCAGCACGGTGCGGGCACGCTTGTGGCCGGCCTCGGCGAGCGGTTCGATCTGGCTGCGGCGCACCGAGACGACGGCGAACTCGGCGCCGACGAAGAAGGCGTTCCCGAGCAGGAGCAGGACGGCGACGGCCAGTTGGAGCGCGGTCATCGGGCGTTCTCCTGGTCGTCTCCGAACGAGGCCGGCGCGCTGGTGCGCTCGACCCGGACCTGGCTGGTGCGGTGCCGGTCGACACCCGTCACGGTGAAGCGCCAGCCCGGCAGCTCCGCCTGCTCGCCGACCTCGGGCAGCTTGCCGAGCAGGTCGGCGACCAGGCCGGCCAGCGTCTCGTACGGGCCGTCCGGGGCGATCAGGCCGATCGCCTCCAGCTGGTCGATCCGGGCGCGGCCCTCGGCCTCCCAGGCCGGCAGGCCGTCCACCGGGGGCAGCGGGAGCAGCTCGGGGCGGTCGGCGGGGTCGTGCTCGTCCTGCACCTCGCCGACGATCTCCTCGACGATGTCCTCGACGGTGACGACACCGGCGGTGCCGCCGTACTCGTCGACCACGATGGCCATCGGCTGGAGGCGGCGCAGCTGGTCGAGCAGCCGCTCGGCGGGCAGGGTCTCGGGCACCAGCAGCGGCGGCGAGGTGAGCTCGCTCACCCGGACCAGGCCGCGCCGGGCGGCCGGGACGGCGAGGGCGTCCTTGAGGGTCACGATGCCGGTGACCTCGTCCAGGCTGTGGGTGTAGACCGGGAAGCGGGACAGGCCGGTGGCCCGGGTCAGGTTGATCACGTCGGAGGCGGTGGCGTCGCCCTGGAGGGAGGCGACGTCGATCCGCGGGGTCATCACGGACTCGGCGGTCAGCTCGCCCAGGCCCAGGGTGCGGACGAACAGGGTCGCCGACTCCTCGTCTATCGCGCCGGCCTTGGCCGAGTGGCGGGCCAGCGAGACCAGCTCGGCCGGGGTCCGGGCGTGGTCCAGCTCCTCCTGCGGCTCGACGCCGAAGGCGCGGACCGTCCGGTCGGCCGCCCCGTTGAGGAAGCTGATCAGCGGGCGGCAGGCGAAGGAGAAGGCCATGTGCGGGGCGGCGACCGCGCGGGCCACCTGGAGCGGGCGGGAGATCGCCCAGTTCTTCGGGACCAGCTCGCCGATCACCATCTGCACCACGGTGGCGAGCACCATGCCGACGACCACGGCGACGCCGCGGGCGGCCGACTCGGGCACGCCGATCCCGGTCATGACGGGGCTGAGCAGGGTGGACAGCGCCGGCTCGGCGAGCATGCCGACCACCAGCGAGGTGACGGTGATGCCGAGCTGGGCGCCGGAGAGTTCGAACGAGAGGTGCCGCAGGGCCCGGGAGACGCGGACGGACTTGGCGTCTCCGGCCTCGGCGGAGCGTTCGACAGCCCCGCGCTCGACGGTCACGAAGGCGAACTCGGCGGCCACGAACAGGCCGTTGGCGAGGATCAGCAGGAGGGCTGCGAGCAACAGCAGCCAGGCGGTGATCACAGTGCCGCCTGCCTTCCGCTGACAGGAAGGTGGGCGGCGCAGGTACTACCGGACGGATCGTCCATCGAGGGGGGAAGTCACTCCTCAAGTCGTCTTTCGGGCAGGACGGAAGTTTTGCCCTGCTTTTACCAGCGTAGACCATACCCGGACGATGGTAGGAAGAGTGTTCGGACCCGCCGGGCCGAGGATTCGCAGGCCCGGCGGGGACCGGAGGGGTGTCGGCGGACCGGCGGTGCCGGTGTGGAACGGGCGGGCGCCGACCGGCGGCGGCGCTGCGGGGCTCAGGCCCCGGCGTGGTGCTCGACCAGGTCGCGCAGGGCGCGGGCGTGCGCGATCGCCTGGTCCTTGCCGACGCCGGACTGGATGCCGACCGCGGCGAGCGAGGTGCCGTCGGCCAGGTCGAGGGTGGCCCACGGGTCGCCCTGGCGGAAGTTGACCCGGACGATCTCGGCCCAGGTGAGCCGGCGGCTGCGGACGAAGTTGACCACCGTCACGCCCTGCGCGTCGGCGCTCACCCGGGGGCGGGCCAGCATCAGGCCCACGCACGCGAACAGCACGCCGCTGCCCGCCATCATGATCCGGTCGTTGAGCTGCCAGTTCTCCGGGAGCGCCACGGCCATCACGGCGAACAGCACCACCAGCAGCGCGCAGACCGGCAGCAGCACCGCGCGGGTGCGGCGCGGCGCCCAGGTGACGGGGAACTCGACGGGCGGCGTGGACACGTGGGGTCTCCGGTGGGGTGGTTCGGGGGAACGGTCGTTCCCGGGAACGACGGTTCCGGGCAGCGGGCGGATCCGGACGAAGGGCGGGGACGCCGGTCAGCGTCCCCGCCCCATTCAACCGTTCCTTACCCGCACCACGGCGGGCGAGGTCGCCGCCGCACCGGTTCAGAGGCGGCAGGCGTGGATGTTGGTGACCAGGATGGCCCGGGCGCCGATGCCCCACAGGTCGTCCATGATCTGCTGGGCCTCCTTGCGGAGCACCATCGAGCGCACCGCCACCCAGCCCTCGGTGTGCAGCGGGGAGACGGTCGGCGACTCCAGGCCGGGGGTGAGCGCCACGGCGGCACCGACCTTCTCGGCGCGGATGTCGTAGTCCATCAGCACGTAGCGGCGGGCCACCAGCACGCCCTGGAGGCGGCGCAGGAACTGGTCCACCCGGGTGTCCTCGCCCGCGCCCTTGGGGCGGATCACCACGGCGTCCGAGATCAGGATCGGCTCGCCGAACACCTCCAGGCCGGCGTTGCGCAGGCTGGTGCCGGTCTCGACCACGTCGGCGATCACGTCGGCGACGCCCAGCTGCACCGCGGTCTCCACCGCGCCGTCCAGCTTGGTGACGGTCGCCTTCACGCCGTGGTCGGCGAGGTGCTGCTCGACCAGGCCGGTGTAGGAGGTCGCGATCCGCAGGCCCTCCAGGCCCTTGACGTCCTCGACGGCCACGCCTTCGGGGCGGGCGAAGCGGAAGGTCGACGCGGCGAAGCCGAGCGCGAGCACCTCTTCGGCGTTGGAGTGCGAGTCCAGCAGCAGGTCGCGGCCGGTGATGCCGATGTCCAGGCGGCCGGAGCCGACGTAGACGGCGATGTCGCGCGGGCGCAGGAAGAAGAACTCGACCTCGTTGTTCGGGTCGACGAGGACGAGCTCCTTGGGGTCCTTCCGCTGGCGGTAGCCGGCCTCATGGAGCATCTCCGCCGCGGGACCCGAGAGAGAACCCTTGTTGGGGACGGCGATGCGCAGCATGGGAGGTTGGTTCCTTACCTGTGGGGAGGGGCGTGCGGTTCGGGTTTAGAGGTACTTGTAGACGTCGTCGAGCGTCAGCCCGCGGGCGATCATCATCACCTGAACGTGGTACAGGAGCTGTGAGATCTCCTCGGCGGTCTGCTCGTCCGTCTGGAACTCGGCGGCCATCCAGACTTCGGCGGCCTCCTCAACGACCTTCTTGCCGATCGCATGGACGCCCTGCTGGGCGAGCTGCGCGGTACGGGAGGACGAGGGGTCGCCGGTGGCGGCCTTCTGCTGGAGCTCGGCGAAGAGCTCCTCGAATGTCTTCGAAGCCATGATGGGACTCACCTTACGGCGTGCGGGCTGACCGGCGGTAAACGGTCCCGGACCGTGGACAGTCCGTTGGACGTCCACGGTCCGGGTCGGGGCGGTGCGCTCAGAGCGCGGCGCGCAGCACCGCGGCGGTCGCGACGGCGGCGGTGACGGCCTCGTGGCCCTTGTCCTCCGCGGAGCCGGGCAGGCCGGCGCGGTCGAGTGCCTGCTCCTCGTTGTCGCAGGTCAGCACGCCGAAGCCGACCGGGACGCCGGTGTCGACGGTCACCTGGGTGAGGCCGGCGGTGGCCGCCTGGCAGACGTAGTCGAAGTGCGGGGTGCCGCCGCGGATCACCACGCCGAGGGCGACGACCGCGTCGTAGCCGTGGTCGGCGAGGCGTTTGGCGGCGACCGGCAGCTCGAAGGTGCCGGGGACGCGCAGCACGGTCGGCTCGGTGACGCCCAGTTCCTTGAGCGCCCGGTGGGCACCGTCCAGCAGGCCGTTCATCACGACGTCGTGCCACTGGGCGGCGACGACGGCGACCTTGAGGTCGGCGGCGCCGTCGATGGTCAGCTCGGGGGCTCCGTGGCCGCTCATGTTCGTTCTTCCTGTCCGTCGTGGTGGGGCGTGGTGCGTGAGGCGTGAGGCGTGGGGCGTGGGGCGGGTTCAGGAGTCGAGGCCGGGCAGGTCGTGGCCCATCCGGTCGCGCTTGGTGCGCAGGTAGCGCAGGTTGTGCTCACCCGGCGCGATCTCGACCGCTTCGCGCCCCTTGACCTTGAGACCGTGCTCGGTGAGCGCGGTGAGCTTCTCCGGGTTGTTGGTGAGCAGGGTGAGCGAGCGGACGCCGAGGTCCACCAGCATCTGCGCCGCGATGCTGTAGTCGCGGGCGTCGGCCGGCAGGCCGAGGTCGAGGTTGGCGTCGACGGTGTCGCGCCCCTGCTCCTGGAGTTCGTAGGCGCGCAGCTTGTGGGCCAGGCCGATCCCCCGGCCCTCGTGGCCGCGCAGGTAGAGCACCACGCCGCGGCCGGACTCCGCGACCTTGTGGAGCGAGGCCTCCAGCTGGGGGCCGCAGTCGCAGCGCAGCGAGCCGAAGACGTCGCCGGTCAGGCACTCGGAGTGGACCCGGACCACGACGTCCTCGCCCTCGGGCAGCCGGCCGTCCGCGCCGAGGCCGCCGGCCACCAGCGCGAGGTGCTCGACGCCGTCGATGGTGCCCTGGTAGCCGACGGCCGTGAACTCGCCGTGGACGGTGGGCAGGGCGGTCACGGCGGCCCGGTCGACGTGCAGTTCGGTGCGGCGACGGTAGGCGATCAGGTCCTCGATGGAGATGATCGCGAGGCCGTGCTCGCGGGCGAAGGCGACCAGCTCGGGCAGCCGGGCCATGGTGCCGTCGTCGTTGACCACCTCGGCGATCGCACCGGCCGGCGGCAGTCCGGCGAGCCGGGCCAGGTCGACGGCGGCCTCGGTGTGGCCGGGGCGCACCAGCACGCCGCCCTCGACCGCGCGCAGCGGGAACACGTGCCCGGGGCGGGTGAGGTCGCCGGGCTCGGTGCCGGGCGAGGACAGCAGCCGGACGGTGCGGGCGCGGTCGGCGGCGGAGATGCCGGTGTCGACCCCCTCCCGGGCGTCCACCGAGACGGTGTACGCGGTGCCCTTGCGGTCCTCGTTGACCTGGGTCATCGGCGGCAGCTTGAGCCGGTCCAGCTCCTCGCCGGTCAGCGGGGCGCAGATCACGCCGGAGCTGTAGCGGATGGTGAAGGCCATCAGCTCGGGGGTGGCGGCGGAGGCGGCGAAGACGATGTCGCCCTCGTTCTCGCGGTCCTCGTCGTCGACCACGATCACGGCGCGGCCGAGGGCGATGTCGGCGATCGCGCGCTCGACCGGGTCGAGGACGAGTTCGGGTGCCGCCTCGCGGTCGCGGTCGGCGGTGTGGTTCTCGGTCATACCGTGACTCCCTGCGGGACGGTGGCGGAGTTGACGCGCGGCTCACGACTGCTCAGCCACCAGGAGCGCAGGCCGAGCAGCACCAGGACGAAGTAGATCGAGTAGGTGAGACCGGAGAAGGGGTAGCCGTTGTTGAAGGCGAGCGGGACGCCGACCACGTCGACGGCGATCCAGGCGAACCAGAACTCCAGCCAGCCACGGGCCTGGGCGACCATCGCGGCCAGCGTGCCGACGAAGATGTAGGCGTCCGACCAGGGGCTCCAGGACAGGCTGGGGTGGGCCGTGAACAGCCAGGCCAGCGCGACGGTGCCGGCCGCGGTGCCGACCACCAGGGCGGCCCGCTCGGGCCAGGTGGCGAAGCGGACGGCGATCGTGCCGGTGTCCCGGCGGCCCCGCCGCCACTGGGCCCAGCCCCAGGCGGCGGTGACGAGCACGATCAGCTGCTTGCCGATCAGGCCGGGGACGTGGCCCCCGAGGTAGGCGGCGATCAGCACGGCGCCGGACAGGAGTTGGAGCGGCCAGCTCCAGACCGAGCGGCGCCAGCCGAAGGCCAGCCCGGCCAGGCCGAGCAGGTTGCCGAACATGTCGGCCCACTTCACGTGCTCGCCGAAGACGGTGAACGCTTCTCCGCTGAGCCAGTTCACTTGGACTCTCCGGCGATCGTCGGGGGAAGGGTGCGGGAGTCGAGCAGTCGCTCGACGTACTTGGCGAGCACGTCCACTTCGAGGTTGACGCTCTCGCCGACGGCCTTGGCGCCGAGCGAGGTCAGCGCGAGGGTCGTGGGGATGAGGCTGACGGTGAAGCTGTCCCGGGCGGCCTCCACCACGGTGAGGCTGACGCCGTCGACCGTGATCGAGCCCTTCTCCACCAGGTAGCGGGAGATGGTGCCGGGCAGCGAGAAGCGCAGCACCTCCCAGCGCAGGTCGCCGGCCGCGTCGCGCTCGCCGGGCTCGCGGCCCAACAGCGTGCCGGTGGCGTCGACATGGCCCTGGACGAGGTGGCCGCCGAGCCGGTCGCCGAGCGCCATGGCGCGCTCCAGGTTGACCCGGGAGCCGGGCTTCAACTCGCCGAGGCTGGAGCGGTGCAGCGTCTCGGCCATCACGTCGGCGCTGAACTCGCCCGTATCGGCCGCCAGTTGGTCCGGGCTGTCGACGACGGTCAGGCAGACGCCGTTGACCGCGATGGAGTCGCCGTGCCGCGCACCCGTACAGACCACCGGGCCGCGCAGGCGGATTCGCGAGGAGTCGCCGATCTCCTCGATCGACACGACCTCGCCGAGCTCTTCGATGATGCCGGTGAACACCCGGGTTCTCCTCGCGCTTGGGGGCGCGGACTCCGGGGCGGCATGGGAGATGACACGGACGGGCAACGGCGCGCGAGCCGACGGCACGACCCGTCGCCGGGATGCCGAGGCCGCCGGGAGATCGCTCGCCCGGCACGGGAGACACCTCTCCCGCCGTTCACCTGGCCGCGGTCCACCGGGGGACCACGGATACTGCTCTTCGTCCGCCCGCGCACGCCTCCCATCCGGACTTTAACCGTCGGTCCAGGAATTTCACCTGGTCAACCGGCCGCTGGCTGCGGACGGGTCGCGGACTGTAACCGCCGGTTCGGATTTTCACCGACCCCGGAGTGCGCTGAACGTCACTGCTGTTGGGGTCATTCTGCCATGGCGTGCGCAAGCCCAGGGAGAGCCTTCCGCTGTGGCCTGTTTCACGCGGATGCGGGGAATGTGCGGCCGGGTGGTAGGTGACGCCCACAACGTGGCGGGCGCACACGGAAAGTGGCAGGTGCGTACGGAAAGTAGCGGGCGCGGTCAGAGCGTGGCGGGCGCGGCGATCGACGTGAAGTGGGTGACCACCGGCGGGTGCGCGAGGTAGCACAGCTCGCCCTCCGACCAGACCGGCCGGATCCGCCACATCGGCCCCGCGTACCCGCGCAGGGCCGCCTCGTCGCGCCAGCGGCTCACCACGAGCACCCGGTGTCCGTCCTCGGTCACCGAGCGCAGCAGTTCGCCGCCCAGGCAACCGTCGGTCCGCCCGAGCTGCGGGATCACCTGGGTTGTCAGCAGCACACAGAATTCCTCGATGCGACCGGCCAGGACCTGCCCGGCCCAGATCCTCACGATCACGACCACCACCTCCGAGCGGAGCGCCTGGCCCCATTATCACGGTAAAACCGCTGGTGGGGAGGGGTGGCGGGGAAGCTTTACCGAGGACTGCACCGCCGGCGGCCGGGGGCTCCGGGAAGGGACTCGGCTAGATTTCCGGTATGACCAGCACACCGGAATCTGTCATGCCGTCAACCGCCGCCCCGGATGCGCCGGGCAGCCTGTTCGCCGCTCTCGGCGCAGGGGCGCTGACCGACCCGGCGCAGCTGCGCGAGGTCTACGAGCAGCCCGGCGACCACGCGCGCCGCAAGCAGGTCGACCACCTGCACGAGGTCGCGCGGCGGCTGATCGCCTGCTCCTCGCTGGTGTTCGTGGCGAGCTCGGACGCCGCCGGGCGCTGCGACGTCTCCCCGCGCGGCGGGCCGGCCGGGGTGGTCTCCGTCCTCGACGAGCACACCCTGGCCATCCCGGACGCCACCGGCAACAAGCGGTTGGACACCCTGCACAACATCCTGGAGAACGGCCGGGTCGGGCTGCTCTTCGTCGTTCCGGGCCGGGACACCACGCTCCGGGTCAACGGGCGGGCCTGCGTCTCCACCGACCCGGAGCTGCTGCGGCAGCTGACCGCCGTCGGGAATCCCCCGCGCAGCGCGATCGTGGTGGCCGTCGAGGAGGTGTACGCGCACTGCCCGAAGTCCTTCCTGCGCGGCTCGGCGTGGAAGCCGGAGAACTGGCTGGCCAAGGACGCGCAGCCGACCTCGGCCGAGATCACCCTCTCGCACCTGCGGGACGACTCGCTGACCATCGAGATGATCGAGCAGACCGAGCGGGAGGCGCTGCTCCACCGCTACGAGTGACGACCGCGGCGCGGGCGGCGCCTTCCGCCACACGGCGTGCTGCCGCGTGGCGGGCGGCGCTCGGTGCTCGACGCTCGGCACTCGGTGTCGGCACTCGGCGCTCGGTGCTCGGTGCTCGGCGTGCTCAGGCGGCCTTGGGCACGTCCACCACCGGCGCGTCGCTGGCCGCCCGCTGGACGGCCTCGACGCCCTTGTGGGCGGCCTCCTTGCTGGAGTACCCCTGGCCGGTGGCGACGATCTCGCCGTTGCCCGCCTTGAGCCGGAACCGGTACTTGCCGCCGGCGTCCTCGTAGACCTCGAACTTGCCCGCCATCGGGCCACCTCCTCGTGCGGCGCACGGCGCGCCTCTGGTCGACCCCCTCCAGCACCGTGCGCCACCCGCCCCGGAGGCCGCACCCGCTCGAGGCCGGACGGGTGACGCCCCGCAACCGCGCGATCGCGGAGGTGCCGGGGCGGGCGCCGGTGGTTTGAATGGGCGGATGGACTGCGTCTTCTGTGCGGTGGTGGCGGGCGAGGAGCCCGCGCACCGGGTGCTGGACGACGCGGCGGCGGTGGCCTTCCTGGACCGGCGGCCGCTGTTCCCCGGTCACGTGCTGGTCGTCCCGCGCGCCCACCACCGCACCCTGGCGGACCTGCCGGCCGCCGACGTGGGGCCGTTCTTCCTCCAGGTGCAGCGGGTGGCCGCCGCGGTGGAGCGCGGACTGGGCGCGGCGGGCAGCTTCGTGGCGGCGAACAACCGGATCAGCCAGTCGGTGCCGCATCTGCACGTCCACGTGGTGCCGCGCAATCCGAAGGACGGGCTGCGCGGCTTCTTCTGGCCGCGGGGGAAGTACCCGGACGAGGCGGGGGCGGGGGAGGTCGCGGCCCGACTGCGCGCGGCGCTCGGCGACTGAGGGGGCTCGCGAGGGGCCGAGGGCGACGCTCGGAGGCCGGGAGGGCTCGCGGGGGCGCCGGGGGGCGTGCGCACCGCATTTGTGAGCCGGTTCCACCCACTCTCTTGACAGGTATAGAACACTCCGCTTGAGTCGCCTTCACGGCCCCGCACCGGCCCACACCCCGGTCGGCCGCCTTCCCCTGGCGCACCCCCGCACGGGACCCGGATCCCCTGCCCGCTCAAGTCCCTGTCACGACGACGTGCGGCCCCCACCGCACAAGGGGTGATGACGTGTCAATGAAACGCCTGCTCGCGCTGCTCTCCGCCGTGGTCACGGCGCTGGCGGTCGCGGTCCTCCTCCCCGCCTCCGCCAGCGCCGCCGCCTGCGGCACGCCGTGGAGCGCGGCCACCGCCTACACCGGCGGCGCGGCCGTCTCGTACAACGGGCACAACTGGACCGCCAAGTGGTGGACCCAGAACGAGCCCCCGAGCACCGGCGGCACCGGGGTCTGGGCCGACCAGGGCTCCTGCGGCGGGTCCACCGACCCGACGCCGACCCCGACGTCCGGCACCTGCGACTACCCCGCCTGGGTCGCCGGCCGCGCCTACGTCGCCGGCGACATCGTCCGGTACACCAACGGCGGCTACTACCGCGCCACCCACGACAACCCGGGCTACGACCCGGTCATCAGCACCTGGTACTGGGAGCCGTACGGCTGCGGCTCGACCCAGCCGCCCAACCCGGGCGGATTCCCGGTCAGCCAGGCCCAGTTCGACCAGATGTTCCCGGGCCGGAACTCCTTCTACACCTACCAGGGCCTGCTCGACGCGCTCGGCGCCTACCCCGGCTTCGCGGCCACCGGCAGCGACACCGTGCGCCGGCAGGAGGCCGCCGCGTTCCTCGCCAACGTCAGCCACGAGACCGGCGGACTGGTGTACGTGGTCGAGCAGAACACCGCCAACTACCCGCACTACTGCGACGCCTCGCAACCGTACGGGTGCCCGGCCGGGCAGGCCGCGTACTACGGGCGCGGGCCGATCCAGCTGAGCTGGAACTTCAACTACAAGGCCGCCGGCGACGCGCTCGGCATCGACCTGCTGCACAATCCGAACCTGGTGCAGACCGACCCTGCGGTGGCCTGGAAGACCGGCCTCTGGTACTGGAACACCCAGAACGGGCCGGGCACCATGACCGCGCACAACGCCATGGTCAACGGGTACGGCTTCGGTGAGACGATCCGCAGCATCAACGGCTCGCTGGAGTGCAACGGCAACAACACCGCCCAGATGCAGCACCGGATCAGCCTGTACCAGAGCTTCGTCCAGATCCTCGGCACCGTCCCCGGGGGCAACCTGAGCTGCTGACGGCTCGCCCCCGCCCCACCACGCGCCCCGCTACGCCCGGACCGGTCATCACACCGTGGTGTCCGTACGCTGCCGAGCGTAGCGGGGCGTACTCATGTGGGGGGCGTACTCCCGCAGGAGCAGCGGAGGGCGGTTGAAATCGTCGTTCCGGCGGACGACTTCGCAGGTCGCGGCCCCCTACGCTCAAGGCATGAACGAACTCGCCCGCCTCGCGCAACAGACCGCCGACCGGCTCGCGGGCCAGCACGTCGGCGCGGTGGTCGCCGGGCTGGCCGGCGGCGCCGTGGAGATCCGCGGCGCCGGGCGGACCGGTCCGGGCGGCGCCGTGCCCGGGCCGCACACCCTGTTCGAAGTCGGCTCCGTCACCAAGGTGTTCACCTCGCTCGCCCTCGCGCGGCTGGTGCTCGCCGACTCCGGCGGGACCGCCACCGGGCTCGACGACCCGCTCGACGAACCGCTCGCCGACGTGCTCGCCGACGTACGGCCCGACGGTGCCGCCGTCCCGGCCAGGGGCGGGCAGCCGATCACCCTGCGACACCTCGCCACCCACACCTCCGGGCTCCCCCGGCTGCCCCGGGGCATGCTGGCGACTGCGCTGCTCAATCCCAACAAACCCGATCCGTACGCGCATTGCAGCACCGAGTACGTCCTCGCCGGGCTGGCCCGGACGAGACTGCGGGCCACCCCCGGGCGCGGCTTCCGCTACTCCAACCTCGGCGCCGGGCTGCTCGGCCTGGCCCTCGCCCACCGGACCGGCACCGGCTACGAGGAGCTGGTGGCGCGCGAGATATGCGAGCCGCTGGGGCTGGTGGACACCCACGTGCGCTCGGGCCGGGAGCAGTCCGAGCGGCTGGCGCACGGGCACACCTCCGGCGGGCGGCCCGTGCCGTACTGGAACTTCGCGGACATTTCCGGCATGGGCGGGCTCCGGTCGACCGCCTCCGACCTGGCGATACTCCTGCGGGCCCAGCTGGCCGCCGACCGCGAGCCGGACGCGCCGCTGGCGCCCGCGATCACGCTCACCCGGGAGACCCGGCACCGGGTCAACCCGTTCGCCTGGACGCACCTGGGGTGGCTCGGCCACCGCCTGCACAGCCAGCAGGGCGGCCACCTGCAGATCTGGCACAACGGCGGCACGGGCGGGTTCCGCTCCTTCGTGGCCTTCGATCCGGAGAAGCAGGTGGGGGTGGTGGTCCTGGTGAACACCCGCCGCTCCGCCGATCCGGCCGGGACGGCCCTGCTGCGCACGCTGCAGAACGAGTACGCGACGACGAGCTGACGAGCCGGGGCCGGGGCGTGGCGGTGAGCGGGCCCGGCGGAGGACCGGGTGCGGCCGTCGGCGGAGTGAGGTGGAGGATGGGGTGAGGTCGTTTCAGGGCCAAGAGGTACGAATTGGCCCTGTTCGAGGGCGCGGCGGTCGGTCGATGCTGAGGATCTGACAGTCGCGGTTCCGGTTGTGGTGTTCGCTCAGCGGGAGGTGGCCGAGGTGGCGGTGGTGTGGCCCTTGTCGCGGGCTCGGTCGGTCGCGGACGGCGACGGGCGGCTCGGCCGCGCGGTGCGGGTGTACCGGCGGTTCCGGCCGCTGCCATGGCCGACGCGGGCCTGGCTGGACGCGGCGGCGGCCGCTGTCGCCGGGGCGGCCTGGCTGGCGAGCGGGGAGTGGTGGCCCGCGCCCGTGGTGGCCGCGGCGGCGATCACGGCCGCGAGCGGGTACGGGCGGCTGCGGCCGGCGCCGGGCCTGCGGGCCGTCCGGGTGCACGAGCGCGGGCTGGTGCTGGTCGGGGCGGACGGCGCGGAGCAGCCCCTGCCGTGGAGTGCGGTGGAGGCCACCGAGTACGCCCCCGGCGGGCGGCACGGAGTGGGCGAGCAGGGCCGGATCTGGCTGGTCGGCGCGGACGAGCCACTGGCACTGGCGCACCTGCGACGGCTGGACGAGCTGTTCCGGGAGCTCGACGAGCGACTCCGCCCGACCCTCCGGGCCGCACTGCACGAGGCGCTGCGCACGGAGGGCGGCGTCCGGTTCGCCCGGGGGCGGCTGACGCTGACGGCCGGCGGGCTGGTGCACCGGCCGCCGCACCCGCTCGCCGCGACGGAGTCGTTCCGGTGGACGGAGGTGCAGTCCGCGCGGGCCTCGGAGCTCGGGGAACTGGAGATCCGGACGCACTCGGCCGGCCTGCCGCTCACCCTCCCGGTGCCGAACGCCGGTGCGGCGGCGGCCTTCGTCGAGGAGGTCCGGGCCCGGAGCCTCTGACCGGCGGACGATCCGAGGGGTGGGCTCCCGAGCTCGCTGCTCCGCGGTGAGTTCGAGTTCGATTCCTCAACGACTCCGGCCCGGTTCGGTCCGGCCCGGCCTGGTTCGGTTCGGTCCGGCCCGGTTCGGCCCGGTTCGGCCGGCGTCCATTCGGCCGACCCCTAAGGGTCCCCGCCCGCACATCCCGGAAGGGATCTCTACGCCGCTGAGTGGACGTCAACTTCCGCTCCCCCGGCCTACCGTCCCTCACATGAACCGACTTCGTACCACCACGGCCGCGGCAGCCCTGCTGCTCACCCTGCCGCTGTCCGTCGCCGCCGCCGCGCCGGCGCTGGCCGCTCCCGCCGCCCTGACGAACGCCTCCGCTCCCGCCCCCGCCGCCGTCCACGTCGACCTGCCGCGCCCGACCGGCCCGTACGCGGTCGGGCAGGAGATCCTGCACCTGGTGGACCGGGACCGCCCGGATCCGTGGGTCCCCTCCGCCGGTCCGCGCCAGCTGATGGTGTCGATGTACTACCCCGCGAAGGCCGGGACGGGCAGCGCGGCCCCGTACATGACCCCTGCGGCCGCCCGGATGCTGCTGGACGGGAAGCTCCCGGGCAACACCATCCCGACCGAGACGGTCACCGGCACCCGGACCTGGGCGAAGTCCGACGCGCGCCCGCAGGGCGGCCACTTCCCGCTGGTGGTGCTGTCGCCGGGCTTCACCATGCCGCGGGCCTCGCTGAGCGGCCTCGCCGAGGACCTGACCAGCCGCGGGTACGTCGTCGCGCTGGTCGACCACACCTACGAGAACACCGGGACGACGTTCCCCGACGGGCAGACCCTCCCGTGCCTGCTGTGCGACAAGCTGACGACCCCGGAGTCCTGGGCGGCCGTGGACAACAGCCGGGCGAAGGACGTCTCCTTCGTCCTCGACCAGCTGACCGCCCGCCCCCACCCGGCGTGGCGCTACGCCCGCATGATCGACCGCGACCGGATCGGGATGGCCGGGCACTCGGCCGGCGGCGCCTCGACCGTCCCGTCCCTGCTCGCCGACGACCGGATCCGGGCCGGGGTGGACCTGGACGGCACCATGGACGTCACGGTCCCCGCCTCCGGGATCGGCGGCAAGCCCTTCCTGATGATCGGCCACCCGCTGCCCGACGGCGCCGAGGACAGCAGCTGGACGGAGAGCTGGGCACACCTCGACGGCTGGAAGCGCTGGTTGACCTTCGCCGGCTCCAACCACGGCACCTTCACCGACTTCCCGCTGTTCTTCGAGAAGCTCAACCTGCCCCAGCCTCCCGGCACCACGATGTCGGGCGAGCGGGGCGCGGAGCTCACCCGCTCGTACGTGGCGGCCTTCCTCGACCTCCAGCTGAAGGGCGTGCGGCAGCCGCTCCTCGACGGGCCGACCGCCGCCAATCCGGAGGTGTCGTTCCAGCCGTGACCCGGGTGTGGTGGGCGCGGCCGTCGGCAGCCTGCCGACGGCCGCGCCGCCGTCCGTCGCCCGCCGTTCGCTACGCGGCCGGCGCCGCCGAGGCGATCGGTTCGAGCAGCCGGTGCGGGCGGACCAGGGAGCGGGAGACCGGGTCGTCCCGGTGCGCGTCGCCGCGGGCGGGGTTGGGGCGCATCGCGATCTCGGCCGGCGGGACGGGTGCGCCACCGCACCGCGGGCAGGCGCCGACGACGTCCAGGTCGGTGCCGCAGACGGCGTGCGCGAACAGGTGGTGCGGACCGCCCGCGGTCGCGTGGCGGCCGCCCCAGCGACTCAACTGGTAGAGCGGCCCCCACAGTTCGAGGCCGGTCTCGGTGAGCAGGTAGCCGTGGCGCAGCGGCGCCTGCTGGTACGGCTCCTTGCGCAGCACCCCGGCCGCGACCAGGGCGTTGAGGCGGGCGGTGAGGACGGCGCGGGGGATGCCGAGGTGGGCGAGGAAGTCGTTGAAACGCTGCACTCCGTAGAAGGCGTCGCGGAGGATCAGCAGGCTCCAGCGTTCGCCGACCACCTCCAGGGCGCGGGCCAGTGCGCAGTCCTGCTGCTCGTAGTCGGTTCCCAGCGCCATGCGGGTCAGCGTAGTCCACCCGGACAGCGGGTTCAATGAACAGACCAATGGTGGTAGCGTGCCGATCGAGACGAAGGTTCATTCACCAGACCTAAGGTCCGCGCTCCGGAGGAACACCCCATGTCCCCCGCACCACCCGGCTCCTCCCCCGTCACCGCGCCCGTCCGGCCCCGCGCCACCCTGGCCGCCACCGCAGCCGCGACCGCGCTGGTCACCGTCGCCTACACCGCCCCCACCGCCTCGCTCGCCGCCACCGCCCAGGGCGCGCACCTCGGGGCCACCGGCCGGACCTGGATCCTCACCGGCACCCTGGTCGGCATCTCCGCCCTGCTGCTCACCGCCGGAAGCGCCGCCGACGACCACGGCCGCAAGCGGGTCTTCACCTTCGGCGTGCTGCTGTTCGCGGCCGCCGAGACGCTGGCCGCGCTGGCCCCCGGCGGCGCCGTCTACCTGGCCGCCCGGGTGCTGCTCGGCGTCGCCTCGGCCGCCGTCCTGGCACCCGCGCTCGGCCTGATCAGCCACGCCCACCCACCCGGCCCGGGCCGGATCCGGGCACTCGGGGTCTGGGGCGCCGCCGTCGGCCTCGGCATCGCCGTCGGCCCGGTGTACGGCGCGCTGGTCGGGCAGTGGGCCGGCTGGCGCGCGGTCAGCGGCGGGATCGCGGTCGTCTCGGCCGCCGTGGCGGCGTACGCGGCCGCCGTCCTCACCGAGTCGCGGGCCGAACGGCCACGCGCCCTCGATCCGTACGGGGTGCTGACGCTGGCCGCCGGGACGTCCTGCCTGATCGCCGGGCTGGCCGAGGGGCGCGGCGGCTGGGGGCGGCCGGTGGTCGTCGTGCTGCTGCTGCTCGGGGTGCTGCTGCTGGCGCTGTTCGGGCTGGTCGAGGCGAAGGTCCGGGAGCCGATGCTGGACCTCGCGCTGTTCCGCAGCCCCGGCTTCGTCGCCGCCACCGGCGGGGCCCTGTTCACCGGACTCTCGCTGGTCGGCTTCATGAGCTATCTGCCGACCCTGCTCCAGGGCGTCCTGGGCCTGTCCGGCCTGGCCGCGGGCGGGGTGCTGGCGCTCTGGTCGGGCCTGTCGGTGCTGTCCGCGCTCCAGGCGCGGCGGCTGGCGGCGCACCTGTCGGCCACCGCGCAGGTCGCCGTCGGGCTCGCGGTCTGCGGCCTCGGCGAGGCGGGCCTGTACGGGCTGGCACCCGGCTCCGGCTGGCTGCGGCTGGCGCCGGGTCTGGCGGTGGCGGGCGTCGGCAGCGGGGTGCTCAATGCGGCGCTGGCCCGGCTGGCCGTCAGCAGCGTCCCGGCGCACCGGGCGGCCATGGGCTCGGGTGCCAACAACACCTCCCGGTACCTGGGCTCGGCGCTCGGCGTCGCGGTCACCGTGGCCGTCGCGGGCTCGGCCCGACCGGGCGGCCCCGGCCGGGAGGCCGCCGCCCGCGCCCTGGCGGCGGGCACCGACCGGGCCGTTCTGGTCGCCGCCGCCCTGTGCCTGGTCGGCGCGCTGCTCGCCCTGGTCGCCCGCGCCGCCGAAGCCCGGGGCGGCGGAGCCCCGGAGGCCGCCCCGGCCCGCGAGCGGGCCGCGACCCGGTGAGGAGCGCGGGAAGTCGGCCCGGCCGACTTCGCGCGCTCGACCGCCGCCAGCGCCGCGGTGCAGCCCGTGCAGCCGGGAGCTCGACGACTTCTTCCCGGAGCGCCCGCCGCCGCTCCGGTGAGCCGCTACGGTGAGCGGCCCGCCGGGGCCGCGTGCGAAGATGGCAGGGCTGGTGGGGACGATCTCCGGACGGTTCTCTGGCCATGGTGAACGACAACGAACACCACCTGGGCGAGCCGCAACAGGACGCCCTGCTGATGGTGCCGATCGCGACGGCGCTGATCGAGGCCGACGGCCGGATCCTGCACTGGAGCGGCGACGCGGAGGCACTGCTCGGCTACTCCCCGGGGCAGGCGATCGGGGCCAAGGCCGCCAAGTTGCTGACCTCCGAGGAGCAGCGGCCCGAGGTGCTGGAGCTGTTCCAGCAGATCCTGCACGGCCGGGCCTGGTCCGGTGTGTTCCCGGTCCGGCACCGGGACGGGCATCTGGTGAACCTGGAGTTCCGCACCCATCCGATCACCGGGCCGGACGGCCGCACGCTGGTGCTGGCCGTCGCCTCCGACGTGACCACGCTGCGCCGGATCCAGGCGGACCTGGCGGTGCTCGACGGCTTCTTCACCCAGTCCCCCGTCGGCATGGGCGTCTTCGACCCCGAGCTGCGCTTCGTCCGGCTGAACGAGGCGCTGGCCCGGGCCAACGGCCTGCCCGTCGAGGAGCAGCTCGGCCACCGGCTCACCGAGGTGCTGCCCGGGATCAACGGCACCGAGGCGGAGGCGGTGATGCGACGGGTCCTGGAGAGCGGCGAGCCGGTGGTGGACACCCGCTCGCACGGCCGCACCCCGGGCGACCCGCAGCACGACCACGCGTGGTCCGCCTCGTACTTCCGGCTGGAGGAACCCGGCGGCCGGGTGCTCGGCGTGAGTTCCACCGTCATCGACGTCACCGAGCGGTTCCGCGCCGAGGCCCGGGCTGCGCGGGCCCAGGAGCGGCTGGCCCTGCTGGTCGACGCGACCGCCTCCATCGGCACCACGCTCGACCTCCGGCAGACCGCCCGGGAGCTGGCCGACACGATGGTGCCCAGGGTCGCCGACATCAGCGGGGTGTTCGCGCTGGAGGTGCTGGTGACCGGGCGGAACGTCGAACCGCCCGACCCGGACGCGCCGCAGCTGGTCCGCCGGCTGGCCCTGGCCACCACCGACCCGCTGTACCCGGCCGAGTCACTGCCGGTGGAATCGCTGTACGAGCTGACGCCGGACTCGCCGTACGCCCGGGCGCTGGCCACCGGGCGGACGGTGGTGGTGCCGTCCTGGGAGCTGCCGCTGCTGAGCGAGGCCATCACCGAGAGCCACCGCAGGGCCTACCTCGGCGACCGGCCGCGCTCGGTGCGGATCACCCCGCTGGTGGCGCGCGGCACCACGCTCGGCATGGTGGTGTACTCGCGGCGCGGCGACCGGGAGTCGTTCGCCGAGGCCGACATCACCCTCGGCGACGAGCTGGCCTCGCGGGCCGCCGTCGCGATCGACAACGCCCGGCTGTACCTGCGCCAGCACCAGACCGTCCTGGCCCGGCAGCAGGCGCTGCGCGAGGCGAAGGCCGCCCAGGAGCGGCTGGCGCTGGTCAACGTGGCCTCCACCCGGATCGGCACCACGCTCGATCTCGCCCAGACCGCGCAGGAGTTGGCCGAGGTGGCGACGCCCAGGCTGGCCGACTCCGTGGTGGTGGAGGTGCTGGAGGACCTGGTCCGCGGCGAGCGCGAGGCCCGCGCCCCGGCGGACGGTTCGGCGCTGCTGCGGCGGATGGCCTTCCACTCGGTGCCCGGCTCGACGCTGCGGCCGGTCGCCCGGCTCGGCGGGGTGCACCGCTTCGCACCCGGCACGCCGTACGCGTGGAGCCTGGCACACCGCAAGCCGGTCCTGGTGCCGCGGATGGACGCGGAGGGGCTGGCCTGGTTCGCCGACGACCCGGTGCGCGCCGCGGCGGTGCGGGAGCAGAACGTCCACTCCTTCATGGTCGTCCCGCTGATCGCGCGCGGCACCGCGGTCGGCGTCGCGGGGTTCTACCGCACCCTGGTGGAGCACCCGTACGAGGAGGACGACCTGGCGCTGGCCGGCGAGTTGGCGGTGCGGGCCGCCGTGTCCATCGACAACGCGCTGCTGTTCACCCGCGAGCGCGACGCGGCCGCCGCCCGGCAGCGGGCTTTGGACGAGGCCCGGGCCGCGCAGCAGCGGCTGTCGCTGCTCAACGAGGCCAGCACCCGGATCGGCACCACCCTCGATCTGCACCGCACCGCCCAGGAGTTGGTGGAGGTGGTGATCCCGCGCTTCGCCGACTTCGTCACCGTGGACCTGCGCGACGCGGTACTCGGCGGCGAGGAGCCCGGCCCCGTCCCGGAGAACGATTCGATACTGATGCGGGCGGTGGCGGTCGGCGAAGCGACCCGGGGCGGCGGCATGACGGCGGCCTCCGACCAGGTCGGCGAGACCTCGCAGTCCGCCCAGCTGTACGCCCAGAGCCTGCGCACCCGGCGCTCGATCCTGGTCTCCGAGGTGACCGAGGAGGAGATGCGCCGGATCGCCGCCTCGCCCGACCGGGTCCAGCCGGGGCTGGCCGCCGGGGTGCACTCGTACCTGATGGTGCCGCTGGTGGCGCGCGGACTCGTGCTGGGCGGCGCGGAGTTCGTCCGCACCCGCAACCCGGAGCCGTTCGGCCCGGAGGACCGCTCGCTGGCCGAGGAACTCGCCGCGCGCACCGCCCTCGCGATCGACAACGCCCGGCTCTACCGGCGCGAGCGGGACACCGCGCTCACCCTCCAGCGCAGCCTGCTGCCGCAGGAGATCCACCGCACGCTCGGCCTGGACCTCGCCTACCGCTACCTGCCCAGCAGCGTGGTCAGCGAGGTCGGCGGCGACTGGTTCGACGTCGTGCCGCTCTCCTCGGGGCGGGTCGCGCTGATCGTCGGCGACGTGATGGGCCACGGCATCCGGGCCGCCGCCACCATGGGCCAACTGCGAACCGTCGCCCGGACGTTGATTACCCTGGACCTGGACCCGGAGCGCGTCCTGCACCGGCTGGACGAAGCCTCCAGCGCGCTCGGCGAGGGCCAGTTCGCCACCTGCGTCTGCGTGGTGTACGACCCGGTGGACCGCCACTGCACCGCCGCCTGCGCCGGCCACCTGCCGCCCGTCGTCGCCGATCCGCAAGGGCGGGCGCACCTGGTCGAACTGCCGCCCGGCGCACCGCTCGGCGTTGGCGGGGTCCCGTTCGAGAGCGTGGAGTTCACCCTCCCCGAGGAGGCCATCCTGGCGCTCTACACCGACGGGCTGGTCGAGCGCCGGGGCCACGACATCGACGAGGGACTGCAATTGCTCTGCCGGACGGTCGCCGACCGGCGCCGCTCGCTGGAGCAGACCTGCGACGCCGTCCTGGCCGAACTCACCGGCCCCACCAGCGAGGACGACATCGCCGTCATCATGGCGCAGGTCCGGCCGGTCGGCGCGGACCGGATCGCCAGCCTGCCGCTCACCGGCGACCGCGCGATGGTCGCCCACTCGCGCCGCTTCACCCGCGAGACGCTGGCCGCCTGGGGCCTCGAACCGCTCGCCGACTGGGCCGAACTGCTCACCAGCGAGCTGATCACCAACGCCCTGGTGCACGCCGGATCCCCCACCCAGCTGCGGCTGTTCTGCAACCGGGCGCTCACCGTCGAGGTCGCCGACCAGGAGAGCGAGACGCCCCGGATCCGGCGCGCCCGCGCCGAGGACGAGGGCGGGCGCGGCATCCACCTGGTCAACGAGCTCGCGCACCGCTGGGGCAGCCGCCGCACCGGGGACGGCAAGGTGGTCTGGTTCGAGCTGGAACTGCCCCCGGGCAGCCCGTCCGAGTGATCCGGCCCGCGACCAGGTGGCACGGCCCGCGACCGAGCGATCCGGCCCGCGACCGGGCAGCGCGGGCCGCGGGCTCAGTCCGGCAGGAGCAGGTTCACGTCGCCGAACTCGTGCCAGAGGTAACGGTGCTGGACGGCGGCCCGGTAGCACTCGGCGAGCAGGGGCCGCCCGGCGACGGCGGCCAGCATCAGCAGGTGCGAGGCGCGGGGCTCGTGCCAGCCGGTGAGCAGGCCGTCGACCGCGCGCACCCCGCGCTCCGGAGTGATCACCAACTCCGTCCAGCCGTCCGCCTCCTGGACGGTGCCGTCCGACGCGGCGGCCGACTCCAGGGCGCGCACCACCGTGGTGCCGGCGGCGATCACCCGCCCACCGCCGGCCCGCACATGGCCGACCAGGCGGGCGGTGGCCGCCGGGACGTGGAACCGCTCGGCGTACGGCGCCTCGTGCGCCTCCGGCGAGGCCACCCCGGTGTGCAGCGTGACCGGCGCGACCAGCACCCCGCGACCCGCCAGCCGGGCCACCACCTCCGCGCTGAACGGCCTTGCAGCGCTGGGCATCTCACTGCTGCCGGGGACGGCCGCGAAGACCGTCTGGTAGGCCTCGATCGGCCAGTCGCGGTCCACGTAGCCGTATCGGATCGCCTTGCCGTGCACCTCCAGGTACGGCAACAGCCTTGCTGGCAGCGTCAGTTCGGCGTACCAGAGCCGGGCGGTGAACGGTGCGACCAGCTCGGCCGCGCCGCCGGCGGGCAGCGCCACCCGCAGACCGGGGCGGGCCGGGGAGTCGGCCGGCGGGTAGTAGGCGGCCGCCGCCCCCGGCACCACCCGCCGCAACTCCACCAGGTGGGAGCCGCGTTGGTCGGGCTGGGCGGAGGACAGGTGCAGCGCGACCGCCGTACCGTCGGGCAGCCGGCCGGGCAGCGCGGCCGGCAGGGTGGCCGAGTTGTTGACCACCAGCAGGTCACCCGCGCGCAGCACCTCGGGCAGCTCGGTGAAGCGGTGGTGCTCGACGCTCCCCCGGTCGCGCCGGCCGACCAGCATCCGCACGCCGTCCCGCGCCCCGCCGCGCGCCTCCGCCGGTGCCCGGGCGGAGAGTTCGGGCGGCACGGCGACGTCGAGGCCGAGGTCCACGAGTCCGGTCATCGCCCACCCCGGGCCGCGACCCTCAGGTCCTCGGCGCGGTAGCGGCCGGAGGCGGCCCGGTCGTGCAGCAGTCCGAGCAGGACCGGCACCACCTCCTCGGGCAGCGGCTCGCCGGAGATGTCCTCACCGGGGCTGGCCTCCTGCAACATCCCGGTGCGCATGCTTCCCGGGTCCACCGCCCACACCCGCAACTCCGGCTCCTCGCGGGCGAGTACGGCGGTGGCATGGTCGAGCGCCGCCTTGCTGGCGCCGTAGCCGCCCCAGCCGAGGTAGGGCACGACGGCGGCGTCCGAACTGATGTTGAGCACGCTCCCGGCGCGGGCGCGCAGCTGAGGCAGGAGGAGCTGGGTGAGGGCGATCGGGGCGAGCGCGTTGACCTCGAAGGTCTCCAGCAGGTCCGGCAGCGGGAAGTCGGCCAGCCGGGGCAGCGGCTCGGCGCCGGGCGCGGTGGCGCCGTTGAGCGTACCGGCGTTGTTGACCAGCAGGCTCGCGCCGCCGAGCCCGTCGGCGGCCGCGGTCAGGTGGGCACGGTGGTCGTCGTCGACGATGGAACCGGAGAGGGCGACGACCTTGGTGACGGCGGCCAGGGCCGCCTCGGCGGCGGCGAGTCCGGCCGCGCCACGGGCGCTGATCACCAGCTGCCAGCCGTCGGCGGCGAGGGCCCGGGCGAGCGCCAGGCCGAGCCCCCGGGAGGCTCCGGTGACCACGGCGACGGGGGCGGGGGCGGTGTGCTGTGCTGCGTTCATGCCCCCACCCTCGCCCCGCAGGGGGCGGCGGCGGATCGGCCGCCGGAACCGGGACCCGGTCGTCCGTTGGGCCTAGGGTGCCTGGGTCGCCGGACCTGGGCCGGCGGCCCAGGCTTGCGGGTCCGTCCAGGCGGCGAGGGTGCGGCGGGTGTCGAAGCGGCGCTCCCGGCCGGTCAGCGGGTCGGTGAACTCGACCACCGAGGCGAGGAGTTGGAGCGGACGACGGAAGTCGTCCGGGGCCGGTTCGGGCAGCACCACCGGATACACCGGGTCACCGAGGATCGGCACGCCGAGGCCGCACATGTGCAGCCGCAGCTGGTGGGTGCGCCCGCTCAGCGGCCGCAGCCGGTAGCGGGCCAGGCCGTCGCGGCGTTCCAGGAGGTCGATCCGGCTCTCGCTGTTCGGCGGCGCGTCGAGCTCCCGGGCCGCGATCACCCCGCGCTCCTTGAGGATGTGGCTGCGCACGGTGCGCGGCAGGTCCAGCGCCGGGTCGTACGGGGCGATCGCCTGGTACTCCTTGCGCACCAGCCGGTCGCTGAACAGGGTCTGGTAGGCACCGCGTTCCTCGGGCCGCACCACGAACATGGCCAGGCCCGCGGTGAGCCGGTCGAGCCGGTGCGCGGGGCTGAGGGCGGGCAGGTCGAGACTGTGCCGCAACCGGGACAGCGCCGTCTCGACGACGTGCCGGCCGCGCGGGGTGGTCGCCAGGAAGTGCGGCTTGTCGACGACGACCAGGTGCTCGTCGCGGTGCAGCACCTCCAGTTCGAACGGGACGCGGACCTCCTCGGGGAGGTCCCGGTAGAACCACAGGTGCGCGCCGGGTCGGAACGGCGCGTCGTCGGCGACCGGGCCGTGCTCGCCGACGATCTCGCGGCCGCTCAGCGCCGCGTCGATCCGCGCGGCGGCCACGGCCGGCAGCCGCTCGACCAGGTAGGCGCGGACGGTCGGCCAGGGGCCCTCGGGTGGCAGCCGCAGGTGCACCGGGTCCACACCGTGGCGCTGCGGGAGGGGGGAGGCCGGGCGGCGGCTCTTGCGTCTCATCTCCCGGCCAGCGTAGTCCGCCCGCTCGGGGCGGCCCCGGCCGAGGTCCACGAGCCGCCCCGGGCCCCCGAGGTGCCGCTCACGGGGAGTGCGGAGCACAGTGGACGGTAGGTCGCCAATCCGCCGGGAGCAGCCGGGAGGACGTGTGAGCGCAGACGGCCCGGACGGTGTGCCACCGCTGCACCTGCCGCGGCGCACCCGGATGCTGCTGGTCGGCGCCTTCGGGCTGCTGGTCGCCGCCGTGGTGGCCGACCTGGTGACGGGGCCGGGGACGACCCTCTCCCCCGTACTGGCCGTCGCGCCGGTCCTGGCCGGGGCGACCACCCGCAGCGCCCGGGTGCCGCTGGCCGCCGGGGGCATCGCCGTCGTGGCGGTCGGGCTGCTGGAGACCACCAACACCGAACTGCCGGCCGAGGTGCACATCACCGCGCTGATCACGGTGCTCGCGGCGACCCTGGCCAGCGCCGCCAACGTCGTCCTGGTCGCGGCCCGGGAGCGGGAGCTGTTCCACGTCCGGACGGTCGCCGAGGCGGCGCAGCGGGCCCTGCTGCGCCCGCCGCCGGAGCGGATCGGGCGGCTGCGCACCGCGGTGCGCTACGTCGCGGCGGCGGCCGAGGCACGCATCGGCGGGGACCTGTACGCGGTGGTCGACACCCGCTACGGCACCCGGATCCTGCTCGGGGACGTGCAGGGGCACGGGCTGCCGGCGGTGGAGACGGCGGCGGACGTGCTGGGGGTGTTCCGCGAGGCGGCCCGGACGGAGCCCGATCTCGCGCGGCTGGCCGAGCGGCTGGACGCGGCGCTCGCCGCCCGACCGGACGAGGGGCGCTTCGCCACCGCGCTGCTGCTGACCGTGCCCGCGGAGCGCGGGCCGGCCGGCGTGGTCAACTGCGGGCACCCGCCCCCGCTGCTGCGCCGCGCGGGCCGGGTGCGCGCGCTGACGCCGCCGTACGCCGCGCCGCCGCTCGGACTGCGGGGGCTGACCGGCGGCAGGTATCCGACGGTCCACTTCGAGCCGCTGCCGGGGGACCTGCTGCTCCTGTACACCGACGGCATCACCGAGGCCCGCAACGCCGAGGGGCGGTTCTACCCGCTGGAGGAGCGGCTGCCGGGGCTGCCCGCGGGGAACCCGGCGGACCTGCTGGAGGACCTGCTCGCGGACGTCGACGGCTGGGTCGGCGACGCCGGGCTGACGGACGACGCGGCGCTGCTGGCGCTCCGCTGGGAGCACTGACGGGCGGAGGGCGGACAGCGGACGGGCAGGCAGGCAGGCAGGGGGCAGGCGGGATGGGCGGGCCGGCGGGAGCAGTGACGGCCCGGCCGATTGTCAGAGCCGTGTGCAAGGCTTCGCACACGGTCGGTGAGGAGCCGGCCGGGTAGCGATCGTCGGAGGGAGTGCGCCATGGGGGACAAGGCCAGCGGGTCGTTCGAGCTGACCGGCTTCGAACCGGTGGAGACGGAGGAACGCGAGGGTGCGGCCTTCGGGCGGGTCCGGATCTCCAAGAACTTCACGGGTGGGCTGAGCGGCACCAGCGAGGTGCGGATGCTCTCCGTCGCGGGCCCCTCGGGCGGCCCGGCGTCCTACGTCGCGGTGGAGCACGTGACGGGCGAACTGGACGGGCGTAAGGGCTCGTTCGTGCTCCAGCACGCGGCGTGGGACACCGGCGGGACGACCATACGCGTGGTGCCGGGCACCGGGTCGGGCGAGCTGGCCGGGCTCACCGGCGAGTTCCGCCTGACCGTCGACGAGGCCGGCACCCACACCTACGTCCTGGAGTACGAGCTGGGCTGAATCACCTGGTCTCAGCCGCGCGCCGCGCGCCGCACGCACCGGGCTGCCGTCCGCGCTGCCACGATGATGCGATCAGTGCACGATCGACATCGGAGGGTGGCGCATGCCCGGTACGACGATGGCGGCGGACGGCACGCCGGTCGCGGTGCTGGCCGCGAACACGGTCACGGCGCCTGTCGCGACACCAGTCACGACTCGGGTCACGACGCCAGTCACGGTCGAGGAGGTGGTCGGTCGGCTGCGGGAGATCGGGGCGGTCCTGCCCCCGGCGGACGGGGTGGCGGTCTTCAACCGGCTCTACCTCACCGTCACGGAGGCCGTCCGCGGCCGGCTCGGCGGCTCGTACTTCGCCGATCCGGCGGCGATGGCCGAGCTGGACACGGTGTTCGCCGGGCGCTACCTGCTGGCCGTGGCCGCCGACGCGGCCGGGCAGGAGCCGCCCGCCTGCTGGCGTCCGCTGTTCGCACTGCGCGCCCACCCGGGGGTGCACCCGCTGCAGTTCGCGTTGGCCGGGATGAACGCCCACATCCAGCACGACCTGCCGCTCGCCGTCGTGGACACCTGCCTGCGTCGGGGCTGCGAGCCGGCCGGGCTCGCGGCGGACTACCACCGGATCAACGGCCTGCTGGCGGAGGTGGAGACCGCCGTCCGGGAGCAGCTGGTGCCCGGCCCGGACCTGCTGGAGCGCGCCGAGCCGCTCACCCACCTGCTCGGCGTCTGGTCGGTGGAGGCCGCCCGCGAGGGGGCGTGGTCCGCCGTCCAGGCGCTCTGGGAGCTGCGCGCGGTGCCGACCGCCGCGCGGGCCTTCGCCGCCGCCCTGGACTGCTCGGCCGGCCTGCTCGGCCACGCCCTGCTGCTCCCGCTCGGCCCGCACCCCGCACCGGACGCGGCCGGCGGCTCACCACGCACGGCGGACGCCCCGGGCACGGCGGCGGGCACGCCGGACGCACCAGACAAGGCACCGCACGCACCGGGCACGGCGCCGCATGCACCGGGCACTGCACCGGACGCACCCCACAGGGCACCGGACGCCCCCCGCACGGCGGCCGGCCGGCTCCCCGAGGCGAGGAACCGGCCGGCCGGTGAAGGAGCGGGCGCTCAGGCCCGACCAGATCAGGCCCAGCTGGAGTGCAGCGGCTTGCCCTCGGCGTAGCCGGCCGCGCTCTGGATGCCGACGATCGCCTTCTCCTGGAACTCCTCCAGGGTGTTGGCGCCCGCGTAGGTGCAGGAGCTGCGCACACCGGCCACGATCGAGTCGATCAGGTCCTCGACGCCCGGGCGGGCCGGGTCGACGAACATCCGGGAGTGCGAGATGCCCTCCTCGAACAGCGCCTTGCGGGCCCGGTCGTACGAGGAGTCCTGGGCGGTGCGGTTGCTGACCGCACGGGCCGAGGCCATGCCGAAGCTCTCCTTGTACTGGCGGCCGTCAGCGGCGGTCTGCAGGTCGCCCGGGGACTCGTAGGTGCCGGCGAACCAGGAGCCGATCATCACGTTGGAGGCGCCGGCGGCCAGTGCCATCGCGACGTCGCGCGGGTGGCGGACGCCGCCGTCGGCCCACACGTGCTTGCCGAGCCGGCGCGCCTCGGCGGCGCACTCCAGCACGGCGGAGAACTGCGGGCGGCCGACGCCGGTCATCATCCGGGTGGTGCACATGGCGCCGGGGCCGACGCCGACCTTGAGGATGTCGGCGCCCGCCTCGACCAGGTCGCGGACACCGGCGGCGGAGACCACGTTGCCGGCCACGATCGGGATCCGCGGGTCGAGGCCGCGCACCGCGCGCAACGCGCTGATCATCGATTCCTGGTGGCCGTGCGCGGTGTCCACGACCAGCACGTCGGCGCCGGCGTCGATCAGGGCCTTGGCCTTGCCGGCCACGTCGCCGTTGATGCCGACGGTGGCGGCGATCCGCAGCTTGCCGGCGGCGTCCACGGCCGGGGTGTACAGGGTGGCGCGCAGCGCGCCCTTGCGGGTGAGGATGCCGACGAGCCGGCCCTCGGCGTCGACGACCGGGGCGAGCTTGCGGTGCGCCTCGGTGAGCTTGTCGAAGGCGGTGCGCGGGTCGATGCCCTCGTCCAGGAGCAGCAGGTCGCGGGACATCACGTCGGCGAGGCTGGTGAAGCGGTCCACGCCCTGGCAGTCGGAGTCGGTGACGACGCCGACCGGCTTGCCGTCCTCGACGACCACGAGGGCACCGTGCGCGCGCTTGGGCAGCAGCGACAGCGCCTCGGCGACGGTGGCGCCCGGGGCGAGGGTGATCGGGGTGTCGTGCACCAGGTGGCGCTGCTTGACCCAGGAGACGACCTCGGCGATGACCTCGGTGGGGATGTCCTGCGGGATGGCGACCAGGCCGCCGCGGCGGGCGACGGTCTCGGCCATCCGGCGGCCCGCGATGGCGGTCATGTTGGCGACGACCAGCGGGATGGTGGTGCCGGTGCCGTCGTTCGAGGAGAGGTCGACCGCCTGCCGGGAGCCCACGGCGGAACGGCTGGGGACCATGAAGACGTCGTCGTACGTCAAGTCGTACGAGGGCTTGAGGTCGTTCAGGAAGCGCATGAAGGGGGCTCTCTGGCTGGGAGAAATTACACCTCGGGTGCGGTTGCGGCACTGCCGCCGGGCGCACTCGGGCGCCCGGCACCCAGCATTCGATTCTCCGGGACGGTGGGATCAAAAGCCAGTTCGAGGCCCATTGCTGGCACTGTGTACAAACCATGATCAATGCTCCGCGCGTAGACTTGGACGATCATCCAAGACCGGCGGTTTTCGCCCCGGCCAGGGCCGCTCCCGTAGCATTCACGCGGTAACGGCGAGGCGAGCGGGAAGCGGCGACAGGCAATGACGGCGGGCGTGGACATCAAGCAGGACCAGAGCGGCACGGACACCGGGGAGGAGATCGACTACGGTCCCGGCCTCGACCCCGAGCGGCTGCGGCTCTGCCTGGACGTGCTCGCCGAGCTCGACCGGCTGCACGTCGACCACCCGGACGCGATCACCGTCCGCCAGGCCGTCGGCGGCATATTCCGGACGCTCAAGCAGCGCCGCCGCCAGGAGACCCGGGCCCGCAAGACCGCCAACGACCGCGAGGTCACCGCGCGCACCGCCACCGGCGCACCCACCCGGATCGACGACGAGACCGCCGGCGCCTTCGGCCTGACCACCGTCACCAGCACCGAGATCGCCGGCATCCTGGAGCGGCCCCGCTCCTGCTACACGTGCAAGCAGCGGTACGTCGAGGTCGACGCGTTCTACCACAACCTCTGCCAGGACTGTGCCGTCAAGAACCGGGCCCACCGGGACGCCCGCGCCGACCTCACCGGCAAGCGCGCGCTGCTCACCGGCGGCCGGGCCAAGATCGGCATGTACATCGCGCTGATGCTGCTGCGCGACGGCGCCCACACCACCATCACCACGCGCTTCCCCAACGACGCCATCCGCCGCTTCACCGCGATGCCGGACAGCGCCGAGTGGATCCACCGCCTCAAGGTCGTCGGCATCGACCTGCGCGACCCGGCCCAGGTCATGGCGCTCGCCGACGAGGTCGCCGCCGACGGCCCGCTGGACATCCTGATCAACAACGCCGCGCAGACCGTGCGCCGCCCGCCGGAGTCCTACCGCGAGCTGATCGCCGCCGAGTCCGCGCCGCTGCCGGCCGGCGAGCTGCCGCAGGCCACCACCATCGGCCGCTTCGGCAGCGGCAGCGTCGACCTCCCTGCCCTCCCCCACCAGGCGAGCGGTGACGCGCAGCGGATGGCCGCCGAGGACGTCACCTCGCTCGCGCTCGTCACCGGCTCCGCCACGCCCGCCCGGATCGAGGCCGGCACCGCGATCGACGCCGGCGGGCTGGTGCCCGACCTCGCGCCCACCAACAGCTGGGTGCAGACCGTCCAGGAGGTCGGCCCGGTCGAGCTGCTGGAGGTCCAACTCTGCAACTCCACCGCGCCGTTCATCCTGATCAGCCAGCTGCGCCCGGCGATGGCCGCCTCCGCCTCCCGCCGCAAGTACGTCGTCAACGTCTCCGCGATGGAGGGTGTGTTCCAGCGCGGCTACAAGGGCGCCGGCCACCCGCACACCAACATGGCCAAGGCCGCGCTCAACATGCTCACCCGCACCAGCGCGCACGAGATGTTCGAGACCGACGGCATCCTGATGACCGCCGTCGACACCGGCTGGATCACCGACGAGCGGCCGCACCCGGACAAGATGCGGCTGGCCGACGAGGGCTTCCACGCCCCGCTCGACCTGGTCGACGGCGCGGCCCGGGTGTACGACCCGATCGTCCGCGGCGAGCTCGGCGAGGACCTGTACGGCTGCTTCCTGAAGGACTACGAGCGCTCCAACTGGTAGTCCCCGATCCTGGCGAGGACCCCCGCGAAGGAGATGGCGAATTGACCACCGCACCGCTGCTCGGCGCCGGAATCATCGTGCCCACCGGGGACGGCCGGGTGCTGATCGGCCGGCGCACCACCGCCGGCGAGCCGCCGACCTGGAGCCTGCCCGGCGGAAAGGTCGATCCCGGCGAGT
The DNA here is from genome assembly GCF_040684355.1 of Kitasatospora sp. NPDC091276. NCBI lineage: Bacteria > Bacillati > Actinomycetota > Actinomycetes > Kitasatosporales > Streptomycetaceae > Kitasatospora > Kitasatospora sp. NPDC091276. Next base: position 3,771 of record NZ_JBFBFU010000027.1, on the reverse strand, counting down.
CCTTCGAGCAGACCGCGGCCCGCGAACTCGCCGAGGAGACCGGCATCGTGCTGCCCGCCGAGCAGATGCGGGTGCTCGCGCTCCTGCTCGACCACGAGCTCGGCCGGCCCCGGCTGACCGCCGCCGTACTGGCGCCGCCGAGCCTGGCCGAGGCGGTCGTCACCGAGCCGCACTCCTGCGGCGGCTGGGAGCGGGTCGCGCTGGACGCGCTGCCGGAGCCGATGTTCTACCCGTCCTCGCTGGTCCTCGGCAGCTGGCTGCCGCAACGGCCGTCGGTGGTCCGGGCCGGAACGACCGGGTACCCCGTCACCCGCTGAGGGCGCCGGGGTACCCCGGCGGCACTCGGACGCCGAGAGCCCACCGCCCGGGCGGCCCGCGCCGAACGGCGACGGGCCGTCCGCCGTTGCGGGCGGCCTCGGGGCCGGTGATCCGCTTCAACGAGTCGAGCGCGCCGGTCGGCTCGTCGGCGAACAGCACCTGCGGCCGGGCCGCCAGACCCCGGGCCGGCGCCACGCGCTGCGCCTGACCACCCGCCAGTTCGCCGGAGCGGCGCCGCTCCATACCGCTCCGTGCCGCCCAGGCCGAGCCGGGCCGAGCCGGGCCGGGCCGGCGCGTCCAGGCGGGCGGCGGTGAGGTCGATCCGGCGCAGGTCGGCGTCCAGGTGGAACAGGCCGTGGTCGGCGGGCAGGGCGTCCACCAGGGCGCCGGTGCGGCGCAGTTCGGTGCGTTCGCGCATCCGGCGCAGGTGGGCGGCGCGCTCGGTGTCCAGGTACTCCTCGGCGTCGCGGCCCAGCGTCAGGGCCAGCACCACCTTGGTGAACAGCACGCTCCGTAGGCTGGGTTCGGGCGCGACCGGATCCCGGAGCCAGGTCTCGAACTCCGTCGCCCCCGCGCCGGTGATCACGTAGCGCTCGCGTTCGGGTCCCTCGCCGGGAACCCGGTCAGAACCCGGTCAGAACGTGGTCAGAACGTGGTCAGAACCCGGGCGGAGACACCGTCACCCGGGTGCGGGCGGGCAGGAGGCAGCCCCACGCTCACCCCCTGCACCGCACCACGGCCCGGCACCCCCACGGTCAACCGGGCCAAGCCGTCCCCTGGCACGAAGGATGCGGCCGGACCCCAGCCTGCCCGCCCGCCCGGCCGCTGCCGAGGGTCGAACGTCCCGGGTGCGCGAAGGGGCGCCGGGCGGCCGCACGCCCGGGCGTGACCCGGAACGCGACCGGCGCGCGGCGGCGCCGTCCGCAGGTCCCGGTGGTACGAGCCCGCACGACTCTTGTGCGCGGGCGGCCACCGGGTGGAAATTGGGTGACGAAGCCCCACGACCCCACCAGCGCGCCGCCCCAACCCCCCTGAGGAGCCGTCGACGTGTCCAGCACACCCCGCCCCGCCCGGCCCTCGTCGCGCCCGCCGCGAACCGGCCGCCGGCTGCGGCGGGCCTTCGGTGCCCGGCACGAACCGCTGGTCCGGCCCGTCGACCGGGCCCGCGCCCGCGCCTGGCTGCTGAGCACCCTCGGGGCCCTGCTCGCCCTCGCCTTCGCCACCGGCAGCGCCCTGCTCGCCTACCACGCCACCGCACCCCAGGCCGACAGCGACCGCCTGCGCCTCCACAAGGTCGACGCCGTGGTGCTCACCCTCCCCGACCACGGCTCCGGCACCGGCACCGGCACCGGCGGACGCTTCGGCGCCGGCTACAGCACCCGCGTCGACGCCGAGGCCGCCTGGACCTACCCCGACGGGCAGCCGCACACCGGCACCGTCCAGGCCCCCCGCACGGCCGTCACCGGCACCGTCGTCCCCGTCTGGGTCGACCCCGCCGGCGCGCTCTCCTCGCCCCCGACCAACCGCGCCTCCGTCGCCGTCTCCGCCGTCTGCACCGGCGCCGGCGCCCTTCTCGCCCTCCTGGCCCTGCTCACCCTCGCCCTGCGCCTTCGCCTGCACGTCCTCGACCGCCGCGCCGACGAAGCCTGGGCCCAGGGCTGGGCCCGCCTCGAACCCCTCTGGAGCGGCCGCGCCGGCCACCGCCAGGACGACTGACCCACGAGAGAGGACCGGCGAGCGGAGGGGCGCGGCGCCGGGTCAGAGCGGGTGGATCCAGGCCGGGGCGGGGTGGGCTCCGGCGGCCCGGTGGGTGAGGGCCGCGACGGCGACGAGGAGGGTCAGGGCGAGGGTCAGGGCGACGGGGACGTCGGCCTGGCGGATGAGGAGGGCGCCGACGAGGGCGCCGACGAACATCCAGACGGCGGAGGCCAGACGGCGGGGGCCGGTGCGGTCGGCGGCGAGGGCCGTGATGGTCATGGTGAGCACCGTGGTGGTCAGGTCGGGGACCTTGAGGGAGCGGACCACCGCGTTCTGGCCGCCCATCGCGAAGGCCAGCAACCCGATGAGGCCGTAGCGGGCCGGGTCGGAGGTGTAGCCGGCCACGGCGGCCAGGGCGATGCTCGCGGCGACGAGCACCACCTGGCCGACCACCGCCGTGGTCAGCAGCCGCCCGCGGTGGTCGGGCAGCCGCCGGGCGAGGTGGCCCCCGACCAGGGCGCCGAGCACGAACGCGGCGAGGGCGCTCAGTGAGGCGGTGGCGGAGAGTCCGGCGGCACCGGCCAGGGCGAAGCCGAGGAAGACCACGTTGCCGGTCATGTTGGCGACGAAGACGTGGCCGAGCCGGAGGTAGCTGACCGCGTCCACCAGTCCGGTGACGACGGTGAGCACCAGCAGCATCGGCACCAGCGGCCCGTGCCTGGGGTCGGGGTTGAACATCGGGACCTCCTGGTCGGCCTCGTGACGGTGCCTCCGTTCTACCTCCCCCGGGCCGCCGACTAGGCGAGCGCGGGGCGGCTCGGGTCGTCGGGTTCGTCGTCGAGGTGCCAGTGCAGGTCGCGGACGCCGGGTTCGAGGGAGAGCCGGCTGACGACCTGTTCGAGGGCGGGAGCGACCTGCCCGGTGATGGCCACGGTGGCGCGCAGGCTGGTGGCGTCGCCGCTGTCGGTGCGGCGGGCGCGCAGGCCGGTGGGGGCGAGGCCGGAGGCGGACAGGGCCTGGAGCAGCAGGGCCCGGATGTGGGTCTCGGCCTTGCGCTCGCATTCCAGGTGGACGGTGGCGCGGACGGTGGAGTCGGGGTCGCTGCCGGACTGCGGGGCGCGGTCGAGCATCCGGCCGGCCGGGCGCAGGATCAGGTGGACGGCGAGGACGCCGAGCGTGCCGAGGACGGCGAATTCGAGCTTCCCGGCGGCGGCGAGCACCCCGACGGCGGCCGAACACCACAGCGTGGCGGCGGTGTTGAGGCCCCGGACGCCGGCGCCGTCGCGCAGGATGACGCCACCGCCGAGGAAGCCGATGCCGGAGACGACGTAGGAGGCGACCCGGGTGGGGCTGGCGGCGTCGCCGACGGCCTCGCTGTACAACACGAACAGGGTGGCGCCGGCGGCGACCAGGGCGTTGGTGCGCAGGCCGGCCATCCTGGCCCGCCACTGGCGTTCGACGCCGATGAGCGCGCCGCAGGCGACCCCGGTGGCGAGCCGGACGAGGAAGTCGGCGGTGGTCAGGGTGTGCACGACGGCACCTCCTTCACTGGGAGAGCTGGCAGAGCTGGGAGAGCGGGAAGGGCTGCGAGACCTGGGAGACGGACGGACGGGTGGCGGGCCGCTGCCCACCACCCGTCCGTTCGGGCTGCGGTCTGCGACTCAGTGGTTGAGCGCGGTCTGGACGATCTTGATGATGACCATCACCATCGCGACCAGGAGGTAGGCGCGCAGGGCGCCCATGCCGACCTTGCGG